>NZ_JBFAKM010000043.1:0-67000 GCF_040655695.1 Polymorphospora sp. NPDC050346 | reverse complement strand
CCGGCGGGCACCGGCGGCATCCCCGACCGCGTCGCGCAGCAGGGCGGCGGCGTGCCAGGCGCGTACCCGCAGCTCCGCCGCCGGGGCCCCTGTCGTTGCGATCAGAGCGTACGCAGGTGGAAGCCGCCGTCCACGTCGATGACCTGGCCGGTGCTGAACGGCAGCAGGTCGGTCGCGACGGCCACGACGGCGCGTCCCACGTCCTCCGGCTGTCCCCACCGGCGGATCGGCGTGATGCCCTGGTTGAAGATCAGGTCGTCGTACTTCGCCTTGACCCCGCCGGTCATGTCGGTCTCGATGATGCCCGGCCGGATCTCGTAGACGTTGATGCCGTGCTCGGCCAGCCGGGCGGCGAAGAGCTGGGCGACCATCCCCAGGCCGGCCTTCGAGACGCAGTAGTCGCCCCGGTTCACGCTCGCCGTGTAGGTGCTGATCGACGACACGATCACGATCTTCGGGGCGGTGACCACGCCGGCCTCGATCTGGTCGATCATCTTCCGGGCCGCGGCCTGGGCCAGGAAGTACGGGCCCTTGAGGTTGATCCGGATCAGCCGGTCGAACGACTCCTCGCTGGCCTCCAGCATGTCGGCGCGTACGTCCGGGGCCACCCCGGCGTTGCTGACCAGCAGGTCGAGCCGGCCGAACGCGGCGATCGCCTCGTCGACCAGCTTCTGCCGGTCGGCCGTCACCGAGACGTCGGCCTGCACCAGGTGGGCACGCTGGCCGAGCGCCTCGACCTCGGCACCGACCTCCTTGGCCGCGTCGGCGTTGCTGGCGTAGTTGACCACCACGTCGTAGCCGGCGCCGGCCAGCGACCGGACGATGCCGCGCCCGATGCCGCGCGAGCCGCCGGTGACGATCGCCGCCCGGCTCACCGGGCACCCCCGGCCGCGCCGGCCGGCCCGAAGAACGTGTAGTACGGCTCGTCGCGGGCCACCCGCTGGAGGTAGAGGGCCAGCTCGCGGGCGTGGTAGTCGCCCCACATGCTCGACTCGCCGTTCGGCACCCGCTGACCCGCCGGCACGTGGTCCCAGCCGTTCGGCCGGTGGTAGACCGAGTGCAGGATCAGGCCCTGGTGGTCGGGGTCGGTGCTCAGGTAGGGCTCGCCGAAGAGGGTGTCGGCCACGGTCAGGCCGGCCTGCCAGTAGCGCTGCCCCTCGGCCGCGCGGCCGGCACCGGTCAGATAGCGGCCGAGCCGCAGCAGGCCCTGCGCGCCGATCGCGGCGGCCGACGAGTCGACCGGCTCGTGCGCGTTGTACGGGTCGGCCGGGGCGGCGAGGTAGTCGCCGAGGTGGACCAGGCCGGGCGCGCCGGTGTCCCAGTACGGGATGCCGTCGACCGGGGTGTTCTCCAGGTAGAAGTCGCAGGTGGCCAGCGCCGCCTTGAGGAAGATCTGCTCGACCTGTTCGCGCCCGCCGTACGGCTCGAGTTCGGCGTCGTCGATCAGGGCCAGGAACTCCAGTTGCTCGGGGAACCCGACCATCGCCCAGGCCAGCCCGCGGGTCCAGGTGCTGAACGGCGAGTAGCCCTGCTGGGAGCTGGGGCAGCGGAAGCTGCCGTCGTTGACGTTGAAGACCGACTCGTGGGCGGTACGCCCCCGTACGTCGTAGCTGTCCCGGCCCTCGCCGTAGAAGACGTTCCACCGGGCGGTGTTCACGGCGTGCTCGATCAGCCGGCCGAGCAGCGAGATCCGCTCGTCGCGTTCGCCCATCAGGGCGTGGCCGAGCAGGTGCGACACGGACAGTGCGCGGCAGGAGCGGATCGTGTCGACGAAGAGCGACTGCGGCCCGTTGAACGAGTAGATGTAGCCGGTGCCGTCGATCGTGTCGCGCCAGCGGGCGGCCTGCACGGCGCCGGTCAGCTTGAGGGCGAGTTCGTAGAAGTCGCGTTCCCGGGGGTCGTGCGGGATCCGGCCCTCGGCCATCAGCCGCCACAGGTTGCCGTACGTGCTGACGTTGTTGAAGCCGTGGTCGTGCACGCCGATGTGGCTGATGTGGCTGGCCATGAGAGCCACGGTCGACTCCCGGGCGGAGTCGAGGAAGCGCTGGTCACCGGTGGCGTCGAACTGGAGCACCGCGGAGCCGTACTGGAAACCCTGGGTCCATTCGGTCCAGCCGCGCGCGGTGTAGCGTCCCGCGACGGTGAAGACCGGCGAGGGCGAGCCCGGAGGGGACGTCTTCTCGATTGAGTCGATCTTGTGGGCGGACGCCTCCCACAATTTCTCGATCTTGGGTAGCAGGGCAGCGGGAGTGAGCGCCTCGTCGATCCTCATGCGGACAGCATAGGAAAGCGCATTCCTACACGCCAGCCCATCACCCGGCCGGTTTGATCCACCGGCCGGGCGATGGTCGGGAGTCAGACCGCGAAGCTGGTCGGGCGCTCAGTCGCCGGCGGCGGCGGGGTGGCCTTCCAGAGCCCGGTCTTCTGCGCGGCCAGCCGGCTCAGGTAGGCCGGGTTGAGGATGACGTAGCGACGCCACAGCCGCTTCGGCTCCAGGCCGAGCCGCCACAGCCACTCCAGGCCCACCCGCTGCATCCACGGCGGCGGATTGCGCAGCAGCCCGGCGTGGTAGTCGAACGCCGCCCCGACCGCCATCAGCGGCATGTCGAGCAGCGGCCGCATCGCGTAGGCGAAGACCTCCTGCCGGGGACACCCCAGGCCGACCAGGACCAGCCGAGCACCCGACGACCGGATCCGGTCGGCGATCCGCGCGTCCTCGCCCGGCTCCACCGCCCGGAACTTCGACGCCTCGACACCGGCCAGCTTCAGCGCCGGGAACATCCGCTCCAGCGCCGGCACCAGCCGGGCCAGCGTCTCGTCGGTCGAGCCGTAGAGATAGACCGGCAGCCCGTCGGCCGCGCACCGCTCCAGCACCTTCAGGGTCAGGTTCGGCCCGTAGACCCGGTCGGTCAGCCCGGCCTTGTGCAGCAGGTTGAGCGCCCAGCGCACCGGCTGGCCGTCCGGGGTCACCAGGTCGAAGGAGTTCAGTCGGGCGTTGTGCGCCTTGTCGAGCACCCCGGTCATGACCCCGTGCACGGCCAGCGCGGTCAGCGCCAGCGGCCGGCGCTCGTGGGCGGCGGCGATCACCTGCTCGGTGGCCGCCGCGTAGTCGGTGGCGTCGACCAGGACGCCCAGCACGTTCTTCTTGCCCTTGGCAATCATGAGGCCCTGCCCGCTCCGCTCGCTCATGCCTTCGGCACCCACTTGTCGACGTTCGCCTCGTAGATCTCCTGGAGGATCATCGGGACGTCGTAGACCTGCTTCCAGTCCGGGTAGTCGGCCTGGAACGCCTCGTTGGAGCCGATCCACCACTGGTGGTCGCCGATCCGGTTGGCCTCGTGGTATTCGGTGACCATCCCGATTCCGGTGATCCGTTCGGCGGTGGCGAACGCCTCCAGATGCGAGGTGTTGGAGTGCCGGCCACCGCCCAGGTTGTAGACCGCCGCCGACCGCGGCGCCCGGAAGAACGCCTCGAACGCGGCGACCACGTCGTGGCTGTGGATCGCGTCGCGGACCATCTTGCCCTTGTAGCCGAAGATCTTGTAGGTGCGGCGCTCCATGTTGCAGCGCATGACATACCCGAGGAAACCGTGCAGTTCGGTCGCCGAGTGCGCCGGGCCGGTGAGCGTGCCGCCTCGGAAACAGGCGGTCTTCATGTCGAAGTAGCGACCGTACTCCTGCACCATCACGTCGGCGGCGACCTTGGAGGCCCCGAAGACCGAGTGCAGGCACGCGTCGATCGACATGTCCTCCTTGATCCCCGCCTCGTACGGGTGACCCGGCTCGATCTCCCAGCGGGTCTCCAACTCGACCAGTGGCAGCGAGTTGGGCCGGTCGCCGTACACCTTGTTGGTGGAGCAGTGGATGAACGGCGCCTCGGCGCAGTGCTCACGCACGTTCTGCAGGACGTTGAGGGTCCCGCCGGCGTTGACGTCGAAGTCGGTGAACGGGTCGCGCACCGCCCAGTCGTGCGACGGCTGGGCCGCCGTGTGGATCACGACCGCGATGTCGCGGCCGTAGCGCCGGAAGATCTCCGCGAGCGCGTCCCGGTCGCGGATGTCGGCGGCATGGTGCGTGTACGCCGTACCTAGTTCGCTGGTCAGCCGCGACACGTTCCAGGCGGTGGACGCCTCGGCGCCGAAGAACTCCCGGCGCATGTCGTTGTCGATGCCGACCACGTCGAGGCCCAGCCCGGCGAAGTGCCGCACCGCCTCCGAGCCGATCAGACCGCCGGATCCGGTCACCAGCGCGACAGTCACACGTCACTCCAGAATTCGGGGGTGGGATGGTTGAAGGTCACCGGAGCATAACGCCGCCCGGATCGACCCCGGTACGAAGGAAGGGCTCCGCATGGTGCGGAGCCCTTCGTCATGGTGGGGAAGGGGGGAGTTGAACCCCCACGCCCTTTCGGGCACACGGACCTGAACCGTGCGCGTCTGCCATTCCGCCACTTCCCCATCGGGACACGACATAGTTATGTCCCGAACCCGCCCTTCGGCGGCTGCCGAGACATATTACGCTGTCCCATGGTGCGTCGCGAGAGAGTTCCCCTAGCCGGGTGGATCCTCACAACTGAGGGTTCCCGGCTGGTTCCCGCTCGCGGCGCCTGGGAACAATAGCACGGCAAATCCGGCCCCCAAGGACAGGCCGGCTGCGAGCGGTCGATCGGCATGCGGACTCCATGTGCCTCGGCCGGATACCATCATGTCCTCGGAACCCGAGGAGGAGCCGGTGAGCGTGCTGCAACGCTTCGAGAAGCGTCTTGAAGGCCTGGTTGAGGGGGCCTTCGCGAAGGTGTTCAAGGGGGTCGTCCACCCCGTGGAGATCCTCAACGCCATGCAGCGGGAGGCTGAGGCGCACAAGGCGATCCTGGCCGGTGGGCGCGCCCTCGTGCCCAACCGCTACGTGATCGATCTCTCGCCCTACGACCACAGCCGCCTCGCGCCCTACGCTGCCGCGCTTGCCCAGGAGCTGGCGCAGTCGCAGGCCGAGTTCATCGGCGAGCAGGCCTGGACGGTCTACGGCGACGTGATCGTCGAGATCGAGCGCGGTGACGGGCTCGACACCGGCATGTTCCGGGTGACCGCAGAGGTCTACACCGGTGGCGAGGTGGCTCCGGTGCCGCCGCAGTCCTACGACGCGCCACCGCAGCAGCAGGGCTACCCGCCGTACGACCAGGGGGGTGGCTACGGCCAGCCGCCGGCGCACGGGGCCGGTGGGCGCAACATCCGACTGGTGTCCGGTGACGGCCGCACCTATCCGCTGCAGATGGGCTCGACCGTGATCGGCCGGGGCGACCAGGCCAGCCTGCGGCTGCCCGACGTCGGCATCTCCCGCCGCCACGCCCGGCTCGACTTCGACGGCGGCCAGGTGGTCCTGACCGATCTCGGATCGACCAACGGGACGATGGTCAACGGTCAGCGGGTTTCCGCCGTGGCCCTCAACCCGGGTGACATGATCCAGCTCGGAACGACCACCCTCACGTTCCGAGTGGACGGCTAAGGACCTTGCCCCCTTTCGTCATCACCACCGCCCGGTTCGGGTTCATCATCCTTCTGTGGATCTTCGTGTTCACGGTCGTCGGGGTGATCCGCCGGGACCTCTTCGCCGGATCACGGTCCAGCCGTCTGGTCGCCGCGCCACGGGGGGTCGGCGCGTCGACCAGCCAGGCGGCCGCGAGGCCGGCGAAGGTGAAACGGGGGCGCGCCGCCCACCAGTTGGTGGTAACCGCCGGCCAACTTGCCGGCACCCGAATAACCCTGGGTGAATCCCAGATCACCATCGGCCGCGCCGAGGATTCGACCCTGGTGATCACCGACGACTATGCCTCCGCACGTCACGCCCGCCTCGTGCCACGCGCCGGACAGTGGTTCGTCGAAGACCTCGGCTCGACTAACGGGACCTACCTCGATCGCGATAAGGTCACCGGACCAACCCCCGTCCCCCTCGGCGTGCCGATTCGGATCGGCCGCACTTCCCTCGAGTTACGGCCATGACTCTGACCCTGCGTTATGCGGCACACAGCGACCGCGGTCTGATCCGAGACGGAAACCAGGATTCCGTCTACGCCGGCCCGCGGCTTCTCGCCGTCGCCGACGGCATGGGCGGCATGGCCGCCGGTGACGTCGCCAGCAACATCGTCATCGGTGCGATGGCCCCGCTCGACGAGGACGTCCCCGGTGACGCCCTCGTCGACGCGCTTCGGTCGGCCGTCGACACCGCCAACCAGCAACTTCGGGAAACAGTCGATGCCAACCCTCAGATGGAGGGCATGGGCACCACGCTGACAGCGACCCTCTTCTCGGGCAGCAAGATCGGCATGGTCCACATCGGCGACTCCCGCGCCTATCTCCTCCGCGACGGCGAGTTCGCCCAGATCACCAAGGACGACACCTACGTCCAGATGCTGGTCGACGAGGGACGTATCACCCTCGAAGAGGCGAGTAGCCACCCCCAGCGCTCACTGCTGACCCGGGCGCTCGACGGGCGCGACATCGACCCCGAATACTCCGTACGCCAGGTCCTTCCCGGCGACCGCTATCTGCTCTGCAGCGACGGCCTGTCCGGTGTGGTGAGCGCCGAAACCATCGCCGAGACGATGCGGGACTACGTCGACCCGGGCCAGTGCGTGGAGCGGCTGGTCCAACTCGCGCTGCGTGGTGGTGGTCCGGACAACATCACCGTCATCATCGCCGACGCCACCGACCAGGACATCCTCGAGGCCGCACCGATCGTCGGCGGTGCCGCCGCCCGCGACCGTGGCATGGCGACCCCGGTCGACGTCTCCACACCGGCCGGCCGGGCCTCCGCCGCGCTCGCCGCCCCCCGCCCGTCGAGCCCGGATTCCGGGTCGGAGCAGGGGGGGCAGGAGGACGATCCCGAACGCCCCCGCCGGCACCCGGTCCGCACCGCGCTGCTGCTGGTCGTGCTGCTCGGCATCCTCGGCGGTGGTCTCTGGTTCGGCTGGAGCTACACCCAGCGGCAGTACTACGTCGGCGCGACCGAAGAGGGACAACTCGCGATCTTCCGGGGCGTGCCCGGGCAGATCGCCGGCCTCAACCTCTCCAGCGTGCACCAGACCAGCACCACCGGTCTCGACGAACTGACGGCCGCCGCGCAGGAGCAGGTCAAGCAGGGCATCCAGGCGTCGAACGAGTCGGACGCCCAACGGCGGCTCGCCGACCTGACCGACGACGTCCCGAGCAATCCCAACCTGAAGCCGCTGTGCGCGCCCAGCCCCAGCCCGACTCCCACTCCCACCCCGTCCCCGACCCCGGAGGCGACCGAGCCGACGAGTTCGGCGACCCGCTCCCCGTCGCCCAGCGGCTCGCCGTCCCCGAGCGGCTCGCCCAGCGCCGACGCCAGCCCAACGCCCACCGCACCCACTTCGACGCCGGACACCCCACCCTCCGAAACGGTCCTGCCTGTCGACCCGGCAAGCTGCCGGCCGATCGACTGAGCGTCGACTTCCACGAGTTGAGGGATCACGCGTGACCGCCTCCGCCGGACCGGCAGCCACACCCGCAGCGACGGGTGAGATGCCGCGTTTCGCGGCGACCAACACCAAGCGCAACTCCGAGTTGGCGCTGCTGCTGGTCGCCATGGTGCTGGTGGCTGCCTACTCGGCCACCGTCGAGGCCAACATGCTCGACACCGTGACCCTGGACTTCTGGGTTCCGGCCGCCGTCCTGTCGGCCGTCTACCTGGCCCTGCACGTGGTCGTCCGGTTTCTGGCCCCGTACGCCGATCCGGTCCTGTTGCCGGCGGTCGCCCTGCTCAACGGCTTGGGGGTCGGGTTCCTGCGCCGGCTGGACCTGGCCGAGGTCGCCCCGGCCGAGCGCATCGATTTCCCGATCTTCGCCGGCACCGGCGGCCGGCAGCTGGCCTGGACCCTCGCCTCGCTGATCCTCGCCGCCGGGCTGCTGATCGTGATCCGGGACCACCGGGCGGTGTCCCGCTACGCCTACACCCTCGGCCTGGCCGGGCTCGTGCTGATGATGATCCCCGCGGTGCTGCCGGCCCGATTCTCCGAGGTCAACAACGCCAAGCTGTGGATCAAGGTCGGCGGTTTCTCGATCCAGCCCGGCGAGTTCGCCAAACTGGCCCTGCTGGTGTTCTTCGCCTACTACCTGGTCCGTAAGCGGGAAGTGCTCTCGCTGGCGAGCCGCCGCTTCCTCGGCATCGACTTCCCGCGCGGCCGCGACCTCGGGCCGGTCGTGGTCGTCTGGCTCTTCAGCCTGATGGTTCTCGTCTTCCAGAAGGACCTGGGCACCTCGCTGCTCTACTTCGGCATGTTCGTGGTGACCCTCTACATCGCCACCGAACGCGCGAGCTGGATGATCATCGGCTTGCTGCTGTTCTTCGGCGGTGCCTTCCTCGCCTACTTCCTGGGCAGCGCGATCGGCGGCCCGTTCGCCAACTTCTACCAGCGCGCCGAGATCTGGCTCGACCCGTTCGGCGACCCGTACAACAGCGGTTTCCAACTGGTCCAAGGGTTACTCGGCCTCGGCACCGGTGGGCTCTTCGGCACCGGTCCCGGTGGTGGGCAGCCGACCCAGGTGCCCGAGGTGCACAACGACTTCATCTTCGCCGGGATGGGCGAGGAGATCGGCCTCTTCGGCCTTTCCGCGCTGCTGGTGATCTACCTGCTCATCGTCGAGCGCGGCCTGCGGGCCGGCCTGGCGGTCCGCGACTCGTTCGGCAAGCTGATGGCCGGCGGGCTCGCGTTCACCATCGCCCTCCAGGTCTTCGTGATCGTCGGCGGCATCAGCGGCCTGATCCCGCTCACCGGTCTGACCACGCCGTTCATGTCCGCCGGTGGTTCCTCGCTGATGGCCAACTGGCTGCTGGTGGCGATGCTGTTGCGGATATCCCATGCCGCCCGTAGCCCGGTGACCGGTGCCGCACCGGCCCGGACACCCGGCACCCCACCGGCGCAGTTGCACGGCGCCCCGACGGAGGTGATCCGGCCGTGAACGCCCCACTGCGCCGCGTCGGCGTGGTCGTCATGATTCTTTTCGGCCTGCTCTTCGCGAACCTCAACTGGGTGCAGGCCTACAAGGCCGACGAATACCGGACGAGCGACTACAACGGCCGGGTCCAGGTCGCCGAATACGAGCGCAAGCGCGGCAACATCGAGGCCGGCGGCAGCGCGCTCGCCGGCACCGAGGACACCGGTGGGCAGCTCAGGTTCCTGCGCACCTACCCCGAGGGTGAGGTCTACGCCCACGTCCTCGGCTACAAGCCGGTCAACGGCGCGGCCGTCGGCATCGAGCGGATCGAGAACGACTTCCTCGCCGGCACCAGCGACCAGCTCTTCGCCGACCGGCTGAAGGACATGTTCACCGGCGACCAGACGGCGGGCGGCAACGTGCTGCTCAGCCTGTCCCAGCGGGCCCAGGAGACGGCCTTCAAGGAGCTGTCCAACAACCGGGTCGGCGCCACCAGGGGCGCGGCGGTGGCCATCGATCCGCGTACCGGTGCCGTCCAGGCTCTCGTCTCGATGCCGAGCTTCGACCCGAACCCGCTGGCCAGCCACGATTCGTCGACAGCCGAGGCCGCCTACAACAAGTACGAGGCCGACCGGAACGGCCCGCTGAAGAACCGGGCGCTGGCCGAGGTGCTGCCACCCGGCTCGACGTTCAAGGTGATCGGCGCCGCGGTCGCCCTGGAGAACGGAATCACCCGGGACACCCGGATCCCCGCCGGCCCGGTCTACCGGCCGCCGACGTCCGGCACCGACATCCGTAACGCCGCCCCGTCGATCTGCCCCGAGGACGAGGTGACGCTGATCGAGGCGCTCACCGAGTCGTGCAACACGGGCTTCGCCAAGCTCGGCGTCCAGTTCGGCGCCGCCAAGCTGAAGGAGAAGGCGGCCCAGTTCGGCTTCGAGGACGAGGAACTCAACGTCGGCCGGCTGGGCGAGGGCGGGCTGCCGGTCGCGGCCAGCCGCACCGGCGACATCCAGAACCCGGACGGCACCGACGACCAGGCGGCCCTGGCCCAGTCCTCGATCGGGCAGAACAACGTACGGATGACGCCGCTCGAAGGCGCCCTGATCGCGGCCGCGGTCGCCAACAACGGCTCCCAGATGCGGCCCTACCTGGTGCAGCAGCTGCTCGGACCGGACCGCACCACCAACTACTACACCGCCGCCCCGCGGGAGCTGCGCCGGCCGGTCAGCACCCAGGTCGCCGGCGACCTGCAGGCCATGATGGTCAGCGTCGTGGAGAACGGCAGCGGGCGCAACGCGCGGATCAACGGCTACACGGTGGGCGGCAAGACGGGCACCGCCCAGGCCGGCGAGAACGACGACGACCACGGCTGGTTCATCGGTTACGTGATGAAGGACGGGCAGCCGCTCTCGGCGGTCGCGGTCGTCCTCGAAAACGCCGGCAGCGGCGGCAGCGGCGAGGCCGCCCGGATCACCGCACAGATCATGCGCGCCGTCATCGCGGACGCGGGAGGCAGGTGACATGCTCAGCCCTGGCGTACTGCTAGGCAACCGCTACCGTCTCGACGAGCGCATCGCCGGCGGTGGGATGGGTGACGTCTGGCGCGGCACCGACGAGGTGCTCGGTCGCACCGTCGCGGTCAAGATCCTGCTGCCGTCGCTGGTGGAGGAGCCGGGCTTCGCCGAACGGTTCCGTGGCGAGGCGCGGACCATGGCGACCATCAACCACCCGGGCGTCGTCGACGTCTACGACTACGGCAGCGACCAGCAGATCGCCTTCCTGGTCATGGAGTACGTCGAAGGCGACGCGCTGTCGCGGACCCTCGGCCGGGTCGGCCGGCTGACCCCGGCACGGACCATGGCCCTGGTCGCCCAGGCGGCCGACGCGCTACAGGCCGCCCACGACAAGGGCATCGTGCACCGGGACGTCAAGCCCGGCAACCTGCTCGTACGCCCCAACGGCACCCTGGTCCTCACCGACTTCGGTATCGCCCGCTCGGCGATGGTCGCCCAGCTCACCGCAGCCGGATCGGTGCTCGGCACCGCGTCGTACATTTCGCCGGAGCAGGCGGCCGGCAGCACCGCGACTCCCGCGTCCGACGTCTACGCGCTCGGTGTGGTCGCCTACCAGTGCCTGTCCGGGCACCGGCCGTTCGAGGGCGACAACCCGCTGGCGATCGCGATGATGCACGTGCGGGACACCCCACGGCCGCTGCCCGGCGACATCCCGCCCCCGGTCCGGTCGATCGTGGAACGGGCGATGGCCAAGGACCCCGGAGGTCGCTGGCCGTCCGCCTCGGCGCTTGCCGTGGCGGCCCGTCAGGTGGCGGCGGAACTGTCCGGTCCCGGTCGTCCGAGCGGCCCCCCGACCGCGCCCAACCGGCCCGTCGGACCGCCGCCTGGAAGCCCCGCCGTCGCGATGAACAAGCCGGCCTCGGCACCACCGACCGCCCCGACCTCCGGGCCGGGCGGCACCCGGATGATGCCGGCATATCCGCCGGCCAACGCCGGCCCGCCCCTACCGGCACAGGGCGCGCCGGCGACCGGAGCCACGCCGCACGCCGCTCCCGCCAGCCCGGCCGCCGGCGGCTACACGCGGGGTGCGGCCTCGATCCCCACCGCCCGGCCGCAGCAGCCCGACCACACGTACGGCTATCAGCAGCCCCCGGCTCCGGCCCACCCGCAACGGGGCGCCAGTCGACCGGTCCTGTTCCTGATGGCGGTGCTGCTCGGCCTCCTGGTCCTGGTCTGTTCCTTCGGCGCCGCCTACTGGAGCCGGAAGAACGACCTCTTCGGCAGTGCCGAACTGCGGTCACCGAACGTCACGACAAGTATTCAGATGGCTGTCGAGCGCGACGACTCGCCGAACGCGCCGTACCGTCGAGTGGAGAGCGCCCGACTGCTGGGCGGGGCGACGACCACATGAACGAAGGACTTGAGACGAGATGACTGCGCAGGCCCGACTGCTGGGTGGCAGGTACCAGGTCGGCGAGCTGCTCGGTTACGGCGGCATGGCGGAGGTGCACCACGGCCGTGACCTCCGGTTGGGCCGCGACGTCGCGATCAAGATGTTGCGGACCGACCTGGCCCGCGACGCCACCTTCCAGATGCGGTTCCGCCGGGAGGCGCAGAACGCCGCCTCGCTCAACCACCCCGCCATCGTCGCCGTCTACGACACCGGCGAGGAGATCGCCGCGACCGGCGAGACGATCCCGTTCATCGTCATGGAGTTCGTCAACGGCCGTACGTTGAAGGAGGTCCTCGCGGCCGAGGGGCGGCTGATGCCCCGCCGCGCGCTCGAACTCACCGCCGACATGTGCGCCGCGCTGGAGTTCAGCCACCGGCACGGGATCATCCACCGGGACATCAAGCCCGGCAACGTCATGCTCACCCAGAACGGCGCGGTCAAGGTCATGGACTTCGGCATCGCGCGGGCGCTGGCCAGCGGTGCGACGACGATGACCCAGACCAGCGCCGTGATCGGCACCGCCCAGTACCTGTCACCCGAGCAGGCCCGCGGCGAGGCCGTCGACGCCCGCTCCGACGTCTACGCCGCCGGGTGCGTGCTCTTCGAACTGATGTGCAGCCACCCGCCGTTCGTCGGCGACAGCCCGGTGAGCGTCGCCTACCAGCACGTCCGGGAAGACCCCCGGGCACCGAGCGAGATCAACCCCGAGGTCACCCCGGCGATCGACGCGATCGTGCTCAAGGCGCTGTCGAAGAACCCGCTCAACCGCTACCAGAGCGCCGGCGAGATGCGCGCCGACCTGCTGCGGGCGGCCAACGGCCGACCCGTCATGGCCACCCCGGTGATGCGGGAAGACGAGACGATGGCGATGGCGCCGTCGGCGACGACCCGCCAGGCCGGCGGCGGACCGGCGCCGGCCCGGGTCGGCGATCCCCGCCGCCGTAAGGCGTCCGCCTGGGTACTGGCCGCGCTCAGCGCCCTGGGCGTGCTCGCGGTGATCGCGTTGATCGCCGGGCTCATCGCGGCCGGGAACGACGAACCCGATCTGGTGACCGTGCCGGGGGTGGTCGACAAGCCGGTCGCCGCCGCCAAGGCGGAACTCGAGGGGGCCAACCTTAAGGTCGTCAGCAATGTGATCAAACAGGACGACTGCGTGCTCAACAACGTCCTGACCCAGGCCCCGGCCGCCGGCGAGCGGATCGAACCCGGGCAGGAGGTCACCCTCCAGGTCTGCGGTGGCGCCGAACTCGTCACGATTCCCGACCTGGCGGGCTACAACAAGACCGGTGCGCAGAAGGCACTGGAGGACGCCAAACTGGTGCCGGAGTGGAAGCCCGTCGACAGCAGCCAGTCCAAGGACCAGGTGGTCAAGGTCCCGGACGCGGGCAAGGACGTGGAGCCGGGCACCAAGGTCGTCGTCGAGCTCTCCAACGGCCTGCTCCGAAGCGTGCCGAACGTGGTGGGGATGGGCCAGTCGGAGGCAACCACCACCCTGCGGAACGCCGACTTCGAGGTCACCGTCCGGGAGGGACAGGAGAGCGACGACCCCGGTCGGGTCACCGCTCAGAACCCGGGTGCGAACCAGGAGGCGAAGCGCGGTACGACGATCACCATCACGGTGACCCAGCCGCGCGCGGAACCCACCGAGTCGCCCACCCCGACGCCGACCACCCCGACGCCGACGCCCAGTGGCGGTGACGGAGGTGGAGACGGCGGCGGTGCGGGAGTGATTCCGTCGCTGCCGCCCTTCAACGGGCGCGGCAACAACTGACCGTTCCCTGACCCAGCGCTCCGACCCCAGCGGTCGGAGCGCCTGTTCGTCGGGGCGGCGGCCGCGGTGCTGGTCAGGCGCCGGCGAAGGCCGCCAGGCGACGGGTGTCGACCTCGGCGGCCAGGGCGGGAGCCCGGTCGAGGGCCTCGGGCCGACCGCAGGCGGCCAGCCAGTTGGCGAGCATGATGTGGCCGCCCTCGGTCAGCACCGACTCGGGATGGAACTGCACGCCCTCGATCGGCAGCGTGCGGTGCCGCATCGCCATCACGACCCCGGACCCGGTCCAGCCGGTCACCTCGATCTCGTCCGGCAGCGTCTCCCGCACCACCGCGAGCGAGTGGTAGCGGGTGGCGGTGAACGGGTCGGGCAGGCCGGCAAGCACGCCGCTGCCCTCGTGGTGCACCTGCGAGGTCTTGCCGTGCAGGAGTTCGGGTGCCCGCGTCACGGTCGCCCCGAACGCCGCCCCGATGGCCTGGTGGCCGAGACAGACGCCGAAGATCGGCAGCTTTCCGGCGTATTCCCGGATCACGTCGAGGCAGATGCCGGCGCGCTCGGGTGCGCCCGGACCGGGGGAGAGCAGGATGCCGGCGGCTTCGAGCTGCCCGATTTCGGTCACGTCGATCTCGTCGTTTCGTCGTACGTCGCACTCGACCCCGAGTTGCCCCAGGTATTGCACGATGTTGAAGACGAACGAGTCGTAGTTGTCGATCACGAGAACGCGCACGGACGTCACCTGCTCGCCGAGGGGGTGGGTGCGGGGTTGTTCTGCTCGGTGTCGTACGGGATGTCGTGGCCGTCGCCGCTGCCGGGCTCACCGGTGTCCGGGCCGGGGCCGCCGTCGGGCGTCCCGCCGCCCGGTTCGCCACCATCCTGGGTGACCTGCACGTCGTCGAAGGGAAGCAACGGCTCGGCCCAGGGGAAGACGAAGAACCACAGGAGGGCCAGCACGCTCATGGTGATCAGCAGCGACCCGATGAGCTTGCCGGGCAGCCCGAACGGCAGCTTCCGCCAGATCCAGGCGTACACGTCGATCAGCCTCCCAGTTCGCCCGGCCGGCCGTCGGACTTGGGCTGGCTGCGGGTCAGTTCGGCATGCACGATCAGGCGTTCGTAGTTGTCGAACTTCGGGTTGCAGGTGGTCAGGGTCAGCATCGCCTTGGTCGGCTTGGCGCCGAACTGACCCGGTACCGGCTCGACCACCTCGACCTGCGACGGCTTGACGATGTGTACGCGGGTGACCTGGTAGACGTACCAGTCGTTCTTCGCCTCCAGGACGATCGGATCGCCGTTCCGGAGTTCGTCGAGGCGCCAGAACGTGGCCCGGTTGCGGTGCCCGGCGACCGAGAAGTTTCCGATCTGACCGGGCATGGCGCTCTTGGGATAGTGGCCCGGTGCGTACCGGATGTCCTTCTGGCTGACGCCCTCGACCACGATCCAGTTCTGCCCGAACTTCGGGATGTAGAGGCCGGCGATCGGCTTGCCGGTGACCGCCGGGGTCGGGGAGCCGCTGGCCGCCGGCGTGGGGCCGACCGTCGGGTCGGTGGGTTGGTCCCACTGCTGGGCCAGTTGCTCGCTCAGGTCGTTCTGGTGGGCGTCGACCACCACGCCCTTGCCCCAGATCTCGTAGCCGGCGAAGAGCAGCACCACGAGACCGAAGGTGATCAGAACCTCGCCGGCGACGCGCACGCTGCCGCGCAGCCGGGAACCGAACGACGGGCGGGTCAGTTCCGAGTAGACGCTCTTGTATCCCTCGTCGGTGCGGTGCGGGCGAAGCTGGACGACCTTCTCGCCCCGGCGGGGCTTGTCGGCCGGGCCGTCGCCGGATTCGCCGCCGGCCGTGGCACCGGCGGCAGCGGCCTTCGCGGCCCGGGCCTGGGCGGCCGCCACCGGGTCGACCCGGGCCGTGCCGCGGTCACCGTCGTCTCCGGTGCGGGCACTGTCCGCAGCGGTGGCTCCGGACGCGGAACGGGGGCCGGTGTCGCCGGTCCGCGCGCCGGCCGCCGCGGCCCGCGACGGGGGAGCGGTCTGGTCGCCCGGCAACGTTGCGCCGGCCGATGCCGTCGACCGGTCATCCCGGCCCCTGACCGGCGGGATGATCGCCGTCGACGACAGGTCGAGCGGGATGACCGCGGTCGACGCGGTGTCGAGTGGGATGACCGCCGTCGAAGCGTCCGCCGGGCCGGGCGGTGGCGCGACCTGCGGCGGCCGGGGCGGAGAGGGCTGGTGTCCGGGTGCCGCCGGTGGCTGGCCGGGGTGACCGTCGCCCGGCTGGTCGTGCCGTACCGGGTTGTCGGGCCACAACGGACCGCCGCGCGGGGTGGGCGCCGGCCGGGGCCGTGGCCGGGGTTCCGGCATCCGGCCGTCGTCGAGCGGCCCGGCGGCGAGCGGGGGACGCATCTGTGGACCATCGGCCTGCGGGCGGCCGGGGTCGGGGCTGGGAGGCGGCCCGGGCTGCGGTCCGAACCCGCCGTCGGTGGGCGGGCCGGGGGGCGGCCCTCCCTCCGGTCGGCCGGCGAAGCGGTGGGCGGTGGACGGTCCGGCGACCCCGGCCGGCGGCTGATCGCCGGGGACCGGTGGCCGAGGGACCGCCCGGTGCGGCTCGTACGGGTCGGGGCGGGCGGCGCCGACCGGGTGCTGGCCCGCCGTCGGTGGGTGGTCGTAGCCGCGCTGGTCGGACGGGTGGTCCACCTGGCCGGGCGTGGCCTGGACGGCCGCGTGCGGCGGGTAGCCGGTGCCGGCCGTGGGCGAGGGGTAACCGGGGCCAGACTGGGACGAGGGGTAGCCGGTGCCGGCCGTGGGCGAGGGGTAGTCGGGGCCAGGCTGGGACGAGGGGTAGCCGGTGCCGGCCATGGGCGGCGGGTAGGCGGGGCCGGCCGGGGGCGGCGGGTAGGCGGGGCCGGTCGGAGGGGGAGCGGGGTTCGGTGGCTGTTCTGGGGTCGCGTCGTCGGTGACCCTGGGAATCAACGCTGTGGCGTCGTCTGTGCCGGTCGCGCGATGGCGACCGTTACGCCTCTCGGGCCCATCGCCGCTCATGGGATTCACTCTGGCACCCTCGCCGAGCGCAGGGCACTCGAACCGTCGTAGGCTGGCACACCCAGATTGGTCTCGACCGACTCCCGGTAACCGAGCTGGTAGTGGTCAACGGCGTCCTTGAACAACTGGACCCCCTCGGACTCGGTCAGCGCCCGCTGAAGGTGGGCGGGATCCCCGATTGCAGCGATCTTGAACGGTGGCGAGTAGACCTGCCCGTGGAGCAACAGCGTGTTGCCTACGCAGCGTACAGCGCTTGTTGACAGTACGCGCACATCCATGATCGACATCGCTTCGGCTCCACCGGCCCAGAGGGCGTTGACAACGGCCTGGACATCGCCCTGGTGCACCACGAGGTCGTCGTTGGTCGCGGCATCCGGCCGGTTGCCCTCGCCGACCTGTGGTGCGTCGTTGAGTTCAACGACCAGACCGGGTCCGCGCATCGCGGTGAATCCGGCTGCCTGCCGGCTCGACTCGGCGCGGTTGCGCTGCTCGGCGATCGGCGTGTCCGAGCCGGCGAACTCCTCGGCCTGGGCCGTGACCTGTGCCCGCAGCCGCGCGGCCCGCTCCTCGTTGTCGGTGACCTGCTGGCGGCGCTCTTCGATCAGCTGGGTGAGCTGTGGCCGGCGGTCCTCGCGGAGGGCGGTGCCGTCGGCGGTGGTCGCGGTCGTGGTGAAGAGCAGGCCGGCGGCGAGGGCGATCAGCGGCACTCCGACACTCCAGCCGGTGCGACGTGACCTGGCGGGCCGCCACCTGAGTCCGGCGGCGACGCGGCGGAACACCTGGCGCCAAGAGGCGGCGCCCGAGGTGTATTCCACGTTGCCTCCCTCCGCCGCTCCGGACGGCATCGATCGTCGTCCGGACCGTCGTCCGGCCCGGCTGGTTCGCGGCCCGGCCGCATCGGGCCGGCACGCTGTACGTACCTGTCTTCAACCCATACGTGGCCTGAGCGCGTTGTCTTGACTACGCTAGCTCTCGAACATTATTGGCCATGGACCGTCGCCCCTGCGTCCGGTTGTCAGGCCGGACGAGGATCAACCCCTCACTCAGGAGAGCGTCGTGCCAAAGTCTCAGGTTCGCAAGAAGAAGGTGTACACCCCGCCGACCGACGTGCGCCCGACTTCGACAGCCGCGACCCGCAAGCCTAGCCCGATCTGGCTTCCGATCGCCGCGGTTTCATTGATTGTCTTCGGCATCGGTTGGCTGGTTGTCTACTACCTGTCCGAGACGGCCTACCCGGTCGCCACCTGGGGTTACTGGAACCTGGCGGTCGGCTTCGGGGCCATGGTCAGCTCGCTGATCCTGCTGTCCCGCTGGCGCTGACCGGCAACCCTGTTATCCACAGGTTTTCCACAGGCGTGTGACAAAGTTGGCGGCCGTCCCCAGGGGCGGCCGCCGATCATGTTGCCGTAACGAGCCTTAAGGTGGCCGCAGGATGATGCGGCCCGCCTGTTGGGACTCTCACGTTACTGACGGGTAACCTGGCGCGTAGGCTGCATCGCATGGCCGGTCGTCCCCCCGGTCATCAGCCGTACCCAGGCAGACCGGGAGGCCAGGCATGGGCACAGTCCAGATCGTCACTACGGTCCTCGCCGCCGCGATCACCGCGGTGGCGGTATGGCTGGCGGTCCGTGCGGTCCGCCGGATGGTCGCGGTCGTCAGGCTCGGCCAGCCGGCTCCGGAGCGGCTGACCGACCGGGGCACCCGCCTCAAGACGATGCTGGTCGAGATCGCCGGCCACACCCGGATGCTCCGCTGGGGCGTCGTCGGGGCCGCGCACTGGTTCGTGATGATCGCCTTCATCGCCCTGTCGACCCTGGTGCTCGAGGCGTACTTCGAGGTGGTCAACCCGAGGGTCGGCCTGCCCCTGCTCAGCGGCTGGCTGCCGTATGGGCTGCTCACCGAGCTGATCGGCGTACTCGGGTTCGTCGGTATCGCGGTCCTGATGGTGATCCGGCTGATCAACCGTCCGACCCGGGCCCGCGGGCTGTCCCGCTTCACCGGCTCCACCATGTGGCAGGCCTACTTCGTCGAATGGGTCATCTTCACGATCCTGATCTGCGGCTTTTTCATCCGTGGGTTCAAGGTCGCCACCGACCACTTCGACTACCCGGTGTGGGCCACCCCGGTGTCGCACGCCCTCG
This sequence comes from Polymorphospora sp. NPDC050346, assembly GCF_040655695.1. NCBI lineage: Bacteria > Bacillati > Actinomycetota > Actinomycetes > Micromonosporales > Micromonosporaceae > Polymorphospora > Polymorphospora sp. NPDC050346. The sequence continues at coordinate 48,135 of NZ_JBFAKM010000043.1, read as the reverse complement.
GGTCGGTGCTGCCGGCGTCCGAGGCCGCCCTCAGCATCGTCGCCCTGATCAAGATCGCCATCTCGATGACCTGGCTGATCGTGATCTCGCTGAACGTCACCATGGGCGTCGCCTGGCACCGGTTCTCGGCCTTCTTCAACATCTTCTTCAAGCGCGACCCCGGCAGCGCCGGCTCCGGCCTCGGCGCGCTGCGCCCGATGATGTCCGAGGGCAAGCCGCTCGACTTCGAGGAGGCCGACCCGGAGAAGGACCAGTTCGGCGTCGCCCAGGTCGAGCAGTTCACCTGGAAGGGCCTGCTCGACTTCACCACCTGCACCGAATGCGGCCGCTGCCAGTCGCAGTGCCCGGCCTGGAACACCGGCAAGCCGCTCTCGCCCAAGCTGCTGGTGCTCAGCCTGCGCGACCACGCCTACGCCAAGGCGCCCTACCTGCTCGCCGGCGGCGGCAAGGACCTCACCGGCGAGGAGAAGGCAACCGCGGCCCAGCTCGCGCACGTGGACGTACTGGCGCTGGCCGAGGCGGAGCGCCCGCTGATCGGCGGGGCCGAGGACGGCGGCGTCATCGACCCCGACGTGCTGTGGTCCTGCACCACCTGTGGCGCCTGTGTCGAGCAGTGCCCGGTCGACATCGAGCACGTCGACCACATCGTCGACATGCGCCGCTACCAGGTGCTGATCGAGTCGTCCTTCCCGTCCGAAGCCGGCGTGATGCTGCGCAACCTGGAGAACAAGGGCAACCCGTGGGGCGCCCCGCAGAACACCCGTGAGGACTGGACCAAGGGCCTCGACTTCGAGGTGCCCCGCGTCGGCGAGGTCGAGGACTTCGAATACCTCTTCTGGGTCGGCTGCGCCGGGGCGTTCGAGGACCGGGCGAAGCGGACCACCCGCGCGGTCGCCACCCTGCTGCACGAGGCCGGCGTCAACTTCGCCATCCTCGGCGAGGGCGAGACGTGCTCCGGCGACCCGGCCCGCCGGATCGGCAACGAGTTCGTCTTCCAGATGCTGGCCCAGCAGAACGTCGAGACCCTCAACGAGGCCGGCGTCAAGAAGATCGTGGCGACCTGCCCGCACTGCTTCAACACCCTCGGCAACGAGTACGGCGAACTCGGCGGCAAGTTCGAGGTCGTACACCACACGCAGTTGCTCGCCCACCTCGTCGCCAGCGGCAAGCTGACTCCGGTCACCCCGGTCGACGGCGGCGTCACCTACCACGACCCGTGCTACCTCGGCCGGCACAACCGGGTCTTCGCCGCACCGCGGGAGGTGCTCGGGTCGGCGGTCGACGGCGGGCTCACCGAGATGCCGCGCAACTCCGAGCGGTCGTTCTGCTGCGGTGCCGGCGGCGCTCGCATGTGGATGGAAGAGCGGATCGGCAAGCGGATCAACGTCGACCGGGTCGAGGAGGCGCTGTCCACCGGGGCCAAGACCGTGGCGGTCGGCTGCCCGTTCTGCTACACGATGCTCGGCGACGGGGTGACCGGCAAAGGCGAGGAGGACAACGTCGAGGTCGTCGACGTCGCCACCGTCCTGCTGCGCTCGGTCAAGCCCGACACCACGCCGGCCAAGACCGGCAACTGACGTACCCGTAACGGATCTCAGCCGGGGTTCAGGGAGCGCCCAGGGAGACATCAGGGCTAAGCGCCGTCTTGATTCACTTTGGAGACACCTCTAAGGTGAGGCACCGACCGTGTGTGGATGTCGGCCTCCGTTCTTCCCCCGAGAGGCGCCCGCGGTCGCAACTAAGGAGTCGGGGTCTCCGGTGGCCAGCCGTTACCGATTGCCGCGTCTCGGCGCGCGAGTCCTCCTTGCCCTCAGCGCGGCGCTGGCCGTGACCCTGCTGCCCGGGATACCGGCGCAGGCACAGCCGACCGCCGCCCAACTCGAGGCGCAGATCAACGACAAGTGGCACGAACTAGAACCGATCATCGAGCAGTACAACAAGGTCCGTGTCGAGTTGAAGGCCAACGAGAAGAAGGCGGCCGAACTCGACAAGAAGATCCAGCCGCTGATGTTGCAGACCGAGATGGCGACCGAGCGGATCGGCCTGCTCGCCACCCAGCAGTACAAGGGCGGCCCGTCGTTGAGCCTCAACGCGCTGCTCACCGTCGGCACGCCGGACAGCCTCGCCGACCAGATGACGATGCTCCGGATGCTGGCCCGCCACGAGCAGCGGCAGGTTGCCGGCGTCGTCACCGTGAAGGAGCAGTACGAGACGGAGAAGATGACCCTCGAGACGGTCATCACCGAGCAGCGCAAGCAGGATGCCGATCTCGCGGCGAAGAAGAAGAAGATCGACGCCGAGATCAAGAACCTGGAGCGGATGCAGGCCGCCATGAACGTGCCCATCGGTCCGCCGGTCCGGATCGGCACCTGCCCGACCAACCACCCGAACCGTGCGGTGGCCACCGCCTGCGCCCAGATCGGCAAGCCGTACGTGTGGGGCGCGGCCGGTCCGAACTCCTTCGACTGCTCCGGCCTGACCCAGTACGCGTGGGCCCGGGCCGGCGTGTCCCTGCCGCACTACACCGGCGCGCAGTGGAACCGCGGAACCGCGGTGAGCCGGGCCGATGCCAAAGCCGGAGACCTGGTCTTCTTCGGTAGCGACCTGAGCCACGTGGGCATCTATCTCGGCAACGGGGTCACGGTGCACGCCCCCCGGGCCGGTCTACCGGTGCAGATGGCGAGCATCGACCAGATGGGCAAGCCGGTCGTCGGCTTCCGGCGCGTCGGAACCGGTTAGGCATCTGTTCCCACGAAACGGCCCCCGCTTGAAGCGGGGGCCGTTTCCTTTGGAACGGGTCAGCGCGGAGCGCCGACTGGTGACCAGGTAGGTCAGCGCGGAGCGCCGACTGGTGACCAGGTAGGTGTCAGCGCGGAGCGCCGACTGGTGACATCAGGATCTGTACGTCCTCCCGGTCCACGTACATGAACCGGTGTCCGAACTGGATCTGCACGTACGTCTTCTCGCCGCGGATCACCGTCCAGTCGCCGGGCGAGTTGCCCTCGTACGTGCTGGCCCGGTAGTACTCGCTGCCCAGCACGTCACCGACGGCGTACCGTTCGCCGGCCTTCATCGTGTACTGCAACGGGGAGATCGTCTGGTAGGGCACGCCCGCCGGGTACGCCGCCGCCTCGGGGTAGGCGCGGCCGTACAGCGGGATGGTGTCCTTGCCGGGCTTGGGTGTGGCGACCAGGCCGATCGACCACTTGCCGTTCGGGGCCGACGGCGGATTGTGGAACCACGCCTTCTGCCCGAGATACCAGATCGCCGTCCAGTCGCCGCGCCGCTCGGCGATCGCGTACGTCTGCCCCGCCGACGCCCGCGCTCCGTGGTCGGAGATGTGCATCGTGTTCGGCGTACCGTCGGGGCGCTTCGCCAGGTCGTTGACGAGCGGGGCGTCCGGGCTCGGCGCGCTGCGCAGGATCACCGACGACGAGCCGCGCGACGGGCACGGTACGCCCGCGACCTCGCAGCCGGTGAACGCCGGCCGGTTCGTCGCGAAGTCGGGGTCGATCGTGACCAGGCCGGTACGGTGCGTGCCGGTGCTCCAGAACGGCGCCTTCAGCAGGTCGAAGTAGTGCGACCAGTTCCAGTACGGGCCCGGGTCCCAGTGCATGCTGCCCATGTTGCTGGCGAGCGTGCCGGGCACGTTGTCGTGCCCGATGATGTGCTGCCGGTCGAGCGGGATGCCGAGCCGCAGCGCCAGGTGCCGCACCAGCTTGGCGGAGGTGCGGTACATCGCCTCGGTGTACCAGGTGCCCTGGGCCGCGAAGCCTTCGTGCTCCAGGCCGATCGCCTTGGCGTTGACGAACCAGTTGCCGGCGTGCCAGCCGACATCCTTGGCCTTCAGGTGCTGGGCGATGTGCCCGTCGACCGAGCGCAGCGTGTAGTGCCAGCTCACCCAGTTCTTGTCCTGGGCCAGCCGGGTCGTGCCGGCGAAGTAGCCCTCGGCGTCGTGGATGACGATGTACTCGATCTTCTGCTGGGCCGGCCGGTTGCCCTTGTCGTGGTTGCCGTAGCTGGTCGGAACCGTGCCGTCGCCGCGCAGTTCGTACGGTGCCGGCAGCCACTCGCAGGAGATGTCGTCCGGGCACTCCAGCCCGTCGGGGCGGGCCAGCTTGCGCAGGCCGAGCCGGTCCAGCCAGGACGTCGCCGGGGTGAGGCCGGCGTGCCGGGCCAGGCTGACCTGGTGGCCGTCGTCGGTCCGTCGGGTCGCGCCGGTACGGATCGTCGAGTAGACCTCGTCGGCGAAGGCGGCCGCCGCGTCACGGGTGTCGGCGCCGGAGTAGCGGGCGACCGCGCCGTACCAGTCGGCCGGGTCGCTGCCGGCACCCTGCGGGGCACCCAGTTCCCGCTGGTACACGGCGAGCAGCGCGGCGCCGCCGCGGATGTTGACCACCGGGTCGGTACGCAGCGCCTCGGCTCCGGCCCCGGTCAGTCCGGCGGCGGTGCCGAGGGTACGCAGCGCCGCCTCGTCCGGCGGGTTGGGCGCGGGGTGTTCGAGTTCGATCGCCTCGCGGGAGGTGTCGCCGCGCGGGTCCTCGTGGGTGCCGTGGTGGCCGGGCACCGGCAGGCTCGCCACGTGCGCGGCGTCGGTGAGGTGCATCGGGCCGTACCCGCCGCTCGTGCTCGGCGTGCCGGCGTTGGTGTCCCAGCGCGACTGCAGGTACGACACGCCGAGCAGGATGCTCTCCGGTACGCCGTACTCGGCGGACGCGGCGGCGTACTGCTGCTGTCTGGTATCGGTCGGGGCTGGCACGGCGGGTGCCGGGCTGACCGGCACGAGCGTCGCGGCGCCGACGACCGCGACGCTGAGCAGGATCCGCCTGCCCGTCGGCTTGGTGAGACGCTGCATCGAACCTCCAGTCGGATTGATCTATGTCGTCACCTTCGTCCGTGTGGCCGCTCCCGTCAATGGATTCCGGACGATGTCTGCGTACTGTAGGAAACTTTCATGCCTGACTGACTGCGACAGACTTGACACGCAACGGATTTCACAGGTCCGGTGGTTGCGCATTGATAACGGCGCTGCCTAATGTGATGAACCGTCGAGCGGGATCCGGCCATCCACCAGGGATGGCGTCGACTCGACACCGCCGAGTCACAACAAGGTCGTGAGCCGGGGACCCAGAAGTAACCGGGGTGAATCCGCAGACTTGCGGTAGGGCGCAACTCTCCCGCCCGAACCCGTCAGCTAACCCGGTAGGCGGTCCGAAGGAGAAGGAGCACCGACCCCGGTGGCTGATCATGCACCGTGGCGCCGACCCTTCCGGCCGGCGACCGCCGGCCGACCGCCGGCCCTGCCACGTCTCCGCCGGTTGACGAGGACAACCGTCTTCGTCGCCGTCGCCAGTGTCGCCATCGTCCTCTTCGGAGCGGTGCCCGCCCAGGCCGAGCCGACCGTCGCCGAGATCGAAGCCCAGATCGACAAGTCGTGGAGCCAGCTCGAGCCGGTGATCGAGCAACACAACGCCACCCGCGAGCAGTTGGCGACGAAGAAGAAGCAGGCCGACGGCCTCGCCGCGAAGATCGCCCCGCTTCAGCTCCAGGTCGACCTGGCCATGGAACGCGTCGGTCAGTTCGCGACCCGCGCCTACAAGGGCGGCAACACGTCGGCGTTGAACTCGATTCTCACCAACGGCTCGCCACAGACCCTCGCCGACCAGCTGGAACTGCTCGACCAGTTCGCCCGCCGGCAGGCCCGCGACATCCAGAGCGTGGTCGACCTCAAGGCGCAGTACACGGCGCAGAAGGGCCCGCTCGACACCCTCGTCGCCCAGCTCACCACCACCGAGGCCGAGCTGGCAGCCAAGACCAAGCAGATCAACGCGGACATCAAGAAGCTCCAGGATCTGCGGCTCAAGGCGTACGGCACCTCCGGCGGCCTCGGCTCGCTGCGTCCGGCGCCCTGTCCGGCGACGTACCCGGGTGGGCCGGCCAGCACGGTCGCCAAGTTCGCCTGCTCCCAGATCGGCAAGCCCTACGTCTGGGGCGCCTCCGGGCCGAACGGCTACGACTGCTCCGGCCTGATGCTCGCCGCCTGGGGCAAGGTCGGCGTACGACTGCCGCACAACGCCGCCGCCCAGCGCCGGATGATGCCCTCGATCAGCCGCTCCGAGCTGCGCCCCGGTGACTTCGTCTTCTACAACTCCGACCTCAGCCACGTCGGCATGTACGTCGGCAACGGCTGGCTGGTGCATGCCTCCCAGGCCGGCGTACCGGTCCTGATGAAGCGCTACGACAACGGCACGATTCACAGCTTCGGCCGCCCCAGGATGTGACGGCGACGCCAAAAGGGGCGCCTCCCTCGACGGGAGGCGCCCCTTTACTGCCTTCGTGCCTCAGCGGACCGGCCAGGTCCGCCAGTTCTGCCACGAGCGGCTCGGCGTCGGCCCACGCTGCCCCTGGTAGCGCGAACCGTAGACCGCCGACCCGTACGGGTGCTCGGCCGGCGACGACAGCCGGAAGATGCAGAGCTGACCGATCTTCATCCCCGGCCAGAGCGTGATCGGCAGGTTGGCCACGTTGGACAGCTCCAGCGTCACGTGCCCGGAGAAGCCCGGATCGATGAAGCCGGCCGTCGAATGCGTCAGCAGGCCGAGCCGGCCGAGACTCGACTTGCCCTCCAGTCGTCCGGCGAGCTGGTCGCCGAGGGAGATCACCTCGAGCGTCGACGCGAGCACGAACTCGCCCGGATGCAGCACGAACGGCTCCCCGTCCGGCACCTCGACCGCCGAGGTCAGGTCGTCCTGCTGCACGGACGGGTCGATGTGCGTGTAGAGATGGTTGTTGAACACCCGGAAGAGCCGGTCGAGCCGTACGTCGATACTCGACGGCTGGACCAGGGCCGGATCGAACGGCTCCAGCGCCAGGGTGCCCGCCTTGATCTCACTGACGAGGTCGCGGTCGGAGAGCAGCATCGTCACACCATAGCGAGCGGGGCTGGGCAGGTCGGCGGCCCGCCCCGCCGGTTCGGGCAGATTGTGCTGGTCAGATCCGCGGTTCGTTACCCGTGTCGTACAGATGTTCGATAGAATTCCGGTATGGCTACCTGGACCGAGTTCGCCGCCGACGAGCCCCGACTCGCCGAAGCGATCCGTTCGCTGATGCACCAGTACGGCCCCGGGCTGGGCTACCTGGCCACCGTCCGGGCCGACGGCGGGCCGCGCGTACACCCCGTCGCCCCGGTGATCACCGACGAGGGCCTCTTCTGCTTCGTCGTCGACTCACCCAAACGCCGCGACCTGGAGCGCGACGGCCGGTACGCCCTGCACTCGTTCCCCCCGGAGGACAGCGACGACGAAGCCTACGTCGCCGGCCGCGCCCGTCCCGTGACCGACGAGGCACGGGTCGCCCGGCTGGCCGACACCCTGCGCGCCACCGACGACGTCGACTGGCGCCTCTTCGAGTTCAGCATCGAGGTCGCGATGGTCGCCCGACACGGCCAGTCCGGCGCCACCCCGCTGACGGCAGACCCGGCCGGCCGTCCCGAAGTCCGACTCTGGCTGGACCCCGCGACGTCGCCCGCCGTGGCGACCCAGCTAGCCGCCTGAGCCCACCCCATCCCCCCGAAGATCCGCGTGGCCAGGGGCCGGCGCCCGCCCAACGTGCGCCCACCCCCTGGTCACGCGGATCGGGAGGGGTCCGTGCGTCAGCGCAGCCGACCAGGTACAGTGAGGTCCGCTCGCGGGTGTAGTTCAATGGCAGAACATCAGCTTCCCAAGCTGACAGTGCGGGTTCGATTCCCGTCACCCGCTCCACAGAGAAGCCCAGGCTCGGATGATTTCCGACCTGGGCTTCACTCATGTGGACCGCTTTTTCTGCTTGTCAGGCCCGCTACGTGCCCGATTTCGGCTCTCCTCGATCTGGGTCGCTGTGCCCTTTGCGTCGCCGCACTACGCGTGGCGGGTCTAGTCAGGCATCTGCGCTGCCTGGATCGTGCTCCACGGGACGGGCAACTCGGAGGGCAAGAGCCGTGTGGGGTCGGTCGCTCCCACGAAGAAGGCGAGGGCGCTGGGATCATGGTTCTCCTGGTCGTCTTCCTGCCAGCCGACGGCCATCGCGACGACATAGTCCGGCAACCCACCCGACTCGATGATGAAGACCCTTTTGTGGGCGGCCGACCGGCCGGTCTCGCGCAGGATGTGCTCGTCTTCCTCGACGGTGGCGCACCGCAACACGAGGCCGTCGTAGTGCATCCGCGTCTTCATCGCATCGACCGGTTTGAACAGAATATCGATACGGGATTGTCTGTACCTGTCATGAGACGCCTGTTCTGCACGCAGGAGCAGTTGGCTGTGGCTCAGAGCGTAAGCCCAGACCACGAAGCGACGTTCCGACCGGAACAGTTCCTTGCCCGGTGCGAATTGATGATCCTGTTTTAGCCACGCTCTTGATTGCATGCGGGCCAGCATTACAGCGCGCATGGGGGCTCTGGCAAGCGATTGGGCTACGGATGCCAAGACGTCTCCCGTGCCGGCGATGGTTGAGGTCAGACTGGAGACAGGTGACGACAGGCGGAGCGGCATGGGCGAGGGACTGACCCGGGATCAGGCGATCGTGCTGGTGGAACGGATCATGAACGGGGAGTATGCGGACGACGAGGAACTGGACCGCTGGCTCGACCGGCTCGCCCGCGATCTCGTCTGCCCGGGCGTCGCCGACCTGATCTTCTGGCCGCCCACGCCCTTGTCGGCGGCCGAGGTTGTCGACCGGGCCCTGGCCTACCAGCCCATCCGGACGCAACCTCCACAGTGATCAGAGGCCGCTGGCCAGGGCGATGATGGTCAGCCGTCGAGGTGGTGAGCCTGGAGGAGGGTGCGTAGGCCGAGATCGCGGGCGAGTTCGGTCGGGCAGTCGGCCACGATGGCGGCCGTACCGATGAGCGTGGCGCCGCGCCGGTCGACGATCTCGTGGATGGCGCGTACCTGGGCTCCCGTGGCCACCCAGTCGTCGACGACGAGCACCCGGTCGGCGGGGCCGAGGTGCCGGTCGCGTACGCCGAGCCGCAGCGTCCGGTCGCGGTAGTCCGGTGGGGTGTGCGCCCAGGTCACCGGCTCGGCCACCTGCCGGCCCTCGGCCTGTTTGACGGCGGGTAGGAAGCCGGCCCCGATGGCGGTGGCGACGAGTGGCCCGACGAGGTATCCGGTGACCTCGGGCGAGATGATCACGGTTGGCCGGTCGGCGGGGAAGAGGGCGGCGAGCGCCGGGCCGATTCCGGCCAGGATCTCGGGGTCGTGCCACCAGCCGGACATGTCGCTGACCAGGTGGGTGCTGTGCGGGCCGGGGTCGAGCCACCGGAATTCGGTGACCAGGCGTTTCCTCAGGTCAGCGTGCACGTCACCATCCTGCCGAGCCGGGAGTCCGCCCGGGTCGGACGTTCGGACAGACGTTTCACCACAAAGCAGGGCCAAAGCCAATGATCATATTGACTTCGGATGTGCCGGTCTGGCTACGGTTCGCGGCGTACGAGATCTGCGTTTGGGGAGGTCAGCGGCGTGGCGGGACGGCATTCGCGGAAACCCGACCGGCGACCGTGGATCGCGGGAGCGGCGATCCTGGCGGGCGTCCTGCTGGTCGGCGGCGGGATCGCCGGCGTACGGCAGGTGACCGGCCCGGCCACGCCGACGGCGGTCGACGTGCCGGCGCCGTTCCGGGCGCCCACGCCGGCCGACGCGCCGATGCCGGGCAGCGGCTCCCCGTTCGCCATACCCACACCACCCGGGACGCGGACCACCGGCCCGGCCCCGACCACCGCCCCGCCGACCACCGGGGTCCCGACTCCCGCTCCGACGAGCGCGAGGCCCGGGACCACGACCCGGGCGCCGGAGTCGACCCGGCCCCCGGCGCCCAGGACCTCGACCGCGCCGGCGCCGAGTCGGTCGCCCGCGCGGCCCTCGTCCGGCAACCCGCGGCCGACGCCGTCGGCCACCCGGCCCGCTGCTGACGACAAGGTCACGGACAGCGGATCGTGCGGCGCCTCGTTCTACGCCGAGGGGCAGCTCACGGCCAACGGCGAGCGGTTCGATCCGGACGCCCTCACCGCCGCCCACCGGACCTGGGCGTTCGGCACCCGGGTACGGGTGACCAACCCGGCCACCGGCGCATCCGTCGTCGTACGGATCAACGATCGTGGGCCGTTCGTCGAGGGGCGCTGCATCGATCTGTCGCGCGCGGCGTTCGGTGCGATCGCGCCGCTGGAACAGGGCGAGGTCGAGGTCCGGTACGAGGTTCTGGCCGGCTGAACCGCGCCCGATGGTGCCCGCGCGTGGCTCGGGCACGGCTGGTGGGCGGCCGGGTGGCCAAAACCAGATAGCCGAGGGGACAACTTCGTTCAGTCGCGCCCGTCGATCAGGCATGCTGTTCGGCGTACCCATGCCACTTTTCTCGTCGGGCCGCCGCCCGCTCAGCCCAGGATCCCGCGCCGGTCTCGGCGCGGCCCTTGTGCTGCTCGCGCTCGTGTCGGCGGTGGAGTTGGCCGACGGCGGAATGGTCAACTACGTCGGTCTGGTGGCGGCGGCACCGTTCCTGGCGGCGGCGTTCGCGTCGTGGCGGATGGTGCTGGCCGTCGGTGTGCTGTCGACCGTCGTCGCGGGTGGGTTCGCCCTGACCGGCCAGGTGGTCTCGTTGGCCGCGGTGGTCAACGTGATCGGTATCGGGCTGGCCACCGCGATCGCGGCCGGGGTGGCGGCGATCCGCCAGCGGCAGGCCGAGCAGATCGCCGAGTTGTCCAAGCTCGCCGCCGTCGCCCAGCAGGCCGTGCTGCGTCCGATCGGTCCGCAGGTCGGCAGCCTGGCGGTCGCCGGCCGCTACATCTCGGCGACGGCCACGGCCGACATCGGCGGGGACATCTACGAGGCGCTCGACACCCCGTACGGCGTCCGGATGATCATCGGGGACGTCCGGGGCAAGGGCCTGGACGCGGTACGGCTGGCCAGCATCGTGCTCGGTTCCTACCGGCACGTCGCGTACGAGCGGTCGGACCTGCGGGCGATCGTCGCCGACCTGGACCGGGCGGTGGCCCGCAGCGTGGGCGACGAGGACTTCGTCACCGCGGCGCTGGTCGAGGAGCGGGGCGGCACGCTGACCATCGTGAACTGCGGTCACCCGCCGCCGCTGCTGTTGCGTCGTGGGCAGGTGATCCCGCTGGAGCCGCCGGCGCCGGCGCCACCGCTCGGGTTCATGCCGGTCGTCCGGCCCCGGGTGGAACGTCTCGAACCCGGTGACCGGCTGCTGCTCTTCACCGACGGGTTGGGCGAGGCGCGCCGGGACGGCGAGTTCTTCCCGACCGCCGACCGGGCCTGGCGGCTGCTGGGGCACGGCACGGTCGGCCACGGGCTGGCGTCCCTGGAGACGGCGCTGGTCGAGTGGGTGCACGGCCGTCTCGACGACGACATCGCGCTGGTGCTGATGGAGTACGCGGGCCCGCGACCGGTCAGCACCACCGCGGTCCCGAGCTGGGAAGTTGGCGCGGCCGACCACTGAGGCCCATCACTCCGGCCTTCGAGTGTGGCGTCCGTCACTTTAGTCATTACCTTGTCGCTTCCTACCCGCGGGTAATACAGTCGGGGTTACTGACCGGTAACACTGCCCGAGAAAACCGGGGGCCAGCGAGCATGACGCACTACAAGAGCAACATCCGAGACCTCGAGTTCAACCTCTTCGAGGTGTTCGGCGCGGAGCAGGTGTTCGGCCAGGAGCCGTACACCGATCTGGACGTCGAAACGGCTCGCAGCTTCATCGCCGAGGTCGACCGGCTCGCCCGCGAGGACCTCGCGGCCAGCTACACCGACAGTGACCGCAATCCGCCGGTCTTCGACCCGGTGACCCACACGGCACCGGTTCCCGAGTCGTTCCGGAAGTCCTACCAGGCGTTCATGGACGCCGAGTTCTGGCGGCTCGACCTGCCCCCGGAGCTCGACGGCACCAACGCGCCACGGGCGCTGTGGTGGGCACTCGCCGAACTGGTCCTCGGCTCCAACGCGCCGGTCTGGATGTACGCCTCCGGCCCGTCCTTCGCGCACACGCTGCAGCGGGAGGGCACCGAGCGGCAGAAGAAGTGGGCGAAGCTCTTCGTCGAGAAGCGGTGGGGCTCGACCATGGTGCTGACCGAGCCGGACGCCGGCTCCGACGTCGGTGCCGGTCGTACCCGGGCGATCCCCCAGGAGGACGGCTCGTGGCACATCGAGGGCGTGAAGCGGTTCATCACCTCGGGTGAGCACGACCTGACCGAGAACATCATCCACTACGTGCTCGCCCGCCCGGTCGGCGTCGAGGGCGTCGGCGGCCCCGGCACGAAGGGGCTTTCGCTCTTCGTCGTACCGAAGTTCCACTTCGACGAGGAGACCGGCGAACTCGGCGAGCGCAACGGCGTCTACGCCACCAACGTCGAGCACAAGATGGGCCTGAAGGTCTCCAACACGTGCGAGCTGACGTTCGGCGAGGGCGGCGTGCCGGCCAAGGGCTGGCTGCTCGGCGACGTGCACGAGGGCATCCGGCAGATGTTCCTGATCATCGAGTACGCCCGGATGATGGTCGGCACCAAGGCGATCGCCACCCTGTCGACCGGCTACCTCAACGCACTCGAGTACGCCAAGAGCCGCGAGCAGGGTGCCGACCTGCTGCACATGGCCGACAAGACCGCGCCCCGGGTCACCATCAGCCACCACCCGGACGTGCGCCGTTCGCTGATGCTGCAGAAGGCGTACGCCGAGGGGCTGCGCGCCCTGGTGCTCTACACCGCCAGCTGGCAGGACAAAATCAACATTGCCGAGGCGGCCGGCGACGAGCAGGGCGCGAAGGTCGCCAAGCGGGTCAACGACCTGCTGCTGCCCCTGGTGAAGGGGGTGGGCTCGGAGCGGGCGTACGAACTGCTCGGTCACGAGTCGCTGCAGACCTTTGGTGGTTCCGGCTTCCTCCAGGACTACCCGCTCGAGCAGTACGTCCGCGACGCGAAGATCGACACCCTGTACGAGGGCACCACCGCGATCCAGAGCCTCGACCTGTTCTTCCGCAAGATCGTGCGGGACAACGGCAAGTCCCTGCTGGCCGTCGCCGGCGAGATCCAGGCGTTCATCGAGGCCGAGGGCGGCAACGGTCAGCTCAAGGAGGAGCGGCTCGCGCTCGGCCGGGCGCTGTCCGAGGTGCAGAACATCATGGGCGTGATGACCGGTTGGCTCGGCGAGGCGCAGGCCGGTGAGCCGCGGGCGCTCTACAAGGTCGGCCTGAGCAGCCGGCGTTTCCTGCTCGCCCTCGGCGACGTCGTCGTCGGCTGGCTGCTCCAGCGTCAGGCGGACGTGGCGCTGCGTGCCCTGGCGGGCGAGGTCTCCGGCAGTGACCAGGCGTTCTACCAGGGCAAGGTGGCCGCCGCCCGGTTCTTCGCCCGCGAGGTGCTGCCCCGCGTCGGTGCCGACCGGCGGATCATCGCGGCCACCGACCTCGACGTGATGGACCTTCCGGAGGAAGCGTTCTGACCCGATCCCCCGATGATCTTGCCCTCGTCAGGATGACGAGGGCAAGATCATTTGCGGCTCCGGTGGCGTTTGGTCCCATGCCCCGGGGGTAGCCACGCTGGAACGCGAATCTGTCCCAGACAGCGCGAGGAGTTGTGGCGCAAATGGGCATTGGTGGCGGAATCTTCCTGATCTCTATTGGTGCGATCCTTGCTTTCGCCGTACGCGCGGACGTGTGGTGGATCGACATTCGCGCAGTCGGCTGGGTACTCGTCCTCGCCGGGGTAACCATGATCACGGTCACCCTCTGGTACTGGGCGGACCGCAGGCGCCGTACCCGGCGGTTGATCGTCGAAGAGAACCGCCTTTCCCACTCGACCTCGATCCACCAGGCCCCGGCCGAGCTGCCCTCCGCGTCTCCGCCGCCGGCCAACCCGCTGCCACCGGAGAAGAAGTAGGAGTCAGCCCCGGGCCGTGTGGCTGTCGGTCACCGCCGCCGAATCGGCGGCCAGGTCACCCCACGAACCCGTGAACCGGTGTACGGCGATACCGCTGGTCCGCAACCCTTCGTCGGCACCACTGCTCGGGTCGAGCAGCGCCGACAGATCAGAGATCGCCGGATTGTGTCCGACGACGAGCACCGTCTCGTAGGCGTCCCCGGCGTCGCGGAGCACGGCCAGCAGATCCCCGACCGAGCCGGTGTAAAGCGCCTGTTCGTAACGGACCTCAGGGGCGCCCGCGCCCGGGCCGGACTCGCCCGCCGTACCGGCGATCGCGACCGCGACCCCGTGCCAGGTCTGGCGGGTGCGTTTCGCCGGTGAACAGAGCACCAGGTCGGGCAGGTTGTCGCTGCCGGTGAGCCAGGCGCCGGCGGCGGCCGCGTCGGCGTGCCCCCGGTCGGTCAGCGGCCGCTCGACGTCGGCGATCCCGTCCGGCTGCTCCGCCTTCGAATGCCGCAACAGCACGATGCTCCGCTCGGTCATGTGCCCTCCTCGCTCTCGCTGCGCTCGGTCGGCGCATGCCCAGGGCCGACTTCCCGTCTCACAGCTTGCCTGATTCGGTTCTGAAGCACGTGGGTAAGTGGATGGGTGCCGCAACCTCACACGCGGCCCGGGACGGCGGCCCGTCGGATCGGGGTCGCGCCGTATGCCAAGGAGGGCGACAACAGTGGGTATCGGTGGAAGCATCCTTCTCATCGCAATCGGCGCGATCTTCGCGTTCGCGCTCGACGTCAACCTCGGTTGGCTGAACATCAACGTGGTCGGCTGGGTACTGATGGTCGCCGGTGTCGTCGGCCTCATCCTGACCACCTGGTTCTGGCAGAGCCGCCGCCGTACCGTCGTGCAGACCGCGCCGGCCGAGCGTCAGGTGGCGCCCATCCCGCAGGACCGGGTCGTGCACGAGTACCGCGAGGTGCGCAATCCCGGCCCGACCGTCTGACCGTCCCCCGTCGAGAGATCCGCGTGATCAGGGGCTGGGCAGCGCGCCACGCCGGCGCCACGCCCGAACAACTCCCTGATCACGCGGATCTTGCGGGCCTTGCGGCCGGGCTGCGGCCGGTGGAGCGGGGCGGGTCAGGCGAAGAGGGCGAAGTAGATGGCGATGTGGTGGCAGAGCGCGGCCACCAGGGTGCAGGCGTGGAAGAACTCGTGGTGGCCGAAGACGGTCGGCCACGGGTTGGGCCGGCGCAGGGCGTAGAAGACCGCGCCGACGCTGTACGCCGCCCCGCCGACGATCAACAGCACCAGGGTGGTCACCCCGCCGTTGCCCAGGATGTCGGGCAGCACCGCGATCGCGACCCAGCCCAGCGCCAGGTAGAGCGGCGCGGAGACCCAGCGCGGGGCGTGCGGCCAGACCATCTTGAGTGCCACCCCGAGCAGGGCACCCGCCCACACCACGGCGAGCAGCACCGTCGACTTGGTGCCGGTGAGCAGCAGTACGCAGAACGGCGTGTACGTGCCGGCGATGAAGACGAAGATCATGCAGTGGTCCAGCCGCCGCATCACCTGGTAGCCGCGTTCCGACCACACCCGGCGGTGGTAGAGCGCGCTGGTGCCGAACAGCCCGCAGACGGTGAGGCTGTAGATCGCGCAGCTCACCAGCGGCGCCCAACCCGGGCGGCCCGCGGCGAGCGCGCAGAGGACGATGCCGCACACGAGTGCGACGAAGAACGCGTACGTGTGCAGCCAGCCGCGCATCCGGGGTTTGCCGATGTCGACCGGCTTCATCCGCAACGGGGTGGAAGTGGTCACGGGCATCAGGTTACGGCACCGTAGGTTACTTGTAGGTAGTGAAACGACTCACTTCACCGTCTGCCAGGATGGCGCGATGCGGATCCGGCGGGCGGGCGCGGGCGCGCTGCTCCTCGAATGCGACGACGGTGCCCAGGTGGAAGCCTGGCGCGCCGAACTCTGGCGGCAGCGCGACGCCGGCCGGCTCGCCGTCACCGAAATCGTGCCGGCCGCCCGGACCGTACTCCTCGACGGGCTCGCCGACCCCGCCGCCACGGCGGCACTGATCGCCGGCTGGCCACCGCCACCGGCCGCCACCGGCCCGACCGGCCCCCTCGTCGAGATACCCACCCGGTACGACGGCCCCGACCTCGCCGCCGTCGCCGGCCACTGGGGCATACCGCCCGCCGACGCCGTACGACGCCTGGTCGACACCGAGTTCCAGGTCGCCTTCGCCGGCTTCGCCCCCGGGTTCGCCTACCTGCGCGGGCTGCCCGAAGGCTGCGAGGTGCCCCGGCTCCCCACACCCCGCGCCGCCGTACCCGCCGGATCGGTCGCCCTCGCCGGACCGTACGCCGGGATCTATCCGACCGCCTCACCGGGCGGCTGGCAACTCGTCGGGCACACCGACGCCACGCTGTTCGACGTACACCGGGAGCCGCCGGCGCTGCTCGTGCCCGGCACCCGGGTGCGCCTGGTCGCCAGGTGATCCAGGTGCTGCGCGCCGGGGCGCTCACCACCGTGCAGGACCTCGGCCGGCCCGGCTGGGCCCACCTCGGCGTACCCCGCTCCGGTGCGCTCGACGGCCCGGCGCTACGGCTGGCCAACCGGCTCGTCGGCAACCCCGAGACCGCCGCCGGGCTGGAGACCACCCTCACCGGCTGCCGGCTGCGGATCACCCGGGCCACGAACGTGGCGGTGACCGGGGCGTACGGGCCGCTGCGGGTCGACGGGCGCCCGGCGGGCCTCGGACAGCCGGTCGCCGTACCCGCCGGGGCGACCGTCGACATCGGACCCGCCAGCCACGGCGTACGCCGCTACCTGGCCGTCGGCGGCGGCATCGCCGTACCGCCCGTGCTCGGCAGCCGCAGCACCGACACCCTGTCCGGGCTCGGCCCGGCGCCGCTCGCCGACGGGGACGAACTGCCGGTCGGCGCCGCCGTGCCAGCCCCGTCGACCGTGCACTTCACGCCCGGGCAGCCACCCCTGGACGTGCTACACCTCGCGGTCCGGCTCGGCCCCCGCGACGACTGGTTCACCGCCGCCGCCGTGGCGAACCTGCTCTCCACGCCGTACACGGTCAGCCCGCTGAGCAACCGGGTCGGCGCGCGACTGGCCGGCACCGGCCTGACCCGCGCGCGGGCCGGCGAACTACCCAGCGAGGGCATCGTGCTCGGCGCCGTCCAGGTGCCCGCCGACGGCCAACCACTGATCTTCCTCGCCGACCATCCGACCACCGGCGGCTACCCGGTGATCGCGGTCGTCGCCGACGTCGCACCGCTGGCCCAGGCCCGGCCGGGGACTACCGTGCTGTTCCATGGACCTCAACGCTGACCTCGGCGAAGGCTTCGGCATCTGGCGGCTCGGCGACGACCTGACCCTGCTCGACGTGGTCACCTCGGCGAACGTGGCCTGCGGCTTCCACGCCGGCGATCCGGCCACGATGCGCCGGGTCTGCGCCGCCGCGGCGGACCGCGGGGTCGCCGTCGGCGCCCAGGTCGGCTACCGCGACCTGGCCGGCTTCGGGCGCCGCCGGATCGACTACGACCCCGACGAACTCCGCGACGAGGTGATCTACCAGATCGCCGCCCTCGACGGCATGTGCCGGATCGCCGGGACCCGGGTCCGGTACGTCAAACCGCACGGCGCCCTCTACAACACCGCCGCCGTCGACGAGCCGCAGGCGGCGGCGGTCGTGTCGGCGGTGACCGACTACGACCCGGCGCTGCCGGTGCTCTGCCAGCCCGGATCGGTGCTCGCCCAGATCGCGGCCGGGGCCGGCCTACGGGTGGTCGGCGAGGGCTTCGCCGACCGCGGCTACCTGCCGGCCGGCACCCTGGTGCCCCGGTCGGCACCCGGCGCGCTGGTGACGGCCGAGGCCGAGGTGGCCGACCGGGCGCTGCGGATGGCGGTCGAGCAGGTGGTGGTCGCGGTGGACGGCGGTACGGTCGCGTGCCCCGTCGAGTCGATCTGCCTGCACGGCGACACCCCGGCCGCCGTCGCCCTGGCCCGCCGGGTCCGCACGACCCTGACCGAAGCCGGCCTGGAACTGGCCCCGTTCACCTGAGCGGGGTCAGGTGTCCAAACCGCGGAGGATCAACGGCAGGCGGGCGGCGGCGTCGTCGGCGATGGTGACCGGAACTCCCCAGTCCTGGCGGGTCAGGTGGCAGGCGGCGTGCTCGGCGTCCGCGTCGCAGGTCGCGGCCTGCGCCACCACCTGCAGCACCCCACCGGGTACGGCCGGATCGATCACCAGCCGGCGGCTCAGGTCGGTGCCGACCCCGGCCCCCTCGACCAGCAGCTCCGGCGGCGAGGCCGACACCTCCAGGCGGGTCGACGGCCCGAACGAGTCGTCCAGCTTCTGCCCCGGCGCCGGCGTGAAGATGACGTCCAGAACGACCTCGCCGCCCCGCAGCCGGGTCGGCGGCCGCTCGGCCCGCCGCCGCGGCCCGTCGACCGTGCTCGCACCCGCCGCCGACAGGGTGCCGGGCGCCAGCCGGGTCAGCCGGTGCGCCGCCGACTCCACCACCAGCACGTCACCGCCGCCGGTCACCACGACGTCGCTCGGCTCGGCCAGCCCGTCGGCCACCGTCGACATCACGCCGGCCGCCGGGTCGAACCGGCGTACGGCCCCGTTGTAGGTGTCGGCGACCAGCACCGAACCGTCCGGCAGGGCACACACGCCCAACGGGTGCTGCATCAGCGCCTCGCCGGCCGGACCGTCGACGTGGCCGAAGTCGAAGAGCCCCTGACCGACCGCGGTGTGCAGCGCCCCGTCCTCGACGTAGCGCAGCGCGCTGGTCTCGCTGTCGGCGAGCCACAGCCGGGCCCCGTCGGCCGAGACCGACAGACCGGACGGCTGGGCCAGCCACACGTCCGGCAGCGGCCCGTCGCGCAGCGCCTCGACGGTCGTACCCGCGTAGACACCGGTCGTGCGCTTGATCGGGTCGTACCACCACAGCTGGTGGATGCCGGCCATCGCGACCACCACCCGGCCGTCGTACCAGGCGACGTCCCACGGCGAGGAGAGGTCGGCGGACACGGCGTCGTGCGGGAGGTCGTCGACCGTCGACCGCCACTGCCGGCCGGTGCCGGCGACCGTGACGACCTCGCCGGTGCCGAGCCGTACGCCGCGCAGCAGGTGGTTGACGGTGTCCGCCACCACCACGTCGAAGCCGGCCACCTCCGCGACCTGCGGCGGCAGCAGGCACAGCCCCTGCGGCTCGGCGAACGAGGCGGTCGCCGGCGTGCCGTCGGCCCGGCCCCGGGACCCGGAACCGATCTCGCCGACCACCGTCTCGCCGTCGGGCGCGAACCGCACCAGCCGGTGCCGTGCCGAGTCGGAGACGAGCAGGTCGCCGCCGGGCAGCTCGACCGCCTTGCCGGGGAACCGCAGCGTCGTCGCGGGTTCGGCGGGCGGCACGTACGGCCCGTCGCCGCGGTGCAGGGTGCCCTTGGCGTCGTGGGTGGCGATCAACTCCTCGATCAGCCGGGTCAGCCCTTCGGCATGCCCCTCGCCGGCCATCGAGGCGACGACGTAACCCTCCGGGTCGACGACCGACAGGGTCGGCCATGCCTTGGCCGCGTACTGCTGCCACATGTCCAGGTCCGGGTCGTCGAGCACCGGGTGCGCGACCCCGTACCGTTCGACCGCCGCGGCCAGCGCCACCGGGTCACGCTCGTGCTCGAACTTCGGGGAGTGGACGCCGACGACCACGAGCACGTCGCCGTACTTGTCCTCGAGCGGCCGCAGCTCGTCGAGTACGTGCAGGCAGTTGATGCAGCAGAAGGTCCAGAAGTCGAGGATTACGATCTTGCCGCGCAGGTCGGCGAGGGTGAGCTCGCGCCCACCCGTGTTGAGCCATCCCCGACCCCGCAGCTGTGGAGCCCGGACCCGGTCGGTGCGTGCCTTCGTCATACCGACGATCCTGCCCCAACCGGGTTCCGGGCTCGGCGGCTACCCGCTGGTCGCCGGCTCCAGACACAGCACCTGCTGCCCCTGGTCACCGGCCGCCGGTACGTCGATCCACTGCTGCTGGTTGGCGCACTCCTGGAGGGTGCCGACCTTCGACACCACCTTGAAGGCACCGTCGTCACCGCAGTTCGCCGACGTCGGCCGGTCGCCGGACTGCACGACGCAGTCGCCGACGTTGGGGTTGAACGCCTCGTCGCTGGGCTTGAGCAACCAGACGAGGCCCAGCGGGATCGCGACCAGCAGCACGGCGGCGGCGAGTACGGCGATCAGCACCCGTCCGTTGCGTACCTGCGGCACGGGCTCGGCGGCCGGTTCGGCCGCGGGCTGCTGCGGCTTCGCCTCGGCGCCGGCGTCCGGCCGGAACGAGTTGAAGCGGTCCTGCTCCTGCCAGTCCTGCGGTGCCCCCGGGCCGGGCTGCCCGGCTGCCGCGAGCGGCTGGCCGTAAGGTCCGGCCGGCTGGTCGAGGCCGCCCGGTTGGTGGCCGTGCGGACCGGCCGGCTGGCCGTAGCCGCCGCCGAACGGCTGCCCGTACGGGTCGGGTGCGCCGAAGCCACCGGGGCCGCCCGAGGCGGGCGCACCGGACACCGGGCCGCCGGACATCGGGCCGCCAGACACCGGACCCCCGGACACCGGGCCGCCCGAGACCGGGCTGGCGGGGAAACCGTTGCCGGGCGTCTCGGTCGGGGCGCCCGGGTGCGCGAGCGGCGCCGAGGCCGCTCCCGCGAATCCGGACGGGAACTGGTTGGCCGGGCCGCCGAAGGGACCGGGCTGGCCACCGGGACCGTCGTGCTGGCCGCCGTCCGGGCCGGAGCCGATCAGATCGCCGTACGGCGCCCCGTTCGTCCCCCGGAACTGCCCGGTCGGTTCGGCGTACGGGTCGGGCTGGGCCGACGGGGGCGGCGTGACCCGGGCCGATCCGGCGCTGGCGGCCGGACCGTGGTGGGAGAAGCCGTTCGCGTGCTCCCGGGCCGGCGGCGTGCCGGGCCAGCGTGGTTCGTCGGACCAGGCCTGGTTGGGGCCGGGCCACGGGGCACCGGCGGGGGCACCGCCGTCGCCCTGGCCCGGGTCGTCGTCCGTGGCGGCACCCGCCGGGGTGCCGAACGGCGTGCCGGCGGACGGAGCCGGCTCCTCCTCGACGGGATCGGCGCTGACCGGCCGACCGTAGACACGCGGCGTCGACGGCCGGGCCGGGCCGGGCGTGACGCCGTGGTCCGGCGGCGTGACCAGGCTCGACATCGGCACCGACGCACTCGCCGACACGGCCCGGCCCGGCTGCGCCGGTTCGTCGGCCGGCGTCTCCTCGGCGACCGGCTGGGGCACCGACACGCGGCCGGACGGCGGGTTGTCGATGGCGCCGCGCGGATGCGGCACCGGGGCGACGACCGACGGGTCCTCGGCGGGCTCGCCCGGACCGGGCTGGGCCGCCGGGGGCGGCTGCCCGTACGGCGACGGCTGGTCGTAGCCGGGCGGCTGACCGTAGACGGGCGGCTGACCGTACGCCGACGGGGATTCGAAGTCGGCGGGCGGCGACGCGGCCAGCGTGGCGCCGGGAACCCGGACCTCCTGTGGCGGCAGCGGCATCACGCCGGACGGGGCGAAGCCGGGCACCGGACCGCCCGGCTGGAAGCCGGGGTCGCGCTGCGCGGGGGCGTCGGGCCCGACCGGCTCCGGCTCGGCGGGCCGCCAGCCGGCGCCGCTCGTCGGCGCGGACTGCGGTTGCCAGGCACTTTCGGCCGGGGCCGGGGGCGGTGGCTGCCAGCCGGGATCCGGGCCGGCGGCCGGCGGAGGCTGCCAGCCACCGTTCGCGGCCGGCGCGGACTGCCAGCCGTCGCCGGACTCCAGGGGCTGGGAGAACCGGTCCGACCCGGCGGACGGCGCCGGGTAGCCGCCGGACTCCGGGCGGCCGAGTGGTTGGGCGTGCTGGCCGGCCCCGGTGGCCGGTGGCATCGGGGCACCGGAAACCGGCCCGGCCGGGGGAACCTGGCCGAGCGGGGGAACCTGCCCGGCTGGGGGGAACTGACCGGACGGTGGAAGATCGCGGGCCGTCTCGGCCGGCGCCGGCTGGTGCCAGGCGACCTGCGGCTGGGCGGACTGCGGGGGAGCGGACTGCGGCCGGACCGATCCGGGGGGCGGCCAGGGTGAGCCGGACTCCGGTGCCGGCCACGGCTGCCGGTCCGGCTCGGCCGGCGCCCACGCCGAGGCGGGCTGGCCCGGCTCGCCGCCGGCGCGGGGGTCCTGCTCGCGGGCGTCCTCGCGCCAGGCGGCCCGGACGGCCTCGAAGCGGCCCGGCTCGCGCTGGCCGGTGTCCCACTCGGCGGGCGGCTGCTCCTGCGCGGCCCACGTCCGGGTGGCCGGCTCGGGGGCCGGGGCGAACGGGGTGCCGGCGGGCGGCTCGTCGAGCGGACGCTGGTGGGGCGACTGCTCGGCCGGCCGGCCGGGTGCACCCCGGGAACCGGTGCCCCACGCCTCCTCCGGCGTCCACGGCTCGGGCTCGGGATGCGCGGAGCGCGGTCCCGGCGGGATGTGTGCGGGTGGCGCTCCGGGGGTCGCGCCGGGCGGCGGGTACGTCGTCGGCCGGTCGCTCCACTCGCCGCGGTAGCCGGCGGCGGGAGGCGCCTGTTCGGCGCCGGTGTGCGGGGTGCCGGGTACGGGTGGGGCGGCGGGCGGCGCCCAGGGGGCGGACTGCTCCGGCCGTACGCCGGGGGCGAACGTGGCCCAACTGTTGCCCGGCGCTGACTGGCGCTCGCCGGGGTAGCCGGTCGACTGCTCGTCCGTACGTGCTCCGTGACCGGTGCCCGGCGCAGCCTCCTGCGGCTCACGACCGGGGTGCTGCTGACCCTCGGACGTCATGTGCGCCTCCTCCATCACATGTCGGCCGTGCCGGCCCCACACGGGTCACCCGCAGGGTCGGCGGTGACTCGGTGGGATCGGCCGTGCAAGCTCCCCGCACGGTAGCCGGTCGGGACCGGTGCTGCCGGGAGCACCTGACCGTCACCAGCCGCACGGGTAGACCCGGGTCGATAGTGCCCGGGCACCTCGTGGCCGGAACGACGGCCGTGCCCAACCGTACCGGGCGCTGCGGCGGTGAGGAATGGCGGTGTCCGGGCACCCGGATACAACGATGCCCCGTCCGGGCGGTCCGGACGGGGCACGGGTTTCGTCAGACGACGAGAAAAGTGTGTGGTCAGCCGTAGTAACGCTGGGCGATCGCGAGGATCTCCTTGCGGACGGCCGGCGAATTGGCGGACCGCAGCGCGTGCTCGATGGCCCGTGCGCGGCGGTTGGCGTCGCGGCGGCTGCGGAAGCGTTCGATCATGGACATTTCAGCTCTCCCCTGGCTATTCGGTTGTCAGCCCGTCGATGAGTCCATTGAAGCGCATCGCGGGGCGCGTGGCCATCGATTATTAGGTGAGGTGCGACACCTGCCTAAGAATCGAAGGTGTCAGGATGCTCCTGGTTAACTTTCCAGTCGTCAAAGCGACACGGCCGGCGTGCTCCCGGTCACTTCCGGAAGTACGCCGACCGTGTCGCCGGACAGGTCGGACCGTCAGGTCCAGGCCAGCAGGGTCGCCTCGGGATCGGCCAGGAACGCGCCCACGTCACGAATGAACAACGCGCCCAGTTCCCCGTCGATGATCCGGTGGTCGAACGACAGGCCGAGGGTGGTGACCTGCCGCGGCCGGATCTTGCCCTTGTGCATCCACGGCGTCTCCCGCACCGCGCCGAAGGCCAGGATGGCGGATTCACCCGGAGGCAGGATCGGGGTGCCGGTATCCACCCCGAACACCCCCACGTTCGTGATCGTGAAGGTGCCCCCGGTCATGTCCGCCGGGCTGGTCTTTCCCGCCTTGGCGGTCCGAACCAGCCCGGTCATCGCCTCGGCCAGCTCGTGCAGGGTCAGCCGCCCGGCGTCCTTGATGTTGGGCACGATCAGGCCACGGTCGGTGGCCGCCGCGATGCCGAGGTTGACGTATTCCTTGACCACGATCTCGTCGCCCGCCCAGGTCGAGTTGACCATCGGGTGCCGGGCGGTGGCGAGCAGGACCGCCTTGGCCACCAGGAGCAGTGGCGAGACCCGGGTGTCCCGCCACTGCGGCAGGGCCCGCAGCCGGTCCAGTGCCTTGATCGAGCGGGTCATGTCGACGGTGTGGAAGAGCGTGACGTGCGGCGCGGTGAACGCCGACGCGACCATGTTGGCCGCTGTGATCTTCCGCACGCCCTTGACCGGGATCCGCTGTTCGCGGTCCGGCCCGAACGACGGCGCCGCCCCGACGGCCGTGGCCGGAGCCTCCGCCGCCCCGGCCGCCGCCAGGTGTACGTCGTCCCGAGTGATCGAGCCCTGCGGCCCGGTCCCGGTCAGCGTGGCCAGGTCGACCCCGAGATCACGGGCCAGCTTGCGTACCGGCGGCTTGGCGAGCGCGCCGGGGGCGCGGGCCGGCGCCGGGGCCGACGCCCCGTTCGGCGCCGGCGGTGCGGTCGGCATCGTCGGCATGGCAGGCATCGCGGGCATCGTCGGCATGGTCGGGGCGGCGCCCGGGGCCGCCTTCGCCGCCGGGGCCTCCGTCGCCTTGCGCGGGCGCCGCTTGGCCGCCGACGTACGTGGCCCGTAGCCGACCAGGACGGCGGTGCGCTCACCCGGCCCGTGGCCGCCGGTCATCCCCGGCTCCACCATGCCCTCGGCCGGTGCCACCTGCACCGCCGCGAGCGAGGCGGCGGACGGCGCCGGCAGCCCGTCGGGCGGCAACTCGCCGGCACCCGGGTCGGTGTCGATCGAGATGATCGGCGTGCCGACCTCGACCACGGTGCCCTCGCCGTGGAAGATCGCCCGCACCTGGCCGGCCCACTTGGCCGGGATCTCGACGGCCGCCTTCGCCGTCTCGACCTCGACGATCGGCTGGTTCAGCTCGATCGTGTCGCCGACCGCGACCAGCCACTTGAGGATCTCGCCCTCGGTCAGCCCCTCGCCCAGGTCGGGCAGGTTGAACTCCTTGACCCTGGTCATCGCGGTCACCAGCCGAAGGCGCGGTCGACGGCGTCGAGCACCCGGTCCAGGTCGGGCAGGTAGTCCTCCTCCACCCGGCTCGCCGGGTAGGGGGTGTCGAAACCGGCCACCCGCAGCACCGGCGCCTCCAGGGAGTAGAAGCACTTCTCGGTGACCCGGGCGGCGATCTCCGCACCGAGGCCGACGTTGGACGGCGCCTCGTGCACCACCACGCAGCGGCCGGTGCGCCGTACCGAGTCGTAGACCGGGGCCAGGTCGAGCGGCGACAGCGTACGCAGGTCGACGACCTCCAGGTCGCGACCGTCCTCGGCGGCCGCCGAGGCGGCGTCGAGCGCGGTACGCACCATCGGCCCGTACGCCAGGATCGTGGCGTCGGTGCCGGGTCGCACCACCCGGGAGGCGTGCAGCGGATGGTCCGCCTCGGTGTCGACCGGTCCCTTCTCCCAGTAGCGCCGCTTCGGCTCCAGGAAGACGATCGGGTCGTCGGAGGCGATCGACTGGCGGATCATCGTGTATGCGTCCTGCGGTGACGAGCAGGAGACGACCTTCAGGCCGGCGGTGTGGGCGAAGTATGCCTCCGGGGACTCGGAGTGGTGCTCGACCGCGCCGATGCCGCCACCGAACGGGATCCGGATGACGATCGGCAGGGAGAGCTTGCCCCGCGACCGGTAGTGCATCTTCGCGACCTGCGACACGATCTGGTCGTACGCGGGGTAGACGAAGCCGTCGAACTGGATCTCGCACACCGGCCGGTAGCCGCGGATCGCCAGGCCGACGGCGGTGCCGATGATGCCGGACTCGGCGAGCGGGGTGTCGATGACCCGGTCGCCGCCGAAGTCCTTCTGCAACCCGTCGGTGATCCGGAAGACGCCGCCGAGCTTGCCGACGTCCTCGCCCATGATGATGACCTTGGGGTCGTCGTCCAGGGCTCGCCGCAGGCCGGCGTTGAGTGCCTTGCCCATGCTGAGGGTCTCGGTGGCCATCAGTGCACACTCCCCTCGAACGACTCCAGGTAACGGCCGAACTCCGCACGCTGCTCGTCCAGTTCCGGGGAACCGCCCGGATAGACGTGGTCGAAGAGCGACAGCGGCTGTGGATCGGGCATCGAGAGCACCCGTTCGCGCAGGTGCACCGCCTCGCGCCGGGCCGCCTCGTCGACCTCGGCGAAGAAGTCGGCGTCGGCGATCTGCTGGCGCTCCAGGAACGCGCGTACCCGGGCGATCGGGTCCTTGGCCTGCCACGCCTCGACCTCGCTGGCGATCCGGTAGCGGGTCGGGTCGTCGGAGGTGGTGTGGGCACCCATCCGGTAGGTGTATGCCTCGATCAGGGTCGGACCCTGTCCGTGCCGGGCGTTGTCGAGCGCCGCCCGGGTCACCGCATAGCTGGCCAGGACGTCGTTGCCGTCGACCCGGATGCCGGGGAACCCGAAGCCGGAGGCCCGCTTGTAGAGCGGGATACGGGTCTGCCGTTCCAGCGGCTGCGAGATCGCGTACTGGTTGTTCTGGCAGAAGAAGACCAGCGGGGCGTTGAACACGCTGGCCCAGACGAACGCCTCGTTGACGTCGCCCTGCGAGCTGGCGCCGTCGCCGAAGTACGCGATGACCGCCTCGCCGTCGTCGCCGCCGGTCTTGCCGTCCATCGTCACGCCCATCGCGTAGCCGGTGGCGTGCAGCGTCTGGGCGCCGATCACGATCGTGTACATGTTGAACTTGAACTCGTTGGGGTCCCAGCCGCCCTGGTCGACCCCGCGGAACAGGCCCAGCGGCATGATCGGGTCGATGCCGCGGCAGTAGAGCACGCCGTGCTCGCGGTAGGTCGGGAAGGCCATGTCCTGCGGGCGCAGCGCCCGCCCCGAGCCGACCTGTGCGGCCTCCTGCCCCAGCAGGCTCGCCCACAGGCCCAGTTCGCCCTGGCGCTGCAGCGCCGTGGCCTCGGCGTCGAGCTTGCGTACGACGACCAGGTCCCGATAGATGTCGCGGTATTCGGCGTCGGTGAAGTCGACCGTGTATTCGACCCCGTCCGGGCCGGTCACCGACTCGATCCGTTCCCCCTCGGGGGTGAGCAACTGGATCAGCTCAGGATCCGGCCGAGCAGCCGTAGAACCGGACCGCCGGGAAGCGGTCTGTCTGCCGCGGGTGGTGGTCCCGCGGGTGGTGGTCCCGCGTTCGCCCTTCGCCATCGGTCTCTCCCTGTCATAAGTGCGTCGGCAACGGGGGTGACCCGACCGCGCAGCCGTGGCGCCTGCCGACTTGTGCCGGAACAGACTCTCGTGCCGCGCCTAGCCCCGGTGGGGGTTGCCGCGCGGCGTGGGCCGGGTTCGCCAGAACCCGGCCCGGGAGTGCCGACACCGGGCCGCGCCCACCGCTGGTGTGCGGGAGGCCACGGCCGCGTTGCCGTCGGGTCCATATTCGCAGAGAAGGTGAGCGTGATTACAGTACGGCCTCGATGACCTTGACTATCCGGGCCTGTTCGGGGGAGATGCACACATTTCCCGCCGTGAGTAGGTAACCGACCCGGAACTTGGCACGTTGACACACCGTGCAGGGCTGGCGGACAGTGCGTGACTTCGTCACTCTGCTTGGCAAGGCCGTCCCGGGCGACCTCCCTCGCCCGCTCGGTGGATGTCGCCTACGGACGAGGAGTTCGGCCGTGCCGGACCACCATGACGAACCGCCGCCCGTGCCACCGCACCACCGTCGCCTCGACGGGATACCCGGAAACCACCGATGGCTGCGGGGCGCGCACCGGGCCGAAGGACTCTCCGGTCCGACCCGCCGCTACGTGCTCATCGTCGCCTCGCTCGGTGTGATGGCCTCGCTCCCGATCATCGCCGCGCTCGGCGCCGGCCCCACCACCGTCGGGGGGACCGCGCAGCCCGGTGGCGGCCCGTTCCTCGGCCACCCGTCCGTCGGCCCGGTCGTGGTCGTACCGCTGCCGACCCCCACCCTCGACCCGGGCCGGCCGCCGCTGGTCGGGGTCGGCGACCCGGTCGCCCCGACCAGCCGTCACCGGGCGTCCGGCCCGCACCGCACGGGCAAGGCGAAGCCCCGCCGTACGGCGTCCGAGCGGGTCCGGCCCCGCCCGACACCGGAGAAGACCAGCTTCTTCCCCCGGCCGACGGTGCCCCGGCCGACGACGCGTCCGACGACCCGCCCCACCACGCCCGGTCCCACGCCGTCGGTGGCACCGACCGGGTGCCCGAGCCCGACGCCCACCGCGAGTCCCGACCCGACCGGTACGCCGAGCCCGACCCCGTCGCCGACGGTCGGGCCGACGCGGACCGGGCGGCCGACGACCCGACCCACGCCGACGGCGTCGTCCGGTTCGTCCGGCGGGCCGGGCCGGCGGCCGGCGCCGGCCCGCACCACCGGGTCGCGGGACACCGAGGCCCGTACCCCCGGCCACCGGCCCACCGGCAGTCGCGACGAGGCCGGCCGCCGGTCGTCCCGTACCGGATCGGGGGCGACCTCCTGGGCGCCGGCCGGACGGCCCGCCACCTGGCCGGGCGGGCGCTGACCCGCGGTTCAGGGCTTGCACCGGTTGGTTAGCGTCGATCCGATCGCCGTCCGCCAGCCCCGCGTGCAGGAGGGACCATGAGCATCCCCCCGATGGCCCCGGCCACCCGACGACGTCCGCCGTACGCCATCTTCGCGGTCGGCTGGGAGGCCGTACTGCTGCTCGTCACGGTCATCGCCGTCGGCGTCATCGCCCTCCAGGTGCCGCTGCTGCGCGGCGGCAACTACTGGTACGGCGTCGCGACGCTGGGGCTGCTCGCGTCCGGCTTCGCCCTCTCGCTGCGGACGGCCACCCCTAACCTGGCGGTCGTCGGCCAGGCCACCCTGGCCGGGGTGGTCTACGCGAAACTGGTGGCCGACAGCGGGTGGGCGGCGGTCCCCGCCGGGCTGGTCGCCGTACTCGTGCTGCTCGTCTCCGGTGCCTTTCTCGGCCTGGTCGCCGGCCTGACCACCGCACCCGGGTGGGCGGTCTCGCTCGGCGGGCTGATCTTCGTGCAGGCGATCGCTCTGGCCATGATCGACGGAAGGTCGCTCGCGATCCCCGCCGGCGGACTGCCCGGCACCGGTACGACGATCCTCTGGGCGGTGCTGTTCCTCGTCATCTCGATCGGCGGCGGCCTGCTCTGGCTGGTGCCGAAGGTGCGTACCCTGCTCGCGGCCAACCGGTTCCCCGGCGATCCGGTGCCCGGCTGGCGACTGACCCGCCTGCTCGGTGCCGTCGTCGGCTTCACCGGATCGAGCGTCCTCGCCGCCCTCGCCGGGATCGTGGCCGCCAACCAGCTCCGGGTCGTCACCGGTCTCGTCGACCTGAGCCAGCTCGCCCTGGTCGTGGGTGCGGTGCTGCTCGGCGGCGTCAGCGTTTTCGGCCGGCGCGGCGGGGTAGCCGGCACCGCCCTCGCGGTCGTCCTCCTCGTCGCGATCAACTTCTATCTCACGCTGGAGGGCGCGCCGCGGTGGATCGCGTACGGCGTGGTGCCGGCGCTGGCGGTCCTGGGCGGCATCGGCATCGGTCGCGGCCTGGAGGCGTTGGCCGGCCCCGAGTCCGACGAGCCGCCCGCACCCACCCCACCCGGGTACGCCCCGACGGCCGCCGCGCCCTGGCCGCAGCCCACACCGGGAGGCCAGCCGTCCTGGACCGGGACCGGTGGGATTCCTCCGGTGAGCTGAGCGGTCGGCGCGGTCAGCGGTCCGGGGTGGGGCGGAGCATCGGGGGATGCAGAGCGGTTGCCGGGCCGCGGCGGAAGACCTGGGCGGGCCGGCCACGTTCGCCCTCCGTCGCCCGGCCGGCCGGCACGAGGAATCCGGGCGTGCCGGTGACCTTGCGGTGGAAGTTGCGCGGGTCGAGGCGGGTCTCCCAGACCGTTTCGTAGACCGTCCGCAGTTGCGCCACGGTGAACTCGGGCGGGCAGAAGGCCGTGGCGAGCGGGGTGTATTCGAGTTTGGCGCGGGCCCGTTCGAGGCCGTCGGCGAGGATCCGGTCGTGGTCGAAGGCGAGGTTGTGGGCGCGGGCCACCGGCAGCCATTCCGCTCCCGCGGCGTCGGTGCCGGCGACCGGGGCGGGCAGGTCGGGTAGCAGGGCCAGGTAGGCGACGGTGACGACCCGGCCGCGCGGGTCGCGGTCCGGGGTGCCGTACGTGCCGAGCTGCTCCAGGTGGGCGGCCGCGCCGGTCAGCCCGGTCTCCTCGGCGAGTTCGCGTTCGGCGGCCCGGGGCAGGTCCTCGTCGACGCGTACGAAGCCGCCGGGCAGGGCCGGTGCGTCCTCGTACGGCGGCACGCCGCGCCGGATCAGCAGCACGGCCAGTCCGTCGGCACGGATGGTCAGGACGACGAGGTCGACGGTCACGGCGAACGGCGGGTACTCGCTCATGTGATTTATCACCACCTTGACGAGAACCTATCATCAAGATTATCGTCAGTACGACGAAAAGAGGTTCGAGATGGCCGACGTGACCAGCCGCCTGTTCCTGCGTCACCTGCGTGGCGCCCCCACCTCCTGGGTCCGGCACCTCGTCAACGGCAAGATCCGGCACGAGGGCGTCGGCCAGTCCTACTGGTACCGCCCGCTCGTGTCGGTGCTCAGCGAGGTGCCGATCGACGACCGCGAACTGCCCCTGCTCTTCCACGCCCGGACCGGCGACTTCGCCGACGTGACCGTGCAGGCGACCGTCACGTACCGGGTCGCCGACCCGGCGGTGGCCGCCAGCCGGCTCGACTTCTCGGTCGACCCGCGCAACGGGACCGCGCGGGCGCGACCGCTCGACCAGGTCGCCACCCTGCTCGCCGAACTCGCCCAGCAGCCCGCGCTCGACCTGCTCGCCCGGGTGCCGCTCGCCGAGGCGCTGACCAACATCGCCCCGGTCCGCGAGGCGGTCTCGGCCGCCCTGCGCGCCGAACCCCGGCTCGCCGACATCGGGGTGACCGTGGTCAGCGCCCGGGTCGTCGCGGTCCGGCCCGAGCCGGAGATGGAACGTGCCCTGCAGACCCCGACCCGCGAGGCGGTGCAGGTCGAGTCGGACCGGGCCACGTACGCCCGGCGGGCGCAGGCGGTCGAGCAGGAGCGGGCCATCGCCGAGAACGAGATGCAGAACAAGATCGAGTTGGCCCGCCGGGAGCAGCAGCTCGTCGAGCAGCGGGGCGCCAACGACCGTCGCAAGATCGAGTTGGCTGCCGACGCCGAACTCGCCGCCGCGCAGGGCAAGGCCGAGCGGGAGAAGGTCGCCAACACCGCCGCCGCCGAGCGGGCCCGGGTGCTCGCCGCCGCCGAGGCCGACAAGGAACGCACCCTCGCCGGCGCCCGGGCGGACGGCGTACGGGCGGTCGGGCTCGCCGAGGCCGAGGCCGAGTCGGCGAAGCTGGCCGCGTACGCCGACCTGCCGCCCGGTGTGCTCCAGGCCCTCGCGGTGAAGGAACTCGCCGGCCAGTTGCCGGCGATCGGCCAGCTCACGGTGACCCCGGACATGCTCACCGACCTGCTCGCCCGCCTCGGCGGCCCACGATGAGGGTGACCGGCTGCCCAGCCCGGGACGGGGTGGACCGGTGAGCGGCACGCTCGCCCCCCGGGTGGTCGTGGTCAGCCGGCGCAGCGAACTGGACGAGCTGCTGGTCCGGCACGGCACCCGGGCGGCGGCCGGCTTCTACCTGCGGCAGCGGGGGCGGGACCTGGCCGAGGTCGCGGGCCGGCACGACGCGCTCCAGGCGGCGCTGACCACGGTCGGCGCCGCCGTCCCGGCCGACTGGCGGCGCGGTCACGTCGACCGCGACGACCTGGCCCGGTTCCTCTTCGCGCCGGGGGACGTCGTGGTCGCGGTCGGCCAGGACGGACTGGTCGCCAATGTCGCCAAGTACCTCGACCGGCAGCCGGTCGTCGGCGTCGACCCGGAGCCGGGCCGCAATGCCGGCGTACTCGTGCGGTTCGCCCCGGCCGAAGTGGCCCGGCTGTTGCCGGCGGTCGTCGCCGGCCGCGTCGCCGTGCAGGACCGGACCATGGTCCGGGCCGTCCTCGACGACGGCCAGGACCTGGTCGGTCTCAACGAGGTGTACGTCGGGCATCCGTCGCACCAGTCCGCCCGGTACGTCGTCGGCGTCCCCGGCGGCCGGCGGGAGCGGCAGTCGTCGTCGGGGGTGGTGGTCGGCACCGGCACCGGGGCGACCGGCTGGTGTGCCTCGATCGTCCGGGACCGGCCGGAAGCGCCGGCGCTGCCCGGCCCGGTGGACGAGGCGCTGTGCTGGTTCGTGCGGGAGGCGTGGCCGTCGCCGGCGACCGGGGTCGCACTGACCGGCGGCCGGCTCGCGGCCGGCGAGTCGATCGAGCTGACCGCCGAGGGGGAACGCCTGGTCGTCTTCGCCGACGGCGTCGAGACCGACCACCTGACGATGGCCTGGGGCCAGCGGGTGACCGTGGGCACGGCCGACCGCCGCCTCCGTCTGGTCGTACCGTCCTGAGGCGCGGGGTCGCGTGCCGGCTGGCGCGTCGATCAAGGAGTAGTTGCGTGATCGCTGTGCCGGTTCGGGTGATACATCCCCTTGATCAACGGGACGGTCAGCGGCAGGTCCGGGAATGTGTCGGGCGTGCCCGATAGCGTCCGGGTATGACTGTGGGCTACCAGATCTCCTTCGACGCCGAGGATCCGCACCGGCTGGCCGCCTTCTGGGCCGAGGCGCTCGAATACGTGGTGGAGGACAACTCCGACATGATCCGTGGACTGCTCGACGCCGGCATGGTCACCGACGCCGACACCACCACCGTCGATGGGGTGCTGAGCTGGCGTGGTGCCGCCGCCATCCGCGACCCCGCAGCGCCCGTCGACGAAAAGACCGGGATCGGCCGTGGCGGCCGGCTCCTCTTCCAGACCGTTCCCGAGGCCAAGACCGCGAAGAACCGGGTGCACCTCGACCTGCGCCCCGGCCCGGACCGCCGGGAGGAGGTCGTGGAGCGGCTGATCCAACTCGGTGCCCGCCGGCTGTGGGACGGCCGGCAGGGGCCGAACACCTGGATCACCCTCGCCGACCCGGAGGGCAACGAGTTCTGCGTCGGCTGACCCGAGCCGGTCCGGCAGCCGGGCGGCTGCCGGACCGGTCAGGCCGGTTCGTCGCCGCCGAGCCGCTGCCGGTTCGCCTCGATCCAGGCGTCGAGGGCGTCCGGGTCGTCGGGATCGATGCCTTCGGCCATCAGCTGCGCGACCGCGGCGGTGGCCGGGCTGCGCCGCTCGCCGGTGGTGTAGAGCCGGACGAACTCCGGAATCATGTCGTCGATCGCGGTGTCGGTCTGCGCCGCCGCCTGCGCCGGCAGGGCCCGCCGCCGGGTCGCGTACGCCGCCCAGCCACGCACCACCCGGGGCAGCATCGCCGCGTCGTCCATGTCGAGCACGGCCCGCCGGTGCACCCAGTCGAGTAGGAAGAGGCCGGCGACCGCCGGGCTCCACCGCATCGGGTCGGCGTCGGGGAACGACGCACCGTGGTCGAGCACCAGGCTGATGCAGAAGTGCAGGGACGGCAGGTCGGCCTCGGGCACCTCGTGCAGCCCGAAGCGGGCCGCCTCGGGCGAGTTCAGGAAGTCGCGTACGAGCGTGGTGCGCTCGTCGGCGGACATCTCCGGAATCTCCTCGACCGCCGCGAGCGCGGGCGTGGGCAGCAGCGCCAGCCGGGCGCCGACCAGTGCCCGGTCGGTGGCCAGCGAGCCCTCCTCGGGCAGGTTGCCCAGCTCGTCGGTGATCACCAGGTGCCGGGCGACCTCGCCGCGCAGCCGGCGCGGATCCTCGTCGCGGAACCAGGTCAACTCGTCGTCGGCACACATCTGCCGTACCTGGCCGAGGATCCGTTCCGCCGGGCCGCCGACGAACACGTCCTTGGTGATCCCGATGTTGTGGTCGACGAGGGCGACGACGGCGTGCTCCGGGCCGCCCGCCTCGGCGTCGTCGTAGGCGAAGGTGGCCAGGTAGGACGTCTGGTCGCCGTACACGTCGCCGTAGGCGTAGCTGCCGGTGAGCCGTACCTTGCCGAGGTGCGGCGACCACGACGGCGCCTGCGTGCCCGGCTTGACCGCCGCCGCGCCGGCGGCGTCGGGCACCAGGGTGGCGAAGACGTTGCGGATGGTGGTGGCCGCGGCGGTCCGGCGGCGGGAGGTGGCTGCGAGGAATCCGGTGACGAAGTCGCGGATCGCGGTGGCCCGATCTTCCTCGGCGACCGCGTAGACGCTGCCGAGCAGTGCCGTGCCGAGCATCTCGGCGTCGAGGGCGCAGTCGAGCTTGGTCACGTCGCGGGCCGCGGCGAGCACCGCGTCGTAGGGGGTCTTGGGCGTGGCCATGGATCGACCCTACGCCCGCGGACGCCCGCCGGGTATCAGGAGCGACGGCTCGGCGGACCGTCGATGTCCCCCGTACGGGGGTCAGCGCGGCGGCGTCGCGGCGGCCAGCGCCTCCCGGGCCTGGGCGTACGCCTGGAGCACCGACCGGACCGGCGCGACCACGTGCTCCCGGCCGACCTCGGCCACGGCGGCCCGCAGCCGGTTTTCCGCCCTGGCCCGGGCCCGCCGGGCGGCGAACGAGGTCAGCGGCCGGACGGCCAGCGCGAGGAGCAGCCCGAGCAGTAACCCGCCGAGCAGCAGTGCGGTCGGCAGCGGCACCGCGCCGATCATCGGGTATTCGAGGGCGGGCAGTTGCAGGGCGCGTACCGCGTAGCCCAGCAGGAGCCAGCCGAGGCCGGCGACGGCGGCGAGGGTGACCAGCCACTGGAGCCCGCCGACGATCCGCCACCACACCGGGCGACCGCCGACGCCGAGGTCGGTGCCGGCCACCGCCCGGTCGAGCGCGTCGGGCAGGTCGCCGAGCCGGGACCGGGCGGCAACGGTGACCGCCGCCGGCCACGGCGCCGGAAGGGCCGCGCTGGACTTCGCGGCGACGGCACGCACGGCGAGCCCGACCGCGGACCGCTGCGCGGCCGTGGGGTCGGGCACCGAGGTCAGCGGGGTCGGTGCGGCCTCGTCGTCGGCCGTCTTCGGCGCGTCGGGGCCGGGCAGGTGCAGGCGGCGCAACGGGTCGGGCCGTAGCCGGCGCCAGCCCCGGACGATCGGCCAGCCGGTCGAGGCGGCGGCCCGGTGCCGGTACGCCCGCTCGGTGGCCTCGGCGACCGCCGGCACGCCGGCCGTCGCCGCGAGCGCGTCGGTCAGTTCCCGGATCGTCGTACGGTCGACGTCGTCCTCGGCGGCGGGCGGACCGATCAGGTCGGCCAGCCCGGCGGTCACCGCGTCGACGTCACCGGCGAGCCGGCGCAGGGCGGCCTGCCGCTCGGCGACGGTGCTCTCCAGGATTCCGCGCAGTTCGGTCATCGCCGCCGGGTCGACCGCCGACGTGGCGAGGACCGGCACCCCGTCGAGGCCGTCGGCGTCGAGGAGCCGGCGCAGGTCGTCGAGGACCACGGGTAGGTCCGCCGCGGGCAGCCGGTCGGCCTGGTTGAGCACCACGAGGGTGACGTCGCGGTGCTGCTGGAAGCCGCGCAGGTAGCCGGTGTGCACCACCCGGTCGGCGTACTTCTGCGGGTCGACGACCCAGATCACCAGGTCGACCAGGCCGAGCAGGCGTTCGACCTCCAGCCGGTGCGCCCGTTCGACGGAGTCGAAGTCGGGCAGGTCGAGCAGGATCAGGCCGTGCAGGGCGGCCTCGTCGTCGCCGTCGAGCGCGCTCTCCCGGACGAACCGGTGGCGGGGCAGCACCCCGATCCAGTCCAGCAGCCGGTTGGCGCCGTCGAGCGGACCCCAGACGCAGGCGTGCGCGACGCCGGTGGTCGGCCGGCGTACGCCGACCGGCGACAGGTCGAGCCGGGCCAGGGCGTTGAAGAGGCTGGACTTGCCGCTGCCGGTCGCGCCGGCCAAAGCCACCACCGTGTGGTCGCGGGACAGCGCAAGCCGGGCCCCGGCGCGTTCGATCAGGGTGTGGGCGGCGCCGAGCCGGTCCTCGGGCACGTGGTCGGTGGTGGCCCGGACGAACCGTTCGACCGCACCGACCCGGGCCAGCAGGGCGTCGGGGTCGACCCGCCGGTCACCGCGGAGCCGGTCCCGTACCTTTCCGACGAGGTCGCCGACCGACCGGCCCGTCGCTGCGCTCACCGGGCGGCCCCGGGCAGCGTGAACGGTGCGTCGGCGGTCAGGCCGGCGGCGGTGCGGGCGGCCTCGACGTCGGCCGCCGCCCGGCGCAGTTCCTCGCCGGGGTCGGGGCCGACCGCGCGGATCCGGACGAGGTAGCGGGCCGCCTCCTCGTCGAGCAGCTTCTCCAGCCGCTCCAGAAGGTCCTCACGGGACCGGCTGGCCATGTTGCGGACGGCCTGGTCGCCGAAGATCGCCTCGAGCACCTTCTGGGCGGCGACGGTGGTGCCGGCGCCGGCGGCCACCTCCAGCCCGGTCGGGATGAAGGCGGTCGACGCGAACACGGCGATCATGACGGCGAGCCCGGTGGCGTTGACCGCGTACGCCGCGCTGCGGGCGACGAAGCGCTTGTCGCCGCCCTCGGCGCGGACCAGTTCGAGCACGCCGCGCTGCCAGTCGCGGATCAGCCGCTCGGCGCGCTGCGGCAGATCGGCCGTGGGGCGTCCCAGTTCGGGTTCGAGCAGCGCCGCCCCGGCCGGGTGCGACTGCCAGCCGCCGTACGCGTGCTCGGCGGCGTCGGCCGCCACCCCGCGTACGAGGGTCACCAGCTGCGACTCGATCGCGGTCTGCAGTTGGGTCGCCGGGGCGGGGCGTCCGGTCAGCGCGGCGACCAGCCGGTCCCGGACCCGCCCGACGCGCGCCTCCAGGGTGCGGAAGAACTCGCCGGTGCCGATGTACTCCTGCCAGCGGGCGAGTACCTCGCCGCGGAGCAGCCGGCCGTCCTGGAGACCTTCCTCGAAGGTGCGCCGGGCGGCGCGGTAGGAGGTGCGTACCCGTTCGTCGAGGACCCCGGCGGCGGCCGCCTGGTCGTCGGCGGCACCGGCCAGCGTGGCGACCGCCGGGGCGAGGGCGGCGAGGGCGCCGTCGAGGGTCTGCCGGACCACCGCGGCGCGGGCGGCGGCGTCGCCGGCGAGCTGCTGGAACCAGTCCCGCAACGGCTCGGTGACCTGGTACGGCAGCAGGCCCTGGCCGTCGACGTCGGTCTCCGGCAGCACGAACAGCGGTGCCGCCGCGAGGTCGTGGGCGGCGAGCATCTCGGACAGGTGGTCGGCCACCTCGTCACTTGCCTCCGGTGGCACCCGGTCGAGGACGAGGGCGATCACGGTGCCGCGCAGCCGCGCGGTGCGCAGCAGTTCCCAGGGGACGGCGTCGGCGTAGCGGGCCGCGGTGGTGACGAACAGCCACAGGTCGGCGGCGGCGAGCAGCTGGCCGGCGAGGGCCCGGTTGGCGTCGACGACGGAGTCGATGTCGGGGGCGTCGAGGAAGGCGAGGCCGGGGGGCAGCGCGGGCGCGGCGACCAGTTGCAGGGTGCCGGGATCGTCGCCGGGCTCGGTGGTACGGGTCAGGCCGGGCAGCAGGTCGCCCTGGCGGAACCAGCCGATGTCGGCCGGGTTGGCGACGAGCACCGGCGACCGGGTGGTGGGCCGCAGCACCCCGGAGGCCGTGACCCGGGCCTGGACGATGCTGTTGACCAGGGTCGACTTGCCGGCGCCGGTGGAGCCGCCGACGACGACGAGCAACGGCGCGTCGAGCCGGGCCAGCCGGGGCAGCAGGTAGTCGTCGAGTTGCGCGACGAGGGCGGCGCC
This sequence comes from Polymorphospora sp. NPDC050346, assembly GCF_040655695.1. Classification (NCBI taxonomy): domain Bacteria; kingdom Bacillati; phylum Actinomycetota; class Actinomycetes; order Micromonosporales; family Micromonosporaceae; genus Polymorphospora; species Polymorphospora sp. NPDC050346. The sequence goes on along the minus strand of NZ_JBFAKM010000043.1, from coordinate 10,519 downwards.
GACCCGTCGCGCGTCGTCGGCGGAGGGCAGCACCAGCGGGTAGGCCGACGAATCGATCACGGTCCGGAGTCGGTGCAGGGCGTCCGGGAGGGCCGACGTGTCCTCGGTCACGTCCGTCTCGGCGGGCTCGGCGGCGCCGGCATCCGGGTCGTCGGTCGAGGGCTTCTCAGCCGGCGAGTCGGATTTTTCGGGACTATTCACGCTGGAATCGTCGGTGGGCGTCTCGACGACATCCTCGGGCGGCTCGGGAACGACGGACACGCCGGGATCGGTGGTCGGGTCACCCTGCGTCGTCACGGGTAAAAGGGTGCCTGATCCGTGCACCAGTCACAACATGAACCGCCCTGGGGCTCCCTGCCCTCGACCGGCGTACGGGGTGGTCAGGGTGGGTCCGTCGACCCAGAGTTGCGTGTGCCCGACTCAATGCCAACTTGACGCTGCCGATGATCGTGGCACTATTGAGTCCGGTCCACTCAACTTGTGACAACCAGTGAAGCGAGGAAGCGAAGATGGCACGTGCGGTCGGCATCGACCTCGGCACGACGAACTCCTGCGTCAGCGTTCTCGAGGGTGGTGAGCCCACCGTCATCGCCAACGCCGAGGGCTCCCGTACCACGCCCTCGATCGTGGCGTTCGCGCGTAACGGCGAGGTGCTCGTCGGTGAGGTCGCGAAGCGCCAGGCGGTGACCAACCCGGACCGGACCATTCGTTCGGTCAAGCGTGAGATCGGCTCCAGCTGGTCCGTCGACATCGACGGCAAGAAGTACACCCCGCAGGAGATCTCGGCGCGCACGCTGATGAAGCTCAAGCGGGACGCCGAGGCGTACATGGGCGAGCAGATCACCGACGCGGTGATCACCGTTCCGGCGTACTTCAACGACGCGCAGCGCCAGGCCACCAAGGAGGCCGGCGAGATCGCCGGCTTCAACGTCCTGCGGATCGTCAACGAGCCGACCGCGGCGGCGCTGGCGTACGGCCTGGACAAGGGCTCCAAGGAGCAGACCGTCCTGGTCTTCGACCTCGGCGGCGGCACGTTCGACGTCTCGCTGCTGGAGTTGGCCGAGGGCGTCATCGAGGTCAAGTCGACCAGCGGTGACAACCACCTCGGTGGCGACGACTGGGACGAGCGGATTATCGACCACCTGGTCAAGACGTTCCGTGGCCAGCACGGCGTCGACCTGTCGCAGGACAAGATGGCCATGCAGCGGCTGCGCGAGGCCGCCGAGAAGGCCAAGATCGAGCTGTCCGCGGCGTCGACCAGCAACATCAACCTGCCGTACATCACGGCCGGCCCGGCCGGCGCCGACGGCGCCCCGTCCGCGCCGCTGCACCTCGACGTCACCCTGACCCGCGCCGAGTTCCAGCGCATGACGCAGGACCTGCTCGACCGCACCAAGGGCCCGTTCGAGCAGGCCGTCAAGGACGCCGGCGTCAAGGTGTCCGACATCGACCACGTCATCCTGGTCGGCGGCTCGACCCGGATGCCGGCCGTCACCGACCTGGTCAAGCAGCTCATCGGCCGCGACCCCAACAAGGGCGTCAACCCCGACGAGGTCGTCGCCGTCGGCGCCGCGCTGCAGGCTGGCGTGCTCAAGGGCGAGGTCAAGGACGTCCTGCTGCTCGACGTGACCCCGCTGAGCCTGGGCATCGAGACCAAGGGCGGCATCTTCACCAAGCTCATCGAGCGCAACACCACCATCCCGACCAAGCGCTCCGAGGTCTTCACCACGGCCGACGACAACCAGCCGTCGGTGCTGATCCAGGTCTTCCAGGGTGAGCGCGACATCGCCGCCTACAACAAGAAGCTCGGCACCTTCGAGCTGACCGGCCTCCCGCCGGCGCCGCGCGGCGTGCCGCAGGTCGAGGTGACGTTCGACATCGACGCCAACGGCATCGTCCACGTCAACGCCAAGGACCTCGGCACCGGCAAGGAACAGTCGATGACGATCACCGGCGGCTCGGCGCTGCCGAAGGACGACATCGAGCGGATGATGCGTGACGCCCAGGACCACGCCGACGAGGACAAGCGGCGGCGCGAGGAGGCGGAGACCCGCAACCTGGCCGAGCAGCTTCAGTGGCAGACCGAGAAGTTCCTCGCCGAGAGCGGCGACAAGCTTCCGGCCGAGTCCCGCGACCAGATCAACGACGCGCTCGGCGACCTGCGCGGCGCCCTCGGCGGCTCCGACCTGGAGAAGATCAAGTCGGCGCACGAGAAGCTGGCCCAGGTTTCGCAGCAGGCCGGCTCGCTGCTCTACGCGCAGCAGGCCGAGCAGGGCGCGTCGGCGGGTGCCGGCGAGGCGCCGGGCGGTGCCGGTGCGACCGGTGCGACCGGTGGCCCCTCGGCGGGGGCCGACGACGTCCTCGACGCCGAGATCGTCGACGAGGACAAGGGCAAGAAGTGACCCGTCGTCCCGATGTCGAACGGAGTGAGGTAACCGAATGACGGACCAGCCACGAGCCGCCGCCCCGGCGTCAACCGGGTCGGCGCCGGGTGGCTCCGCGTCCGGCGACGCGGCCGACGGCCGTCCCGCCGAGCGCGTCGTCATCCGCGACAAGCGCAAGATCGACCCCACCGGTGGCGCGGGGCAACCCGCCGCCACCGGCGGCAAGGAGACCGCCGCCGGGCAGCCGGCGGACGGCGAGCCGAAGCCGGCGGCCAAGGCCGGGCCGGCGGGCGACGACGGCACCCGGGCAGCCGAGGAATCGGTCGTCGAGGACACCGCGAGCGGTGAGGCCTCGGCGAGCGAGGAGCCGGCTCCCGGCGACGACGCCAAACGCCCGGCCGCCGAGGGCGAGGTCCTGGTCGGCGAGGTGGAGGAGACCGTCGAGGAGGCCACCGCCCCCGTCGTCGACGCGCCCACGCCGGCCGCCGGGGCCAAGCCGCTCGGGGCCGAGCTGGAGGCACTGCGGGCCGAGCTCGACGAGCGGACCCGTGACGTCCAGCGGGTGTCGGCGGAATACGCCAACTACCGCAAGCGGGTCGACCGGGACCGCGGGGTGGCCGCCGAGCAGACGACCGGCACGGTGCTCACCGAGCTGCTGCCGGTGCTCGACGACCTCGACCGGGCCCGCGACCACGGTGACCTGGTCGGGCCGTTCGGCTCCGTCGCCGAGAAGCTCACCGCGGCACTCGGGAAGTTCGGGCTGACCGGCTTCGGGGAGAAGGGCGACCCGTTCGACCCGACCCGGCACGAGGCGGTCGCGCACCTGACCTCGGCCGAGGTCACCGAGCCGACCTGTGTCGAGGTGATGCGTCGGGGCTACCTGCTCGGCGAGCGTCTGCTCCGGCCGGCGCTGGTAGCGGTGGCCGATCCCGAGTGACCAGGTGACGACGGGCGTACGAGGGGAGGTGGACTAGATGGGTTCCAAGGACTGGCTGGAGAAGGACTTCTACTCGGTACTCGGTGTCTCGAAGTCCGCCTCCCCGGACGAGATCAAGAAGGCGTACCGGAAGATCGCCCGGGAGTCGCACCCGGACCACAACCCGGGCGACGCGCAGGCCGAGGAGCGGTTCAAGTCCGCGTCCGAGGCGTACGACGTGCTCTCCGACGAGCGCAAGCGCGGCGAGTACGACGAGATGCGCTCGTTGTTCGGTTCGGGGGCGTTCCGGCGCGGTGCCCGGGCCGGTGGGCCGGGCGGCTACCCGTTCGACCCCTCCGATCTCTTCGGCGGGGCGGCGCAGGGCGGCGATCGGCGCTTCGGTGGCGCCGGGTTCTCCGACCTGTTCAGCTCGATCTTCTCCGGTGGCGGCGGACCCGGTCCGGGCCGTGGCACGGGGCCGAGCCGGGGCCGCGACGTCGAGACCGAGGTCGTGCTCGACTTCGGTGACGCCGTACGCGGCATCACCCTGCCGCTGTCGCTGCGGGCACCCGGGGTCTGCGACACCTGCCACGGCAACGGCGCCCGGCCGGGTACCCAGCCCCGGACCTGTCAGCAGTGCCAGGGCTCCGGGCTGGTGACCCGCAACCAGGGGGCGTTCAGCTTCTCGGAGCCGTGCCGGGAGTGCCAGGGCGTCGGGACGATCGTCGAGGACAAGTGTCCGGAGTGCCACGGCACCGGCGGGGTCACCAAGACCCGTACGTTGAACGTCCGGTTCCCCGCCGGGGTGGCCGACGGGCAGCGGATCAGGCTGGCCGGGCGCGGTGAGCCCGGTGAGCGCGGTGGGCCGGCCGGCGACCTGTTCGTGCTGGTCAAAGTCCGTGGCGACGACCTGTTCGGGCGTACGGGCGACGACCTGACCCTGACCGTGCCGATCTCGTACGCCGAGGCGGTGGCCGGCACCGACCTGCGGGTCCCGACCCTGGACGGGGCGGTGACGCTGCGGGTGCCGCCGGGCACGCCGAGCGGGCGGAAGCTGCGGGCCCGGGGCAAGGGGGTCGTCCGGCGGGACGGCCAGCCCGGCGACCTGCTGGTGACGCTCGAAGTCGTCATACCGAAGGACCTGTCCGAGGAGGCCCGGGAGGCGCTGGAGAACTTCGCCAAGCTGGCACCGGCCCCTGATCGGGAACATATCGACGCCCGTGTGCGTCGGTCTGAGTGACGGTTTCCGGGAGGGGACGGGCATGAGGGAGGGGTTGTCATGACGGAGGAGTTCGTGATCTCGGTCACCGAGGCGTCCGACGCCAAGGTCTTGATGATCTCTGTGGCGGCGCGGATGGCCGGCATGCACCCGCAGACCCTGCGGCAGTACGACCGCCTGGGGTTGGTGCAGGCCGGCCGGGCCTCCGGCGGCGGCCGGCGCTACAGCGTGCGCGACGTGGTGCTGCTGCGCGAGGTGCAGCGGCTGAGTCAGGACGACGGGGTCAACCTGGCCGGCATCAAGCGGATCATCGGCTTGGAGCAGTTCGTCGAGCAGTTGCAGGAGCGGGTCGCGGCGATGGAGGCCGAGTTGGCCGCCGCCTACCGGCGGATCGCCGAACTGGAGGCGGTCGGGCCCTACCCGCGCCGTGACCTGGTGCCGACGAACCGTACGACGACGGCGCTGGTGGTCTGGCGGCCGGGCAGGTCGGGTGGCACGGACTGAGCCGTTCGGTCACCTGATCTGATCTTCTGGACTAATCTCCCTAATAGTTCGGAGGGCACAATCCGGACTAAAGGTCGACTAGGGAGGGGGTTGCGATGGGGATCGCCGATTCGTTCAAGGAGATGGCGGACAAGGCCGTCGACAAGCTCGGTGGCAGCGACAAGGCCAAGGAGGCCGTCGAGACCGCCGGCGACAAGGTGGACGAGCGGACCGGCGGCAAGTACGCCGGCCACGTCGACAAGGGCCAGGAAATGGCCCGCGACTACCTGGAGCGGAACCGGGACGACCGTACCGCCTGAACCGGACGCGCCCAGGGCGACACGGGGCCGGGACCCACGGGGGGTCCCGGCTCTGTCGTTTCCGCCCCGCTCGCCCGCCGGGGGCAGCCCTCAGGCCAGCCGGCGGCCGCTGCGGACCAGGCCGCCCTCGCACCAGTCGGGGTAGGCGAACAGGTGCGGTTTGGCCAGCAGCATCCGGCAGTTGTGCGCCCAGTCGACCATCAGCTCGTCACCGGCCCGTTCGGCCTGCTCGACCAGCTTGCGCAGCCGCCGCTTCGGGTGGGCGCGGAAGTTGGTGCGGATGCCGTCGGCGGCATAGATGTAGAGGCAGTGCAGGGCGAACCGGCGGGCCGGGCAGTTGCGGTCCATCGCCAGCTCGAAGAGGGTGCCGACCAGCCGGTCACCGGAGACCAGCAGATCCCAGTCCTGCGGCATCGACTGCAACGGGACCGAGTCGGGCCGGTAGGCCCAGGCTCGCAACTCGGCCGGGGACGGGTCGACCGGATTGCCGAAACCGGTGAAGCCCGACTGCTCCACGCCCACGGGTCGACCCTCCGCTCGCGACCGGGGAGCATGCCCCGCGGACAGCACAGTGGTTGCGGCGCAACGGTAACGCGCCGCACGGAGACTGCGGTAGCGCCGCGCGGGCCGGGCGGCCGGCCGTGCGCGGCGATCGAAGATCAGTCGGGTGCGGCCAGCGCCGTCCGGCGGCGGGCGGCACTGCGCTCGGCCAGCCACTTCTTGAACCACGGATAGTCGGGGATACGGGCCAGCATCGGTCCACTGACGACGGTGATCAGGACGTACGCCGTGGCGAGGGCGGCCAGTTGCGGTTCGATGCCCGGTGTGGCGACCGCCAGCCCGGCGATGACGATCGAGAACTCGCCGCGCGGCATCAGCCCGAGCCCGGCCCGCCACCGGCCGGGTATGGCGATCCCGACCCGTTTCGCGGCCACGTAGCCGGTGACCACTTTGGTCGCCATGGTGATGACGGCCAGCGCGAGCGCGGGCAGCAGGACCGGCGGGATGTCGCGCGGATCGGTGGCCAGGCCGAAGAACACGAAGAACACGGCGGCGAACAGGTCACGCAGCGGGGACAGCAGCTCGGTCGCGTTGTGGGCGACCGGGCCGGACAGGGCGATCCCGACCAGGAACGCGCCAACCGCCGCCGAGACGTTGAGCTGCGCGGCGATGCCGGCGACCAGCAGGGTCAGCCCGAGTACGCCGAGCAGCAGCGCCTCGGGGTCCTTGGCCGAGAACATGGTGGAGATGAGGTTGCCGTACCGGATCGCCACCACGAGCACGACGACGACGGTGAAGACCGCGACGGCGAGCGCGATCCCGCCGCCGATCAGGCCGGTGCCGGCCAGTACGGCGGTCAGCAGCGGCAGGTAGAGCGCCATCGCCAGGTCCTCGATGACCAGGACGGAGAGGATGACCGGCGTTTCCCGGTTGCCGAGCCGGCCGAGGTCGGCGAGCACCTTGGCGATCACGCCGGACGAGGAGACCCAGGTGATCCCGGCCAGTACGACGGCGGCCACCCAGCCCCAGCCGAGCAGTAACGCGAAGGCGGCGCCGGGCAGCGCGTTGAGTACGCCGTCGACGAGCCCGGCCGGGGCGGCCGCGCGCAGGTTGCCGACCAGTTCGCTCGCCGTGTATTCGAGGCCGAGCATGACCAGCAGCAGGATCACGCCGATCTCGGCGCCGACGGCGAAGAACTCCTCGCTCGCCGACAGCGGCAGCAGGCCGCCGTGCCCGAAGGCGAGCCCGGCGAAGAGGTAGAGGGGGATGGGGGAGATGCCGAACCGGCGGCTGATCCGGCCGAGCAGGCCGAGCAGCAGCAGGAGGGCGCCGACCTCGATCAGAAGGGTGGTGGTGTGGTGCATCCGGTCAGCCGTCCGGGTCGCCGTCGGCGAGGATCGCGGTGACGCCGTCGAGCCCCTTGCGGGTGCCGACGACCACGACCACGTCACCGGCCTCGAACCGGAACTGCGGGCCGGGCGACGCGATGACCTCCCGGTCGCGCAGGATCGCGACGATCGACGCGCTGGTCCTGGTCCGGGTCTTGGTGTCACCGAGCGAGCGGCCGACGTACGTCGATCCGGCCGGGATGGCGATCTGTTCGGTCAGCAGCCCGGCGGCCTGCTGCCGGAGCCCGGCGAGCTGTCCCAGCATCAGCGACGCGCCCAGGATGTCGGCCAGTGCCTCGGCCTCGTCGTCGGTGAGCGGGATGTCCTCGGTCGAGGCGTCGGGATCGTCCTCGTCGTAGATGACCAGGTCACGCCGGCCGGTGCGGTGTGAGACCACACCCACCCGGCGGCCGGATTCGGTCACCACGTCGTGGCGTACCCCGATTCCGGGAAGGGTCGTCTGTTCCACGCGTACTCGCACGCCGCTCACCGTACTCGCGGGCGCAACGGTCTCCGGGGCGGTGAAATACGGGCGAAATGTGATCGGTGTCACTGCTCTAGAGTTGAGTGGAATAGACTCAAGTCTGGTTGTGTCGTGATCAGTGGACACGCCTGACAGGGGAGCCCATGAACGCCGAACGTCTTACCACGAAGAGCCGTGAAGTAATCACCGGCGCCGTCGCCATCGCCAGCCAGCGCGGGCACGCCACCGTCGAGCCGTGGCACCTGCTGCTGTCGCTGCTCGACACCGCGGGCTCGACCGCCGGTGGACTGCTGCGGGCGGTCGGCGCCAACCCCGTGGAACTGCGCCGGGCCGCCGCCCGGGCGGTGGAGAACATGCCGGCCGCGCGCGGTTCCAGCGTCGCCGAACCGAGCCTCGCCCGCGAGTTCGCCAACGCCATCGGCGCCGCCGAGCAGATCGCCCGCCCGCTCGGCGACGAATACACCTCCACCGAACACCTCCTGGCCGGGCTGGCCCAGGTCGGTGGAGCCGTCGCCCAGGCACTCAAGGCCGCCGGCGCCACCGAAGAGAACCTCGTCGCCGCTTTCCCGGCCGTCCGTGGCGGGGACCGCCGGGTCACCACCGCCGACCCGGAGCAGACCTACCAGGCCCTGGAGAAGTACGGCGTCGACCTGACCGCGAGTGCCCGGGACGGCAAGATCGACCCGGTGATCGGCCGCGACTCCGAGATCCGCCGGGTGATCCAGGTGCTGTCCCGGCGTACGAAGAACAACCCGGTGCTGATCGGCGAACCCGGCGTCGGCAAGACCGCGATCGTGGAGGGCCTGGCCCAGCGGATCGTCGCCGGGGACGTACCCGAGTCGCTGCGTGACAAGAAACTGGTCTCTCTCGACCTCGGCGCGATGGTCGCCGGCGCGCAGTACCGCGGGCAGTTCGAGGAACGGCTCAAGTCGGTGCTGGAGGAGATCCGGGGCAGCGACGGCCAGGTGATCACCTTCCTGGACGAGTTGCACACCGTGGTCGGCGCCGGCAAGGGCGAGGGCTCGATGGACGCCGGCAACATGCTCAAGCCGATGTTGGCCCGCGGCGAACTGCGCATGGTCGGCGCGACCACCCTCGACGAATACCGCGCGCACATCGAGAAGGACCCGGCGCTGGAGCGGCGCTTCCAGCCGGTGCTGGTCGGCGAGCCGACCGTCGAGGACACCATCGGCATCCTGCGTGGCCTCAAGGAGCGCTACGAGGTGCACCACGGCGTACGGATCACCGACGCCGCCCTGGTCGCCGCCGCGTCGCTGTCCGACCGCTACATCACCGACCGGTTCCTGCCGGACAAGGCGATCGACCTGGTCGACGAGTCCGCCTCCCGGCTGCGGATGGAGATCGACTCGCGGCCGGTCGAGGTCGACGAGATCGAACGGGCGGTCCGCCGGCTGGAGATCGAGGAGATGGCGCTGGCCAAGGAGCCCGACATCGCCTCCGCCGAGCGGCTCGAACGGCTGCGCAAGGAACTGGCCGACCGGCGCGAGCAGCTGACCGCGCTCAGCGACCGCTGGCACCTGGAGAAGGACCACATCACCCGGATCTCCACCGCCAAGGAGGAGCTGGAACGCCTCGGCGGCGAGGCCGAACGCGCCGAACGCGACGGCGAGCTGGAACGCGCCGCCGAGCTGCGCTACGGCCGTATCCCGACCCTGCAGGGCGAACTGAAGCGGGCCGAGACCGAACTGGTGGGCCTGCAGGCCGACGGCGCGATGCTCAAGGAGGAGGTCGGCGCCGACGACATCGCCGCCGTCGTCGCCTCCTGGACCGGCATCCCCGCCGGCCGGCTGCTGGAGGGCGAGACCGCCAAGCTGCTGCGGATGGAGGAGTCGCTCGGCGAACGGGTGATCGGCCAGCGGGAGGCCGTCACCGCGGTCTCCGACGCGGTCCGCCGGGCCCGCACCGGCATCGCCGACCCCGACCGGCCGACCGGGAGCTTCCTCTTCCTCGGCCCGACCGGCGTCGGCAAGACCGAGCTGGGCAAGGCGCTCGCCGAGTTCCTTTTCGACGACGAGCGGGCCATGGTCCGCATCGACATGAGCGAGTACGGCGAGAAGCACTCGGTGGCCCGGCTGGTCGGTGCCCCGCCCGGCTACGTCGGCTACGAGGAGGGCGGCCAACTCACCGAGGCGGTGCGCCGCCGGCCGTACTCGGTGGTGCTGCTGGACGAGGTGGAGAAGGCCCACCCGGACGTCTTCGACGTGTTGCTCCAGGTGCTGGACGACGGCCGGCTCACCGACGGCCAGGGCCGTACGGTCGACTTCCGCAACGCCATCCTGATCCTGACCGCCAACCTCGGGTCGGCCATGATCGCCGATCCGACTTTGACCGAGGAACAGCGGCGCGAAGAGGTGCTCGCGGTCGTCCGCACGCACTTCAAGCCGGAGTTCCTCAACCGGCTGGACGACATCGTGGTCTTCTCCTCGTTGACCGGCGAGGAACTGCGGTCGATCGTCGACATCCAGTTGGCCCGGATGCGGCGGCGGCTCGCCGACCGCCGGCTCACCCTGGACGTCAGCGACACCGCCCGGACCTGGCTGGCCGACCACGGATACGACCCGATCTACGGCGCCCGCCCGCTGCGCCGCCTGGTCCAGGCGGCGATCGGCGACCGGCTGGCCAAGGCGCTGCTCGCCGGCGAGGTCCGCGACGGCGACACCGTCCGGGTGGACCTCGCCGAGGACAAGGACGGCCTCACGGTCACCGCGGGCTGACCCGCGCACAGGGACGACGGCGCGACCACGAGGCACACGGCCGGGTCACGCACACCGGCTTCGCCGGCACGTACGGCTGGTCACTCACC
>NZ_JBFAKM010000042.1:0-71155 GCF_040655695.1 Polymorphospora sp. NPDC050346 | reverse complement strand
AGGGCAGGGTCAGTTCACGGATCTCGACTGCCTCGCCGACGGTGGCCCGCAGGTGCTCGGCGACGAGTCCACAGGTGACGAAGTGGTCTCCCGCGTAGACGCTGAGGATCTCCCGGAGCGGCTGGAAGAAGGTGGTGCCGCCGGTGGTGCAGTTGCCGGAGCCGCCGGACGTCACGCCCTGGGCCTGGTTGCCGCTGAGCCACGAGCCACCGGAGTCGCCGCCCTGGGCGCAGGCGTTGGTGCGGGTGAGGCCGCCGACCTGGCCCTGCGGGTAGCTCACCGTCTGGTTCTTGGCCTGGACGGTGCCGCAGCGCCATCCGGTGGTGGAGCCGGAGCGGCAGATCGAGGCGCCGACGGCGGACTCGGTCGAGCCGCGGACGGCGACGTTGGTGCCGTTGTAGCGGTTGACGATGCCGCGCGGGGTCCAGTTGCTGTTGGTGCGGACCCAGCCGTAGTCGTTGCCGGGGAATGAGGAGCCGGCGATGGTGCCCATCGCGACCCGGTTGTGGCCGCTGACCGCCTGGCCGGCCCGGCCGCAGTGGCCGGCGGTGACGAAGCCGCCGACGACGGAGAAGCCGATCGAACAGCGCCCGGTGCCGATGTAGTAGGCGTCGCCGCCGCGTACGTCGTAGTAGGGCTGCGGGGCCTGCGCGGTGGCGTCGACGCGTACCCGGTCGGCCTTGACGCCGCTGGCCGCGACGAAGCTGGCCGCCTCGGCGGCGGCGCCGGGCAGCGCCTCCACGACGACGGTGTTGGTGGTGACGTCGACGTACCAGCCGGTGACCGACTTCGGGGCGCCGGTGCTGTGCGCGTCGAGGCCGTCCTTGACCGCGGTCAGCGCGGCCTCGCTGGCGGCGACGACGCGCGGGGTGGCGCCGGCGGCGCGGACCCGCTCGGCCGCGGCGGCGTCGGTGACGCCGACGACGACCTCGTTGCCGGCGGCGAGCCAGGTGCCGCCGTAGCTGGCGCCGAGCGTGCCGCGCAGCGACTGCTCGGTGCGGGCGGCCTTGGCGTCGGCGGCGAGCCGGGCCTCGGCCTGCGGGGCGGTGAGGCCGAGGTCGCGCTGCATGGCCGCGAGGATCTCGACCGAGACCGCGTCCGCGGCGGGGGCGTCGACCGGCGCGGCGAGCGCGGGTTGGTGGAGGGTGGCCAGGAAGCCGGCGGCGAGTACGCCGGCCGCCGCGGCCGAGGCGATCTTGCGAGGCATTGACGGGTCCCTTCGTCGGGGGTGAGGAACGCACGCAGCACCGTTTCCGCTGGCCGGAGCGGTGTTGCGACGCCGTCAGGTGCCATAAACGTAGACCGAATCAATCGACGCGAATACATATGTTTCGCGTCATACGATCATCGCCGGCCGGTACCGGCGGCACATTGACGCGGCACCACCGACCCCCATAGCATCGACCTCCATCGTGGCGGCTCGACGTGCGTGAGCACCGGCCGCGTGCCCCGGGAGCCGGCACGCGGCGCCGAGCCCCCGCACGGCATGCCCGGGCCATGCCGGACTCCACCGCGCACTGAGCACGCCCGGGCAGCCGTGCCGGACCGCGCGCACCCGCACCGACCCAGAAAGGCCACCACATGCGCGCATTACGGATGCGCCGGGCGACGTACGCCCCGATCGGCTTCCTGGCACTGGCTCTCACCGCCTCACTCGCCGTCGCCGTACCGCTGGTCACCGCCCCGCAGGCGCAGGCCAGCAGCCCACTCGTCGTCCTCAGCGACACCTTCGAGGACGGCACCAGCCAGGGCTGGACACCCCGCGCCGACGAGACCGTCGCCCCCAGCACCGCCACCGCCCACGCCGGCACCCGCAGCCTCGCCGTCACCGGCCGTACCCGCAGTTGGGAGGGCCCGGTCCGCGACCTGCTCGACGTCGTCGAACTCGGCACCCGCTACACCCTGTCGGTCTGGGTCCGGCTCGCCGCCGGCGAACCGTCCACACAGGCCAGACTGAGCGTGGAACGCCGCACCGACGGCACCCCGACCTACGACCAGGTGGTCGGCAACACCGCGGTCACCTCCGGCGGCTGGGTCAACCTGCGCGGCCAGTACACGCTGGCGACCGACGTCGAGTTCCTCACCACGTACGTCGAGACCGCCAGCGGCACCGCCTCCTTCCACATCGACGACTTCCTCCTGACCGCCGAACCGAGCCTGCCGATCCAGACCGACATCCCGCCGGTCAAGGACGTCGTCGACGAGTTCCCGATCGGTGCCGCCGTCGGCCCGGCCCAGCTCATCGGCAACCACGCCCAACTGCTGCGCCGGCACTTCAACTCGGTGGTCGCCGGCAACGCCATGAAGTGGGACGCCACCCAACCCACCGAGGGGACCTTCCGGTTCACCGACGCCGACCGCATCGTCGCCTTCGCCCAGGCGAACGGTATGGAGGTACGCGGCCACACCCTGGTCTGGCACCAGCAGACCCCCGCCTGGGTGTTCAAGGACGCCGCCGGCAACGACATGACCGCCACCCCGGCCAACAAGGCCCTGCTGCTGTCCCGCCTGGAGGCCCACATCCGCGGCGTCGCCGGCCACTACGCCGGCGACATCAGCGCCTGGGACGTCGTCAACGAGGTCATCGACGAGAACCAGTCCGACGGGATGCGGCGCAGCCGCTGGTTCGAGATCACCGGCCTGGACTACATCCGTACGGCCTTCCGCGTCGCCCGCCAGGTCGACCCGACCGCCAAGCTCTACATCAACGACTACAACACCAACGTGCCGAGCAAGCGCGACAAGCTCTACAACCTGGTCGCCCAACTCAAGGCCGAGGGCGTGCCGGTCGACGGCGTCGGCCACCAGATGCACGTCAACATCGACTGGCCGTCGATCAGCGAGACCGAGGCGATGTTGACGAAGTTCGTCCCGCTCGGCGTCGACCAGCAGATCACCGAGATGGACATCAGCATCTACACCAACAACTCCGAGTCGTTCCCGACGCCGCCCCGCGACCGGCTGCTCAAGCAGGCCTACCGCTACCGCGACCTGTTCGACCTCTACCGGCGCTACGCCAGCGAGATCACCTCGGTGACGCTGTGGGGCCTCGCCGACGACGACACCTGGCTCGACACGTTCCCGGTCACCCGTAACGACGCGCCGCTGCTGTTCGACGAGCGGCTGCAGGCCAAGCCGGCGTACTGGGGCGTGGTCGACCCGTCGAAGATCGAGACGACGCCGAGCCCGACGCCGACGACTCCCCCGCCCACCACGCCCCCGCCGACGACTCCGCCGCCCACGACCCCTCCGCCGACGACTCCGCCGCCCACGACGCCCCCGCCGACCACCGGGCCGCCGCCCGGCACCACCTGCCAGGTCACGTACGCGGTCGCCGGGCAGTGGCCCGGCGGCTTCCAGGGCGACGTACGGCTCACCGTGACCGGCGCCCCGGTCAACGGCTGGACGCTGCGCTGGACGTTCGGCGGCGGCCAGCAGATCAGCCAGGCATGGGGCGGCAACCACACCCAGAGCGGCGCGAACGTGGCCGTGACGAACGCCGCCTGGAACGGCACCATCACACCCGGGACACCCGTCAACATCGGGTTCCTGGCGAACTGGACCGGCAGCAATCCGGCTCCGACCGCCTTCACCCTCAACAACCTGCCCTGCACCACCGGCTGACCGTCCCGGTGCCGGCCCGCGAGATCGCGGGCCGGCACCGGCGGGTCACGCCGACGGCCGGGAGACGTCGTAGAGCACGTGCGTCACCCGGTCGCCCCGTACGACACGGGCGGGATTGTCGAGACAGACGACGCCACCGGCGCCCGCCGCGCCGAAGAACGGGCGCCCCGGTAGCCACCGCCGCTCCGCTCGCTGATCGCCCGGTTCGCCGGGCCTCCTCGTAGGCTGCACCTCGACACCTGACGTACGGGAGGCTGAGGTGACCGGGACGACGGTGGCCGAGGTGATGGCCGAACTGGCCGCGCTCGAAGACCCGAGGGCGCGCGAGGTGAACGAGAGACACGGTGACGACCACGGGGTGAATCTCGGCATGCTGCGCGCGCTCGCGAAGCGGCTGAAGACCCAGCAGGACCTCGCCCGCCAACTCTGGGCGACGAACGACACCGCGGCGCGCCTGCTGGCACTCCTGATCTGCCGCCCGAAGGCGTTCGAGCGTGCCGAACTGGACGTGATGTTGCGCGAGGCGCGCACCCCCAAGGTGCACGACTGGCTCGTGAACTACGTGGTGAAGAAGAACCCGCACGCCGAAGAACTGCGCCTGGCGTGGTCCGCCGACCCGGATCCGGTGGTCGCCAGCGCCGGCTGGGCGCTGACCACCGAACGCGTGGCGAGGAAACCCGAGGGCCTCGACCTCTCGGGCCTGCTCGACGTCATCGAGGCGGAGATGAAGGACGCCCCGGACCGCCTGCAGTGGGCGATGAACCACTGCCTGGCCCAGATCGGGATCGAGCACCCCGGGCACCGCGCCCGCGCGATCGACATCGGCGAGCGCCTGGAGGTGCTCAAGGACTACCCGACCCCCCGCAACTGCACGTCGCCGTTCGCACCCATCTGGATCGGCGAGATGGTGCGCCGGCAGCACGACAGGTAGGAAACGCCCCCGCTCGATCAGCGGAAGTCGGGCCGCTCCGTTGTGTCGGATGATGACAGTGTGGAATACCTCGACCTGTCGCCGTACGACTACCTGGGCTTTCCGCTGCCGATGCTGACTGTCGGATGGCTCGGACGCCGCCACGGGGTGCAGGGCGCGGGCGCGACGCCGGTGACAGGCGTGGAGTTGCGCCGCCTCAGGACCGCCTCTCAGCGGCTCGGCTCCATCACGCTCGGCTGGCACGACTGTGCCTTCTGCCCGGACTTCAGCGGCAATGGCGAGTACCGCTACTACCTGCCGAGGGGGGAGATCTACGCGGCTCCGATGATGATCGTGCACTACGTCGAAGTGCACGGCTACCGGCCGCCTCGGGACCTGCTGGATGGCCTGCGTCTGGTCGGGAAACTGCGGTGGGACTGGCGCGCCGAGCACCTGCACTCGGTGCTGCTGGATCAGTCGGCGGATTTCGATTTCCGGTGCGAGGCCGCTGAACTGTGGCCTCGCGAGCGATCTACGCGCTGACGATATGCACGACATGGTGCGGTACGGCATGACCGAGGCGAGCCGACCGACCGGCATGCCGGTTCATCGACATGCCGGTCCGGAAGGTGGTTGCTAGTAGATCCGTGCCCCGTACGCCGCGAGCGCCTCGGTGACGGGCTGGTGGTAGGCGCGGTTCGACCCGCCGCACCCGCCCGTGCTGCCCGAGTGGATACCGATCGCCGAGTTGTTCGCGAACACCGCGCCGCCGCTGTCGCCGCCGGCCGAGCAGATCGTCGTCTGGATCAGGCCGTGCACCGAGCCCTGCGGGTAGTTGACGGTGACGTTGACGCCGGTGACCCGGCCGCGGCGCAGGCCGCTGGTGCTGCCGGACAGGCCGACGGTCTCGCCGACCACCGCGTTGCGGGCCGAGGAGATGTCGCGGCGGGTGCCGTCGTACATGTTGACGTCGCCGACCGGGCGGACGGTGGCCCGGACCAGGCCGTAGTCGTTGCCGGGGAAGCTGGTGCCGGCCCGTACGCCGATGTGGGTGGTGCGCGCCGCGTTGGCGTAGAAGTTGGTGTCGAGGTTCGTGCAGTGGCCGGCGGTGAGGAAGTGGTGGACACTGCCGATGGCCACCGCGAACGCCATGGAGCAACGCGAGCCGCCCATGTAGATGGCGTCACCGCCGCCGATCTCGGGGGCGATGCGGCCGGGCACGGTCTCCAGCCGGGCGGCGCCGCCGAGCGCGCTTACCGCCTTTTCGAGTTGCACCTTGCGGGCGCCGGTGACGGTGCTGTCGGCCTGGACGAGCACCTGGTTGGTCGCGGGGTCGACCTGCCAGGCCGTTCCCGGCACGGCGGCGGTCCGGTCGAGCTGGGCGGTGGCGGCGCGCAGGGTGGCGGCGCTGCGGGTGACGACGCGGGCCTCGGCGCCGGCGGCGCGGACGGTCTCGGCGGCCGCGGCGTCGGTGACGGTGACGACGAGCCGTCCGGCGGCGTCGTGGTAGGCGCCCGCGCTACGGTCGCCGAGCCGGCCCTGGAGGGCGAGGGCCAGCTTGGCGGTGGCGTCCGCGCGGTCGGCGGGCGCCACCTGGGCCGGCGCGGCGCCGGCCGGGGCGACGGGCATGACGACGACGGGTACGGCCAGCAGGAGGGCAGCCAGAATTGCTTTGCGCATGGGTTCTCCCGGTGGGGCGGAGGAAAGATCTGGCAACCATGCAACCATCGGCCGCCGCAATCGTAAACCCATTGGCGGATGCTAATAGAATTATCAGACCCAACGCCCGGACCGGCGCACCTGCCGGCGCCCCACTGCCATGGGCAGCCGTTGCCCCGCACGGTGAGCGCGCAGCGGACATCGGGCTGCCGTACGGCAGGCTCGTCGGCAGGGGTCACCGCCCCGAATGGGCTCGACCGGCGCCTCGAACCCGATTATGGGTTCACGGAATTTGGAATTTCCCACCCACGACGGTCCCGCCGCCCACGCAATTCCCGACCGCCCATTCGCACACAACGGCCCTGGAAAAGAAACTGTCGCTGAGGTGATCGACCTATGAAAGTCGGCTTCCCCCACATGCCCGCTCCATGACCATCGGCACTGTGCCGGCCGGCAGCTCAGCCGATGTACTGGAACCGCCGGAGAGTCCGGCACGCAGCGGAAAGAAGGATCGCGTGGTCTTTTGGGCAGGCGCCGCCGGAGCGGCGCTGTTCGTGCTGGTGTTCCTCGTCGACGGCTGGAGCCGGCCGAACTACGCGCCCGTACGCCACCCGGTCAGCGCCCTGGCGCTCGGCGGGCGGGGCTGGATCCAGACCGCGAACTTCGTCGTCTCCGGCTCCGCGATCACGGTTGGCGCGCTCGGAGTGGTCTTCCAGGGGCCGAGCATCCTGCTCGGTGTCGTCCTGGCCGCCTTCGGGCTTGCTCTCGTCGCGTCCGGGGTGTTCCGGATGGATCCGATGCTCGGATATCCGCCGGGCGCCCCCGAAGGGATACCCGGGGAGCACAGCATCCGGCACCGGCTCCACGATCACGCCGGGGCCGTCGTCTTCCTGTCGCTGCCCCTCGCCGCGGCCATCGGCGCGTTCACACTGCCCGGGACGCCCTGGCGGATCGTCTCGGGTTGCCTCGCCGTCGCCCTGTTCCTCGGATTCGGCCGGTTCGGCTCGGCGTGGGAGGCGGTGTCACCACGCCTCGGCCTCATCCAGCGCGCCGTCATCATCCCGGGATGGGGCTGGCTCGCCGCACTCTTCACCGCGCTGGCGCTCGGACTGCACTAGCCGGGCGTCGGGTCGGCCCCGACGCCCTCCACATCAACCGCGTTCACCCGTTCTCCCGTGTCGGACAGGCGCAGGTAAGCCGCGTGGTGCGCGTCGAACCGCCGTAGGACCCCGGTGACCATGCTGACGGCACGGGCGCGCGGGATCGATTCGGCGACCTCGACGTCGAGGTTGCTGCCCAGGACTCCTTTGCCGGCCCCGACGACCTCGAAGCCGTCCAACTCGTCCAGGGCGTCCTCGATGTCGTCCCGATCGCATGGAAGTTCGTCGGTGAAGTAGATGTCGATGTACACCTGACCATCCTCGCCTCCCGCGTCGGCACTGGTTGACCTCCGCCCGGTGACCGATCCGGTCCACGCCGTTCAACCCGGTGCGCGTTCGGTTCCCGCATCCGCCGACGCGGCCCCGGCGGCCTCACGGCCGGAACGGCGCCGGGCGGCCAGGAAGATCGGCAGGGAGAGCAGTTGCGCGCCGGCCGCGAACACCACCAGCGCGAGGTGGGACCGTTCGTAGAGCAGGCCCGCCGCCACCGCGCCGATCAGCCAGCCCACCCCGTACCCCGCGTAGTAGAGGCCGAACGCCAGGTTGCGCCGTCCCCGGGGCAGGACACCGGCGACGAGGGCGGTGAGCAGGCTGTCCTGGGTCGCCTGCCCGATTCCCCAGAGCGCCATCCCGACAAGCGCGAGGTGCACCGGCAGGAGGAACACGAACGGCGAGAACGCGGCGGTGGCGACCACGGCCACGAGCACCACGGGCAGGCCGACGCGGTCGTAGAGCCGGCCGAGGCCGAGGCTGGCCAGCGCGCCGATACCGGTGGCCAGGGCGAGGAAGAGCGGCACACTGTCGCGGGTCACCCCGCTTCTCGCCAGGTGAAACGAGATCAGCTCGAAGTTCATCAGGCCCGCCGCGAAGCACGCCCCGGCCGCCAGGTAGAGCCAGTACGACCGGGTGAACCCCTCGGTCGGCACCGGCTGGCGTCGCGGTTCGATCGCGGCGGGCGTGGGAAACCGCATCCGCGCGATCGTCAGCGTGATCAGCGCCAGCACGGCCGGGACGACGAGCAGCGCGTACGCCGTCCGGAACGTCGCCGTGAGTAGGAGCGCTCCGGCGACGACCAGCGGGCCGAGTGTGCGCCCCGTGTGGTCCATTGCCGTGTTCACCCCGTAGATCCACCCCCGGCCGTACCGGCTGGTGGTGTAGGACAGCATGGCCTGGACGAGCGGCTTGCGTATCCCGCGCCCGATGCCCTGCAACAGGATCAGCGCCGCGGCGACCTGCCAGTATCCGGCGACGGCCAGCGCCGGTACGGCCAGCAGGTTGAGGCCGTAGCCCACGAAGACCAGTGGCCAGCGCCGGCGTATCCGGTCGGCGAAGTATCCGGAGACACCACGGGTGAGGTAGTTCAGGAACTCGCTGAGCCCGCCGACGATGCTGATCACGGCGGCGCCGGCGCCGACCGACGCGAGGAACAGTCCGTTCATGCTCGCGCCGCCGGAGTAGGCGGTGTCGCCGAAGAGGTCGACTAGCCCCATGAGGAGGACGAACCGGAACGCCGTCGCCCCTGACGAGGCACGACCCGCGCTGTTCACCACGCCTCACCTCACCCGGCCATTCCGAGCCTAGGCGGGACGACGATCAGCGTCGGCGAAACCGGCGGAGAGGACCGGGGCGGCGGCCGGTGCGGGCGACCGGGTCAGCGGGTTTGGTGCGACGATCTCCAGCCCTGCTGTTGCAGTCGTTCGATGCCGTCGAGCAGCAGGTCGAGCGCGAACTCGAACTCGAACTGGTCGTCGCAGCCCTGCCCGACGACCGACTCGTCGTCGTGGGAGGCCGCCGTGGCGATCTCGGCGAGGTGCGGGAAACGGGCCGCGACCTCCGGCGGCATGGATGCGGGCGGTTCGGGGTCGGTGGCGCCCGACCGGCCGGCGTTTCGGGAGGCGTCGAAGAGCTCCTGGCTGAAGCCCAGCATCCGGCTGCCCATCGCGTGCATCACGTGGTGGGCGAGGTCGGCGGACAGGCCGGTCCGCAACGTCGCGACCATCGCGTCGAGGTAGGCGAGGATGGCCGGCGTCGCCATGTTCCGCGCCTCGATCGCGAGGACCGCCCAGGGGTGGCGCAGCAGCACCTGCCGCGCCGAGAGGATCCGGCCGCGGATGGTGGGTTTCCAGTCGGCGCCGGCCACCGGCGGGTCGATCTCGCCGACGACCACGTCGATCATGCCGTCGAGCAGCTCGTCCTTGTTGGCCACGTGCTTGTAGAGGGCCATCGGTACGACGCCCAACTCCTGGGCGAGGTTGCGCATGCTGAGGGATTCGATCCCGGCCTCGTCGGCGAGCGCGACGGCGGCGCGCAGGACGCGGTCCCTGCTCAGCGGCGTCCGGCGCAGCGTCTCGGCCTGCTCAGCCATCCTCGGTCCTCGTCTTCCGGCGGCGGTTTGAACCATAACCGCCTTGACAGGTGTACGGCGTACACCTACCTTAATTCCAAGAGGTGTACGCCGTACACCCACAGGAGGAGAGAACAAGATGAAAGCCATCGTCCAAGACCGGTACGGCTCCCCGGACACCCTCACACTCGCCGACGTCGACACCCCGACACCCGCCCCGGACGAGGTGCTCGTGCGGGTCGAGGCCGCCGCCCTCAACGCGTACGACTGGCACGCCATGCGCGGCGACCCCCGCATGGCCCGGCTCGCCATGGGCCGGTCGCGCCCACGGGCCCGCATCCGCGGCCGCGACTTCGCCGGCCAGGTCGAAGCCGTCGGGAGCAACGTCCGAAACGTACGCCCCGGCGACGCCGTCTTCGGCGACCTCGGCGACGCCAACGGCGCGTTCGCCGAATACGTGTGCGTACCCGAGACCCTGGTCGCACCCAAGCCGGCCAACCTGACGCCGCGGCAGGCCGCCGCCCTGCCGCTGGCCGGCGTCACCGCGCTGATGGGGCTGCGCGACGCCGGGCAGGTCCAGCCCGGCCAGCACGTCCTCGTCAACGGCGCCTCCGGCGGCGTCGGCACCCTGGCCGTCCAACTGGCCAAGACAATGGGCGCGACCGTGACCGCGGTGTGCAGCACCCGCAACGTCGACCTGGTCCGCTCCCTGGGCGCCGACCACGTCGTCGACTACACCCGGGACGACTTCAGCCGCGGCGCCCGCCGCCACGACGTGGTCTTCGACCTGGTCGGCAACCGCTCGCTCACCGCACTCCGGCGGGCGCTGACCCCGACCGGGACGCTGGTGCTCTCCGGCGGCGGCGTCTACCGCGGCGGCAGCCTCCTCGGCCCCGTCTGGCTCCTCACCCGCGGGCAACTGCTGGCCCCGTTCGTCCGGCACCGCATCGTCAACCTCGCCACCGCACCCGGCCGGCAACACCTCGACACGCTCCGCAGCCACGCCGAGGCCGGCCACCTCACCCCGGTGATCGACCGCACCTACCCGCTCCACGAGGTACCCGAGGCCATCCGGTACCTCGAAGGCGAACACGCACGGTCGAAAGTGGTCATCACCATCTGAGATGGCGGGCACGGAACAGGTCAGCCGGGCTACAACACCATCCGGGCGGAGTCCACGAGATGCCAGGACAGGATGCCGGCGGCGACCGACGCCGGCGCGGTCACCGGGAACACCCACCACGAGATGCTCCGCCGGCGGAGCCACACCAGCACGCAAACCGCCACGACGGCCAGACCCACCTGCGTGCCGGCGGACAGCAGCCGGTCCAACTGCCACGGGTCGACCGGCCCGCCCCAGACGACGACGATCTGGAAGATCACGTACGCGCCCTCGCCGGACAGCAGGCCGAGCGCGGTCCCGGACGCGACCGAGGCGAACCGGGCGCCGCCATGTCGGACGGCCTGCCCCAGCCAGCCCATGACCACGCCCGCGCCGACCGACGCGACGAGCCAGAACGCCGTCGCCCGTGCCACGGAGACGAGTCCGGGCAGCGCCAGCACGGCACCCTCCACTCCGGAGGCCTGGACCCCGGCGAGCCAGCGTCGGCTGACGAAGAGGATGAGGGCGTAGTAGGTGACGGTGGACAGGGCGAGGACACCGACACCGACGACGGCCGCCGACCGGTGGCTCCACGCGAGGTAGCCGACGACCAGGGCGACGAGCCCCCACGCCGAGCCGGAACTCACCAGCGGCGTGAGGAACAGCGCCACCTCGAACGGCACCACGTCGGCGACGAACGCCGCCACCCCGAGCATGACACCCGCGAGGGCGTAGAACAGCGCCGCGCGGCGCAGGGCGGCCCTGTTCCCGGCCGCCACGTCGATGAGGTGCCCCGACGGCATCGGCTACCCCGTCCCGGTGGCGGTGGCCGGCGGGGTACGGCGGCCGGCGACGCAGCCGAGCGCGATCAACGCGGCACCGGCGAAGTGCCACAGCGCCCACGCCGGGAACGGGATGCCGGTGCCGGGCAGGGCGACGAGATAGTTCCGGTAGACGGCGCTGCTTCGCACGTCGTACACCCGGTGGTCGAACCACCAGGTGTCCATGGCGGCGGCGGACATCGTCAGCGCCGCCGCGGCGAGCAACACCAGGCCGCCGCCCAGCGACAGCCTCGCGGCAAGGCGGGCCGGCCAGCGCCCGGCCAGGGCATGACCGGCCGCGACCACGGCGGCCAGCGCGGCGAGCAGCCCGGGGAGCGCCACGGCGACCAACTGGGCGGGCCGGTCGGTGTCGACGGGCCGTATCCGGGCGCCGACCTCGGCGGCGACGTATCCGATGACCAGGGCCGCGCCCACGCCCGCGATCAGGATCGCCGGTGCCGGCCACCGCCGGCTCTTCGCCGCGGGGGCCGTCGCCGCACCGGTGTCGGATGGCGCGGCAGCCCGCGTGTGCACCACCACGGCGGCGATCAGCAGGGCGAGGGCCAGCAGCGACTGCCAGCTGTCACCCAGGCCGTCGAGGAGGGCGCCGACCTCGGTGGCGGCATCGGCGGCGTCCGGGGCCGGTGCGAGAAACTGGAGTCCGACGCCGGGTCGCGGTGCGGTGGCCCAGTTCCAGGCGGCGTCCAGCACCAGCACCAGCAGGCCGGCGAGCAGGAGCCGGACCGCCGGCCGCCGGATACCGGCACCGGTGCCGACGTACGCCGCCAGCAGTGCCCAGGCAAGGGTGTCCGCGCCGGGCAGCAGCGGCGAGAACGTGACGAGGCCGACCAGCTGGGCGACCGCGCACAGCACGTACCCGACAAGCAACCATCCCCGTACGGTCACCGCGCGATGATGCCACATCGGACAGACGCGCGGCTCCCACCGGACCGCGGCTCAGCCGGCGGTCAGCGGCAGCAGCACCTGGAAGCGGGTGTCGCCGGGCGCCGACTCCACCCGGATGTCGCCGTGGTGCTTCTTGACCACGATCCGGTATGAGATGTCCAGGCCGAGCCCGGTCCCCTCCCCCACCGGTTTCGTGGTGAAGAACGGTTCGAAGATGCGCGGGCGTACGTCGGCGGGAATGCCCGGACCGGTGTCGCCGACCTCGACGCAGAGCCACTCGTCGACCCGGCCGGTCCGCAGGGTCAGGGTGCCGCCGGTGTCCCGCATCGCGCCGAGCGCGTTGTCGATCAGGTTGGTCCAGACCTGGTTCAGTTCGGCGGCGTACGCCGGGATGGCCGGCAGCGTGCGGTCGTAGTGTTTCTCGACGCGTACGCCGTCGGGCAGTTTGGCGTTGAACATCACCAGGGTGGCGTCGAGCAGTTCGTGCACGTCGACCGTCTGGTGCGGGGCGCGGTCGAGTTGGGAGTACTGCTTGGCCGCCGAGACCAGCGTCGAGATCCGGGTGACGGCGTCCTCGATCTCGCCCATCAGCAGTTCGGTCTCGATGGTGTACGTCAGCCAGCGGACGGCGGCCTCGAGGTTGTCGGCGCCGACGGCGTCGGTGATCTGGTCGAGCCAGGGGGTGTCGACCCCGCCGGCGACGAGGGTGGGTGCGAGGTCCCAGCCGCCGGTGATGCCGTGGTCGTCGAGCCAGTCCGACAGTTCGTCCTCGGCGTCGCTGATCGCCAGCGGCGTGCGGGCCGGGACGTCGGCGGCCCGTTTGACCGCCTCGTCCTGCAGCTCGACGAGCCGGTGCAGTTGCCGCCCGTCGAGCCGCCCGTCGGCGATCATGGCGAGTTTCTGCCGCATGCCGGCGACCCGGCCGCGCAGCACCGACGTGGCGCGTACGGCCGCCGCGGCCGGGTTGTTCAGCTCGTGGGTCAGGCCGGCCGAGAGCTGGCCGAGGGCGAGCAGCCGTTCCCGCTCCCCGACCGTGTTCTGGGCCGCCCGCATCCCGTAGAACAGGCCCTCCAGCAGGTGCATCGCCATCGGGAACCAGTCGCGCATGACGTCGGCGAACGTCTGCGCGGGCAGGACGAGGAACTGGGCGTCGGTGAGCGCGGTCAGCGAGTTGCGGTACGTCTGCGGCACCCGGTCGCCGAGGTACGCCTGGGTGGCGCCGCCGTACACCCCGCGCTGGTCGGTGCGGGTCACCTCGACGTCCTCGCCGCGGACCCGGCCGCGCAGCGCGATCGTGCCGTTCAGGAGCACGTAGAAGCAGGTGGCGTCGTCGCCCTCGGCCCAGACGGTGGCGCCGGCCGGATGCGCCTCGACCCGGCCCTGCCCGCTGAGGAAGGTCAGTTGTTCGTCGTCGAGCGCCTCGAACAGGAACAGGGTCCGCAGCTCGTCGACCCCGAGCGTCGGCAGGTCGGCCCCGCCCGGCACCGGCGCGGTCACTGGGCGGCCAGGTAGCGGTGGACCAGCGACACGGCCATGGCACCCTCGCCGACGGCCGACGCGACCCGCTTGACCGACTCGGCGCGTACGTCGCCGGCGGCGAACACCCCGGGCACACTCGCCTCCAGGTGGTAGGGGTCGCGGGGCAGCGCCCAGCCCGCTGGCCGCCCGCCGCCGGCCATCAGGTCCGGGCCGGTCAGCACGAAACCGCGCGGGTCGCGCCGCACGGCGCCGCCGAGCCATTCGGTGCGCGGCTCGGCGCCGATGAAGATGAACAGCCACGACGTGTCGACCGTGCGGGTCCGCCCGTCGCGGGTGTCACGCAGTTCGAGCCGTTCGAGATGGTCGTCGCCGGAGCCGCCGACGACCTCGGTGAACGGGTGCACCTCGATGTTGTCGATCCCCTGGATCTGCTCGATCAGGTACTGCGACATCGACCGCCGCAGGTCGCCGCCGCGGATCAGCATGTGCACCCGGCCGGCGTACCGGGAGAAGTGGACCGCGGCCTGCCCGGCGGAGTTGGCCCCGCCGACGACGTAGACGTCGGCGCCGGCGCAGCTCGGCGCCTCGGTGGTCGCCGAACCGTAGAAGACGCCCTGGCCGGTGAGCTCGTCGAGGCCGGGTGCGGCCAGCCGGCGGTAGGCGACACCGGTGGCGAGCACGACGGTGTGCGCGGCGATCGAGGTGCCGTCGGCGAACCGCAGCACCTTCGCCGAACCGGCCGCCTCCAGCCCGACGACGTCGCGGGCGCTGAGCAGCTCGGTGCCGAACTTCAGCGCCTGCCGGCGGGCCCGCTCGGTGAGCTGGGAACCGGACACCCCGTCGGGAAAGCCCAGGTAGTTCTCGATCCGGCTGCTCTGGCCGGCCTGGCCACCGGTGGCCCGCCGCTCGACCAGCATGGTGCGCAGCCCCTCGGACGCGCCGTAGACGGCGGCGCCGAGCCCGGCCGGCCCGCCACCGACCACGACGAGGTCGTAGAAGTCGGCGGCCGGGGTGGTGCTCAGGCCGATCTGCGCGGCCAGGTCGGCCTCGGACGGCATCACCAGCGACTTGCCGTCCGGCGTCACCACCAGCGGTACGTCGCTCGCGGTCACACCGGCGGCGGTCAGCAGCTGGCCGCCCTCGGGCTCGTCGGCGAGCAGCCACCTGAACGGCACGAGGTTGCGGGCCAGGAAGTCGCGTACGGCGAACGACGGCGCCGACCAGCGGTGCCCGACGACCCTCATCTCCGTGATCGCCGGATCGGGTGTCGCCTGCCATGCCTCGAGCAGGGTGTCGAGCACCGGATAGAGCTTCTCCTCCGGCGGGTGCCAGGGTTTGAGCAGGTAGTGGTCGAGGTCGACGACGTTGATCGCGTCGATGGCGGCGTTGGTGTCGGCGTACGCGGTCAGCAGCACCCGGCGGGCGCGGGGGAATAGGTCCATCGCGGCCTCGAGGAACTCGATACCGTTCATCGCCGGCATCCGGTAGTCGGCGAGCAGGACCGCGACCTGCTCGCCGCGCAACTTGATCTCACGCAGCGCGTCGAGGCCCTCGGCACCGGAGGCGGCCCGCACGACGCGGTAGCGGTCGCCATACCGCCGCCGCACGTCGCGGGCCACCGCCCGGGACACGGCCGGGTCGTCGTCGACGGTGAGGATCGCCGGGTTCGCCATGCGGTAATCAAAGCACCTTCCCGGTTACCGGCAGGCTACCGACCACGGCGGGCATCAGGGGGCCGGGCGTGGGTAGTCGCAGCCCGTGGCGCCAGACCCGTGGCACGACGTACGCCGCACCGCCCGCCGGACCCTGACCGTGCTCGGTCTGGTGCTGGCCGGCGCGCTCGGGCTGCTGCTGATCTACGCGACCCGCCGGATCCTGGTCTGGATCCTGGTCGCGCTCTTCTTCGCGGTGGCGCTGAACCCGGCGGTCGACTGGTTGCAGAAGCGCGTGCCCCGCTGCCGGCGCTGGCTGGCCACGCTGGTCGTGTTTTTGGCCGTGTTCGCCCTGCTGGGCGGCCTCGGTGCGCTGTTCGTGGTGCCGCTGGCGCAGCAGGGGGCGCGGATCGCCGACGAGCTGCCCCGGTTCGTGGAGCAGGTGCAGTCCGGTGACGGGCCGGTCGGCCGGCTCGCCGAGCGCTACCACGTCGTCGAGCAGGTACGCGCCAACGTCGAGCCGCTGCGCGGCCACGTCGCGGACCTCGGCGGCCCGACGGTGGCGATCGCCCGGGGCGCCTTGATCACGGTCGCCGCGATCGTGACGATCTTCGTGTTGTCGTACCTGATGGTCCTGCAGGCCCCGAAGGTGACCGGCGGCCTGCTCGGCCTGCTGCCCGAACGCCGGGCGCGGCGGGCCCGCCGGCTCGGGCACGAGTGCGCCCGTACGATCACCGGCTACCTCACCGGCAACCTGCTGATCAGTGTGATCGCGGGTACGGCGACGTTCATCGTGCTGACCGTCCTCGGCGTCCCGTTCGCGCCGCTGATCGCCCTGTTCGTCGGCATCACCGACCTGATCCCGCTGGTCGGCGCCACGATCGGGGCGGTGGTGGCGGTGCTGGCCGGGTTCACCCAATCGGTGACCGTGGGCATCGTCCTGATCGTCTTCTTCGTCGTCTACCAGCAGGTGGAGAACCACCTGCTCCAGCCGGTGATCTTCGCCCGTACGGTGAAGCTGAACCCGCTGACGGTGCTGATCTCCATCCTGGTCGGGGTGGAGCTGGCCGGGATCGCCGGGGCACTGCTCGCCATCCCGGTCGCCGCCATGATCCAGATCATCGCCCGGGACCTCTGGGCGGTGCACCGCGCCCGCCGGATCGCGGCCGCCGGACCGGCGCCGGACGGCTGACGGCACGGCGCATCCGGGCGTTCGGCATGCGGGGTACGGCGGGAGCCGGCAGGCTCGCAGGGGTGGACACCGCGCTCGAACTCGCCGGCCCGCTGACCCACGACGAGCTGCGCCGGCTCGACGCCTACTGGCGGGCCGCCAACTACCTGACGGTCGGGCAGATCTACCTGCTGGACAACCCGCTGCTGCGCGAGCCGCTACGCCCCGAGCACGTCAAACCCCGGCTGCTCGGCCACTGGGGCACCAGCCCGGGGCTGAACCTGATCTACGTACACCTGAACCGGGCGATCGTCGCCCGCGACCTGAACATGATCTACGTGGCCGGGCCCGGACACGGTGGCCCGGCGATCGTGGCCAACACCTGGCTGGAGGGCACCTACAGCGAGCTGTACCCGTCGGTCGGCCGCGACGAGGACGGCCTGCGCCGGCTCTTCCGGCAGTTCTCGTTTCCCGGCGGCATCCCCAGCCACGTCGCGCCGGAGGTGCCCGGCTCGATCCACGAGGGCGGCGAGCTGGGCTACTCGCTGTCGCACGCGTACGGGGCGGTGATGGACGACCCCGACCTGGTGGTGGCGTGCGTGATCGGCGACGGTGAGGCGGAGACCGGCCCGCTGGCCGGTAGCTGGCTGTCGAACATGTTCGTCGACCCGGCTCGCGACGGGGCGGTGCTGCCGATCCTGCACCTCAACGGCTTCAAGATCGCCAACCCGGCGGTGCTGGAACGCATCCCGACGGACGACCTGCTGTCGATGATGCGCGGGTACGGCTACCAGCCGTACCTCGTCGAGGGCGACGACCCGGCCCGGGTGCACCAGGAACTCGCCGGCACCCTCGACGTCGCCCTGGACGCGATCGCCGCCATCCAGGCCCGCGCCCGCGGCACAGCCGCCAACCAGGCCCGCGCCCGCGGCCACGCCGGAGCCGAACCCTCCCCCGACGGCCACCCCGGACACCGGCCCCGCTGGCCGATGATCATTCTCCGTACGCCGAAGGGCTGGTCCGGGCCACGGGAGGCCGACGGGCACCGCGTCGAGGGCACCTTCCACGCCCACCAGGTGCCGCTCGCGGTGTCCCGGGGCAACCCCGAACACCTGGCCCGGTTGGAGCAGTGGCTGCGCTCGTACCGGCCGGAGGAACTCTTCGACGCCACCGGTGCCCCGGTCCGCGACCTGGACCGGCTCGTACCGCCCCGGGACCGGCGGATGAGCGCCAACCCGGTCACCAACGGCGGCCTGCTCTTGCGCGACCTGGCCCTGCCCGACTTCCGCGCGTACGCCGTCACCGTCGACCGGCCCGGCGGCCCCGACGCCTCGGCGACCGGGGTGCTCGCCAACTGGCTGCGTGACGTGATCGCCGCCAACCCGGACCGGTTCCGGCTCTTCGGCCCCGACGAGGTCGAGTCGAACAAGCTCGGCGCCGTGTTCGAGGTCACCGACCGGGCGTTCGTCGGCCGGATCACCCCCGACGACCAGGATCTCGCCCCCGGCGGGCGGGTGCTGGAGGTGCTGTCGGAGCACCTGTGCCAGGGCTGGCTGGAGGGCTACCTGCTGACCGGCCGGCACGGCGTCTTCACCAGCTACGAGGCGTTCATCCACATCGTCGACTCCATGGTCAACCAGCACCTCAAGTGGCTGAAGGTGACCCGGAACATCCCCTGGCGGCGGCCGATCGCCTCGCTCAACTACCTGCTGTCCAGCCACGTCTGGCGGCAGGACCACAACGGCTTCTCCCACCAGGACCCCGGCTTCATCGACCACGTCGTCAACAAGAAGGCCGAGGTGGTCCGGGTCTACCTGCCGCCGGACGCCAACACCCTGCTGTCCACTATGGATCACTGCCTGCGCAGCCGGCACTACGTCAACGTCGTCGTCGCCGGCAAGCAGTCCGGGCCGAACTGGCTCGGCATCACCGACGCCATCCTGCACTGCCAGCGCGGCCTCGGCGTCTGGGACTGGGCCGGCACCCGCACCGGCGAGGAACCCGACGTCGTCCTCGCCTGCGCCGGCGACGTGCCGACCCTGGAGACCCTGGCCGCCGCCGCCCTGCTCCGCGAGCACCTGCCGGACCTGCGGGTACGCGTCGTCAACGTCGTCGACCTGATGCGCCTGCAGCCCGACACCGAACACCCGCACGGCCTGCCCGACGCCCAGTTCGACGCCATCTTCACCCGCGACCGGCCGGTCATCTTCGCCTACCACGGCTATCCGTGGCTGATCCACCGGCTGACGTACCGGCGTACCAACCACGCCAACCTGCACGTACGCGGCTACAAGGAGGAGGGCACCACGACCACCCCGTTCGACATGGTCATGCTCAACGACCTGGACCGCTTCCACCTGGTCACCGACGTCATCGACCGGGTGCCGGGGCTGGGCGGACGGGCCGCGTCGGTACGGCAGAGGATGGTCGACGCCCGCGTCGCGTGCCGCGCCCACACCCGCGAGTACGGCGAGGACCACCCCCGCATCACCGGCTGGCGCTGGCCCGCCCCCGCCTGATCCGCCTGATCCGCGTGATCAGGGAGTAAGTCGCGCGTGTCGTCGGCGGGTCGGCCTCTCCACTCCCTGATCACGCGGATCATGGCCGGGCGGCGCGGAGCGGGCGCCGGGGCCGACGGGGCGATGGCGGCTGTTAGCGTGCCGGTCATGCATCGCAGCCGCCTGTACGGCGTGTTCGTCGACTCACCCCGTGCCGAGGCCGACGCCGCCGTCTCCTTCTGGAGTGCCGCCCTGGGCGTGACACCCGAGCGGCCGG
The DNA here is from genome assembly GCF_040655695.1 of Polymorphospora sp. NPDC050346. NCBI lineage: Bacteria > Bacillati > Actinomycetota > Actinomycetes > Micromonosporales > Micromonosporaceae > Polymorphospora > Polymorphospora sp. NPDC050346. Next base: position 51,552 of record NZ_JBFAKM010000042.1, on the reverse strand, counting down.
CCGACGACGAATACACCGTGCTGCCCGGCGCCGCCGGCCACGAGCTGGCGTTCGAGGTGCAGGCCGTCGACGACGCCCCGCGCTACCACCTCGACATCGAGACCGACGACGTGGCCGCCGAGGTGGCCCGGCTGACCGCGCTCGGCGCCAAAGAGGAGGCGCGGCACGACGGCTGGACCATCCTGCGCGCGCCCGGCGGCCACCTGCTGTGCGTCGTACCCGTACAGAGCGACCGGCCGTTCTTCTACCGCCACGCCCGCACCTTCGACTCCTGAGCACGTGCCACCGGCTCGAAGATCCGCGTGATCAGGCAGTGGAGACCACGACCCGCCGACGACCCGCGCGACTCAATCCCGGATCACGCGGATCGGTGCGGGGCGGGGAGGCCGATCGGGTTCATCGCCGGCAGGTGGGTGCGGGCCGCCATGGCGATCGGGTGGAGCAGGGAGGCCAGCCGCTCGGTCGCCGTACCGCCCAGGCCACGCCACGGCGCGACGGCCAGCTCGTCGGTGCGGCGTTCGATGTCGTCGCGGGCGGTCCGCGCGGCCGTGGTCGGCCTGCCGTCGGCCTCCAGCCAGCCACGCTCCACCAGCCGGGTGGCGGCCGCGTCCCACTCCTCGTCCGACCAGCCCCGGTTGGGTTGCAGGACCTCCCGGTCGCTGTCCAGGGCGGACCGCCACACCAGCGCCTCGACCCCGTCGAGACCGGCGTTGACCAGCGTCGCCACGTGCCCGTCACCGCGGTGCTCGCGCAGCACGGTCGCCGCCTGCCACAACATCCCGACCGGGTCGGCCGGCCACGGCAGGTCGGCGTGCGCGGCGGCCAGCGCCCGCCCGGCGAGATCGGCCTGACCGGCCGCCGCCCGCAGCAGTTCCGCCGCCTCGGCCACGTCGGCCGCCGGCACCGACCCGAGTACGTCGTCGAGCGCGGCCCGGGCACCGTCGAGCCGGGCGGCCAGGGTGTCGGCCGGGGTGGCCCGGGTCCACACGTCGGGCAGGGCCCGCCGCACCATCGCCGGGTGGAAGCCGAAGAACGTGGCGTGGACCGGGCCGGGGCCGACCGGCCCGAACGCCGCGGCCCGGCCGGCGAAGTAGCCGCGCCAGTAGCCGCGCAGCCCGACCGCCTCGTAGCGGGCCCGGGCCTGCGGCGCGAAGTAGGTGACCGCGTGTACCGGTTCGAAGAGGGTCCACATCCGTCGCGCCCGGTCCATGCCGTCTCCCGCCTCCGGTCCGATGATCATCCGACTGTCGCACACACGTCGGGCCAGTAAACCCGACGGCGGGAACACGGCACGTGCCATGTTCCCGCCGTCCCCCCGTTTCGGGACAAGAGGTGCCGGTCCGCACGGTTGGGGGGCAATCCGCGCGGACCGGCACCGGCCTAATTGGTTTCGACAACTCCGGAGCAGGCGAACCGCAGGGAGATGTCGATCTCGGCGTCGTAGCTGTTGGAATCGAGCAGCCCGGTCAGGACGATCTCGCCGGCCGGCAGCTTGTCGGCCGTACCCTCCTGGAGGGTGGCGCTGCCCGCGAACGAGTCGCCGGGCTCCAGTTCGACGAAGCCCTCCGGCTGGCTCATCTTGGCGTATCCCGCCGACATCGTGTTCAGGTACCGACCCTTGTGCCGCAGCAGGCTCAGCGTGATCGACGAGGTGTCCTCGGTGTCCACCGTGTAGCCGTCGCCGGACTTGACCAGCGAGACCTGACCCTGGCCGCCGACCTTGGCGTCGGTGTCGAAGTAGACGCTGACGATCAGGTCGCCGGTCGACTTCGAGCGGTAGCAGCGCGTCGTGGCGACCCAGCCCGGTGTCGTACCCGGCAGGTCCCCGCCTTCCAGCTTGATCTCGCCGCGCGGGACGGTCGAGACCGTCGCCGTACACGCCGAACCACCCTCGAGGCCGGCGAACACCAGCGTGTCGCCGCGCTGGAGCAGGTCGCCGGCCACCCCGCCGAAGCCGGCGATCAGCGCCAGCTCCTCGTCGCCGAGCTTGCCGTACGTCAGCCGGTCGACCAGCCGCCACTGGCCGGCGGCCAGCATCTTCGACAGGTCCTGGCAGGGGCGGGCGCTGGCCAGCGTCACCTGGGTCTCGGTCTGCGTCACCGGTACGACGTCGGCGGAGACGTACAGGCCGGCGAATGTGGTCAGTCCGCCCCCGGCGGTCGGGGCACCCGCGTCACCGCGGTTGCCCATCGTGGGTCCTTCGTCGTCGCCGGTGCAGGCGACCAGTCCGGCCATCGCCAGCAGGCCGGCGGCGAGCAGCAGCGCCCGGTGGGGTTTAGAGGCCGTCATAGGAGTACTTCACCTTCGGGCAACGCGGGTCCTCTTGCACCCGCACGATGGGCCAGGAGAGGTCGCTGAACGGGAAGCTGCTGCCGCCGAGCAGGATCTCGACGTCGCCGACCGGCCGGCCGACCCGGTAGTCGGCCAGCACCTCGAACTGGGTGCTGAGGAACGGATAGAAGCGCAGTACGCCGTCGAGGAACTGGGCGCCGCCCTCGCCCTTCATGATGAAGAACGGGTTCGGGCCCTGCCGGTCGTTGGTCATGACGCTGATCTCGTTGTCCTGGCCGGCGAAGCCCTTCGGCACGTTGACCCCGGTGACCGCGCCGGCGGCCTGGAGCATGCCACTGCTCTCCGCACCGGCGTACCCGGCCGTGCCCTTGAACGGACCGGCCACCCCGGTGCAGCTGACCAGGTCGACGTGGACGTCCATCAGCTTCGCCAGGAGAAGGTTCACCTCGCTGCTGCCCTGGGCCAGGATGATGTCCGCGCCGTGGTATTTCACCTCGATGGTGATGGTCTGCGCCGGCAGTCCCGCCTTGACCAGGACCTCCTTGAGCAGGTCGAAGGTCTTGCCGATACCGAAGCCGACGGCGTTGGACAGGAAGCCGTAGGCGTCGCCCAGCTCGAACGGGAAGCTCTCCTTGTCCAGCTTCGCGATGAACAGGGCCTTGCCCTTCAACTCCTCACCCTCGCCCGCCGGGTCCTCGACCGGTGGCTTGACTTCCAGGGTCGCCTTGCCGTCGTCACCGGTCTTCGACCCACGGGTGAGCTTGGCGCTGTCCGCCGAAATCGCCTTCAGCAGTTGGTTGCCACCCTCCTGGTACCCGCCGAGCAGTGGCTGCTCGCTGGCCCACTTGATGGTCATGCCCTTCATCGGGCCGGGCTTGGGGACGTCGACCCCGGCCAGTGCGTAGCACTCCAACTTGTCCAGGGCGATCCCCGCGTCGAAGAGCGCGGTCGCGGTGAGCGTGACATGTTCGTCCCGGGTGCCCGCCCGGTGCTTGAAGTGCGTGCTGCTCTTGTCGGCGGTGAGGTCGAGGCGGGCGCCGAGCATCAGCAGGATCGCGCTCGCCGCCGCACCGGCCTTGCCCCACGCCTCGTTCGCCTTGTCGAAGGCCTCCTTGCCGCCTTCGGTGAGGAACTCCTTGGACAGCCGGTCCTTCAGTTCACCCTTGAGGAAGTCGGCGTGGGCCTTGCCGGCCGCGTCGCCGGGACTGGCGAAGATGGCGGCGAACTCGCCGCACGGCCCGGCCGGGTCGGCGTGAGCGACCCCGCCGCCGAGCAACCGGTCGACCAGTCCGGGGCGTCCCAGTGCCTGCGGCTTGGCGCCCGGCTTCACCTCGCCGAACCGGCTGGTGGCGTGCCCCAGCAGCAGCGTGGTCTGCAACGGGTCGAGGAAGACCGACGCCGGGTCGGCACCGGGGAAGAACACCTGCTGGCGGTGGGCGGCGAGGGCGCGTACGCCGGCCGCCGCGGTGACGAAGACCGGGTTGTCGCCCGGCTCCTTGCCCCAGTTGCCGATCGCGGCGGTGAGCTGGGCGAACGTCGGGTCCTTCTCGGTCAGCCCGACCGAGGTGAGCAGGGTCGCGAACTCCTCGACGGAGTAGCGGTCACCGGCCCGGGTCGCCCGGGCCAGAAGCGGGACGAGCTCGGCGTAGACCGGCGCGTCGACCATCGCCAGCTGGTCGGGCACCGCCACGACCGGCCCCTTCGCGGACACGATCGCGTGTCCGGAGCGGCGCAGCAGTTCGGCGGTCGCCGCGGCCGACCGGTCCGCGTCGTCGGAGAGGATGTCGGCGACGAGTTGCTCGGCCGCCTGTGCCGGGTCGTCGGGCAGCCCCTTGGCCACCGCCTCGACCGCGGCGCTGTCGACGCTGCCGGCCTTGTCCGGCTCGTCGTCGTCGCCGGGGGTGCATCCGGTGGCGACGAGCGCGGCGCAGATGAGCGCCGCCGTCGATCGTCGCCATCGGGCTCGGGTGGTTCTGCGTCGTACGCCGCCACCTCGTGCACCGCAGGAGGTGCGTGTCATCGGTATTTCCCTTCGCAGCCGGGGCCTGCCCCGTGGTGGCACGCGTCAGTGCCGCCCATGAAGCAGTGAAGCCGCCGGCTGTCCCGGGCAACCAGGGACCGTTGTCCCACCGCTTCGGGATCTTCACGGGCGCTGAGTCCTGCCCACGCCGGCGTCGGCCCGGCCGATCGGTCCGGAAGCGCGACAGCCACCGAGCGCGGTGCTCGGTGGCTGTCGGAGCCGGTCGGGGCGGGCTCAGCCCTCGACGACGGTGATCACCAGCGGACCACCCGGTGGTTGCTCGGTCTGGCCCGGGTAGCCCACCCGGGTCCGGTTCCCGGCCGCGTCGGTCAGGGTGAAGCCGACCGTGTACTGACCGGGTGCGAGAGATCCCGGGTACGCGGTGAGCCCGATCAGGCCGTCCGCCGGCTCCTGGACACCGCGCGAGGAGCCTCCCCGCGACGCGCCGGCGGCGTTGTAGATCGTCATGCTCATCCCGGTCACCGGGGCGGGTGAGGTGGTGTCGACCGCCACCGTGAGCGGGATTCCCGCGCCGGCCTGCAACTCGGCCTGGGTCCAGTCCGTCTTGGACAGTGATGCCGACAGCACGGCCGGCGGGACCGAGTCGGCCACCCGGGTGATCGCGAGGCCCAGGTCGGCGTTGCCGTACGCGGTGCCGTAGAACGCTTCGTTGCCGGCGGCGTCCTTCAGCACGATGCCCGTGATCACGCACTCACTCGCGTGGGTACCCATCTCGATCGGCACCACGGCGGTGCCGTCCGCGCGGATGGTCGGCGTCGTGCTCGCCGCGCACCAGCTCACCTCGACGTGGACCGACGCCAGCCCGCCGACCCCGCCGGACGGGGTGAACACGAGTTCGGCGGTCTTGGGCGTACGCCAGTTGTCGACGACCTCGGGCGTCACCGTGAAGCCGGTCGCGGAGATCACGTCGTTGCGGCTCACCCGGACGGTCGGGGCGGACACCCCGGTGAGGACGTTGGTGTGCCCGGCGTTGTCGGTCAGCACGACCTTGAGCACCGACCAGGCACCGGCCGGACTGCCGGCCGGGATCACCGCCGTCACGGTGCACCACGCGAAGGTGGGGTCGGGGACGTCGTTGCCCTCGCCGCACTGGGGCGCCCAGCCGCCGAGGTGCTCAACGGCGAAGGGCGCGACGACGCGCTGCCCCTGCGGTCCGGCGAACACCACGCGTCCCTTCCAGAAGCCGCTGCCCTCGTCGCTGACCAGGGTGCGGTATCGCAGCGTCACCCCGTTGCCGTCGTCGTAGACGGCGGTCGGCTGGCCGGGTGCCAACGTGAGCCAGGTGACGTAGGGCGCCGTCCCGTCCACGAGCTGGGTCACGCTGAACTGGGCGGCCGGGTGGGCGAGCGCGGCCTGGCCGAGCGTGCGGCTGTTGCCCCGGTCGTCCTCGATCGTCACCTTCGTGACCCGCCAGACGGCCGCCGTCGCCGCGCCGTACTGGGGCACCTGGAAGGTGTATTCGTAGTCGGAACTGCGCACGTCGCCGGCATGCGACCACACCTGTGCGGGAGTGGAACCGAGGGCGTAGGTGACCGTCCGGGCCGAGCCGACCGGTGTCGAGTCCACGAACTGTCGGAACTGGACGGTGCCGTGAACCGTGGTGGCGGCACTGTCCTGATTGGCCACGGTCCAGGTGAGCTGGATCTGGGCCCAGCCCTCGCTGGCGTCGACGTCGGCGGCGCTCCAGGCGAGGTTCGGGACGGACAGTGTGGGGGTGCGTGGGGCGGCCTCGGCGGGTGTGCCGATCAGCAGGGCCGCGACCAGGGTCGTCACCACCGCTGCGGGCAGCATACGGATACGCGACAGGATCAAGTGCTCTTCCTCCTGTTGGGACGGTCGCCTCCCGCGACCGGGCGCAGAGCATAACGTCACCCTCCGACAACCCGCTGTCGATTTCCGCCGGCCCGCGGCCCGGTCGCGGTGGCGGTCACCGCAGGTCGCGGAAGAAGTCGCGGATGTCGGTGGTGAGCAGTGCCGGCTCCTCCAGCGCGGCGAAGTGGCCGCCCCGGTCGACGTCGGTCCAGCGGGTGATGGTGTGTGCCGCCTCGGCGTAGCGGCGGATGCCGACGTCGTGCGCGAAGACGATGGCCCCGGTCGGTACGCCGGAGTTCGCCGCCTGGGCGCCCCAGCCGTGCTCCTGGGCGTATCCGACGTACGCCGCCGAACCGGCCGTGCCGGTCAGCCAGTAGATCATGACGTTGGTGAGCAGCCGGTTCCGGTCGATCACCTTGTCCGGCTCGACCGGACGGGGGTGGGTCCACTCCCGGAACTTGTCCATGATCCAGGCGAGTTGGCCGACCGGGGAGTCGGTGAGGCCGTACGCCAGGGTCTGCGGGCGGGTGCCCTGGATCGCGATGTAGCCGAACTCCTCCCGCATGAACGCCTCGATGCGGCTGATCCGGTCGCGTTCGACGTCGGTGAGGCCGGCGAGTTCGTCGTCGGGCAGCGGCAGCTCGGGAATGTCTCCGGGACCGCCGTTGACGTGCACGCCGGCGACGAGGTCGGGTGCCACCCGGCCGAGTTCGGGGCTGACCGCGGCCCCGATGTCGCCGCCCTGCGCGCCGTACCGGTCGTAGCCGAGGCGGCGCATCAGTTCGGCCCAGGCGCGGGCGATCCGGGCGGTGTCCCAGCCCCCGTCGGCGGTCGGGCCGGAGAAGCCGAAGCCGGGCAGGGACGGGATGACGAGGTGGAAGGCGTCGGCCGGGTCGCCGCCGTGCGCGCGGGGGTCGGTCAACGGGCCGATGACGTCGAGGAACTCGACGACCGAGCCGGGCCAGCCGTGGGTGAGCACGAGCGGGAAGGCGTCCGGCTCGGGTGAACGGACGTGCAGGAAGTGGATCCGCTGGCCGTCGATCTCGGTCGTGAACTGCGGGTACGCGTTCAGTTCGGACTCGGCGGCCCGCCAGTCGTACCCGGTACGCCAGTGGTCGGCCAGGTCCCGCAGCCAGCCGGTCGGCACGCCGGTGTCCCAGCCGTCGCCGGGCAGGGCGGCCGGCCAGCGGGTGCGGTCGAGCCGGTCCCGCAGGTCGTCGAGCTGGGCCTGCGGGATGTCGATCCGGTACGGGGTGATGTCTTCGTTCATGCCGACGACGCTACGGACCGAACAGGACAGCTTCTGTCCTAGCTGACCGGCAGACTCGGGTTCATGCTGGAAACCTCGGCGCGGCTGCTGCGCCTGCTGTCCCTGCTCCAGACGCCCCGCGACTGGAGCGGCGCCGAACTGGCCGAGCGGCTCGAGGTCGACGTACGTACCGTGCGCCGCGACATCGACAAGCTGCGCACCCTCGGCTATCCGGTGCACGCCACGCCGGGTGTCGCCGGTTACCGGCTCGGTGCCGGCGCCAACGTGCCGCCGCTGCTGCTCGACGACGACGAGGCGGTCGCCGTCGCGGTCGGCCTGCGCACCGCCGCCAGCGGTGGCGTCGCCGGCATCGAGGAGACCTCGGTACGCGCCCTCGCCAAGCTCGAACAGGTGCTGCCGAACCGGCTGCGGCGCCGGGTGAACCTGCTGCACTCGGTCACCGTGACGATGCCGGCCGGCGGCCCGACCGTCGACCCGACCCAACTGACCGCCGTCGCCGCCGCGTGCCGCGACCACGAGCGGCTCCGGTTCGACTACCGCGGCCACGACGGGGCGGAGTCGACGCGTACCGTCGAACCGCACCGCCTGGTGCACACCGGTCGACGCTGGTATCTGGTCGCCTGGGACGTCGACCGGGCGGACTGGCGGACGTACCGGATGGACCGGATGGTGCCGAAGACCCCGACCGGGCCGCGCTTCCGGCCGCGCGAGGCGCCCGATGTCGACCTGGCCGACTACCTGTCGCGGGGAGTGACGACCGGCGCCTACCGCTACCGGGCCCGGATCACGCTGCACGTGCCGGCGGCGACGGCGGCCGAACTGGTCCCGCCGACGATCGGCGTCATCGAGGCTGTCGACGACGGGAACTGCCTGCTGCACACGGGGTCGAACTCGCTCGACGAACTCGCCGTCTACGTCGGGCTGTTCGACCTGCCGTGCACGGTGCACGAGCCGGCCGAACTCGTCGCCGTGATCCGCCGGCTCACCGCGCGGCTGGCCGCCGCCATCGACAGCCGGTGACCGTCGGTGGGTCCTGGCATCCTTGGGCGCATGTGCAGAAGCATCCGGGTCCTCCACAACTTCGAGCCGCCGGCGACCGAGGACGAGATCCACGCCGCCGCACTCCAGTACGTCCGCAAGATCAGCGGTGCGACGAACCCGTCGGCGGCCAACGCCGAGGCGTTCGACGCCGCCGTGGAGGCGGTCGCCGCCGCCACCCGTACCCTGCTGGAAAGCCTGGTGACCAAGGCGCCGGCACGGGACCGCGAGGTCGAGGCGGCCAAGGCCAAGGCCCGCGCCGCCGAACGGTACGGCAGCGCGGGCTGAACCCGCCGGGCCGGCGGGCCGGGGTCAGTCCCGGTCGGCGGCCAGCGCGGTCGGCGGCGCCGCCGCCAGCCGGTGGGCGGGCACCACGCTGGCGAGCAGTGCCAGCAGGTAGCAGGTGGCGACCAGCGGCAGCACCGTCGACCAGGGGATGACCAGATCGACCGGCGACCCGAGCAGTTCGGTGTAGCCGTTGCGGAGCCCGACCAGCGCGGCGAACGCGACCAGTCCGCCGAGTACCGCGCCGATGGTGACGGTCAGCGTGGTCTCCACCGCGACGGTCCGGGCAACCTGGCCGGGGGTCGCCCCGGTCAGCCGCAGCACGGCGAAGTCGCGCCGCCGGGCGGTGGTCGCCATCAGCAGCGTGTTGGCGATGGCGATGCCGGTGTAGCCGACCGACAGGGCGAGCAGCACCAGCAGGAAGATCCGGACGAGCCGGTCCTCCTCGGCGTCGGCGCGGTGGGCGTACTCGGCCGGGGTCGCCGCGAGTCCGCCCAGGCCCTCGACACCGGCCCGGTCGGGGGTGATGCCGGCGGCGTACAGGACCGGGGTCAGCGCGGACGGGTCGTGCGTGCGGGCGGTGTCCCGGTTGATCAGGACCGGGGCGGGCAGGGCGTGGTCGTCGGCGAGGGCGACCACCCGCAGGGTGGCGGTCTCGCCGTCGGCGAGGACGACCGGGGCGGTGCCGCCCAACTGCCAGCCGTGCCGGTGCGCCGTACCGACGGTGGTGACCAGCGCGTCCGGGGCGGACAGGTCGTCGAGCGAACCGGACGAGACGGACACCGAGGCGGCGGCGAGCGCGGCGGGTTCGACACCGGACGCCTCGACGGGCCATGCCTCGCCGGCCGGCCCGGTCACGAAGATCCGGGTCGGCAGCTCGGCGGCGGAGGTGCCGCCGCCGGCCGCGACCGCCGCCGCGACGGCGTCGGAGAGCCCGGGTACGCCGTCCGGGGAGACCACCACGTCGGCGGGCACCCGTTCGGCCCGCTGGGTGCCGAACGCGTGCGACTGGATCTCGAACAGGCCGGTGATGAGCACCGCGAACCCGACGGTGACCAGCACCGGGGCGGCGGTGGAGGCGACCCGGCGGACGGCGACGAGCGCCCCCTCCCGGACCAGTTCGCCGGTGGCACCGCGCGCCGGCCGGGTGACCAGCCGCACCACCGGCGGGATGATCACCGGGGCGAGCAGGAAGAGGCCGACGATCAGCGACATCGCCGCGTAGATCATGAGGTTGACCAGCAGTTCCGGGTCGAGCGCGGGGGCGCCGGCGATGACGGCGAGGCCGCCGGCGGTGCCGAGCACCCCGAAGATCCACCGGGCCGGGGTCATCGGCCGCCGGTCGACGGCCGCTTCCCGCAGCGCCTCCAGCGGACGCACCCGGCCGGCGCGGCGGGACGCCGACCAGACGCCGAGCAGGGCGACGGTCAGCCCGAGGGCGACCGCGCCGAGCAGCACCAGCGGGTCCGGCGGCACCGTGAAGCCGGCCGGCTGGAGGCCGGCCTCGACCATCAGGTCGCCGAGGATCGGACCGAAGACCGCGCCGAGCACCGCACCGCCGCCGGCGGCGAGAAGGCCGACGACGACCGCCTCGCCGTAGATGATCCGGCGGACCTGGCCCGGGGTGGCGCCGACCGCCCGCAGCAGGCCGAGTTCGCGGCGGCGCTGGGCGATGCCGAACGCGAACGTCGACGCCACCACGAAGATCGTGACGAAGCCGGCGAGGCTCGCCATCGCGATCAGCAACTGCGCGCCGATCCACCGGGTCCGGCCCTCGAACTCCGGTTCCAGGGCGGTCCGGCCGGCACCGGCGTACACGTCGGCCCGGTCACCGACGACGTCGCGGGCGGCGGCGGCGACCGCGTCCGGGTCGGCGCCGGGCGAGAGGCGCAGGCCGATGACGGTCACCCCGCCGGCCAGCCGGTCGGCGGTCGGGTCGGCGACGTGGAAGCCGGGCCCGTCGACGGTGCCGGTGACGGTCAGCGGCAGCGGGCCGGCACCGGTCAGCAGCGTCACCCGCTCCCCCGGCGTGTAACCGAGGTCGCGGTCGAGGGCCACCTCGCCGTCGGCGGCCGGCGCCCGGCCGGCGACGATCGGGTACGGCGCCAGCGCGGCGGTGGACCAGGCGTGCCCGTTGTGCTGCCCCTCGCCCGGCGCGCCGACCGGCCGGCCGTCCCGCACGAGCTGGGCGTAGAACGACAGGTCGGGTACGGCGGACTCGACCCCCGGCAGCGCCGCCAGGCGTCCGGCGAGCGGGCCGGCGTCGGCCCTGCTCCACGGCAGGAACTCGGGGAACGCCTCCGGGTCGGCGCCGGCCGGGGCGGCCCGCACCAGCACCTGCGCGCCGGCGTACCGGTCCGGCACCTTCGGCTGCGCCGCGACCAGGACCAGCAGGGTGCTGACGAGTACGGCGACGCCGAGCCCGAGGGCGACGAACGAGCCGAGGAAGGTGGCCCAGCGGGCCCGTACGGTGGCCAGGGCGAACGTCACGCGCCGGCCTCCAGGTGCGCCATCCGGGCGGCGATCGCCTCCGGGCCGAGCCGGGAGCCGGACATCGCCGGACCGTCGGCGCCCGGGCCGGGTCGCGCCCCGGTCAGAGCGGGTGCCGGTGCGGTCATCTCGTCGACGAGACGGCCGTCGGCGAGGAAGAGCACCCGGTCGGCGTACGCGGCCGCGACCGGATCGTGGGTCACCATGATCACGGTCTGGCCGTGCCGGTCGACGATCCCGCGCAGCAGGGCCAGTACGTCCCGCGACGCCCTCGTGTCCAGCGCCCCGGTCGGCTCGTCGGCGAACAGGACCGCCGGCCGGGTCACCAGCGCGCGGGCGATCGCCACCCGCTGCTGCTGCCCGCCGGACAGTTCGCCGGGGCGGTGTCCGGCCCGGTCGGCGAGACCGACCTCGTCCAGGGCGCGCACCAGGTCGGCACGGGCCGGGCGGCGGCCGGCCAGCTTCAGCGGCAGGCCGACGTTCTGTTCCGCCGTCAGCGCGGCGACCAGGTTGAACGACTGGAAGACGAAGCCGATCCGCTGCCGGCGCAACACGGTCAGCGCCCGTTCGCCCAGCGGGCCGAGGTCGGTGCCGGCGATGGTCACCGTGCCGCCGGTGGGCCGGTCGAGGCCGGCCGCGCAGTGCAGCAGCGTCGACTTGCCGGAGCCGGACGGCCCCATGACGGCGGTGAACGTGCCGGCGGGGAAGGCGACGGTGACGCCGTCGAGGGCGGTCACCGCCTGCGGGCCGGTGCCGTAGACCCGGCGCAGGTCCGCCAGCCGTACGGCGTCGGCGGTCGTTTCGTGGAGGATCGTGGTCACCGGCCCAGCCAACCGTCCGGTGCGGCCGGGCACATTGGCGCAGGGACGAGGATCGAAGGTATAGCCAGCTCTACCGTCACCGGACCGGGCCACCGGTAGCGTCTGCGGTGTGGTCGCCCGGACCGCCCTGGAGGCGCTGACCCTGCCGCCGCTGCGCCTGCTGCGCTCGCCGTGGCCGTGGCGGTCGCTGGCATACCTGGGTTCGGGGGTGCTCCTCGGCCTGGCCAGCGTCCTGGCGCTGGTCACCCTCGGCACGCTCGGGGTGGTGCTGCTGATCGGCGTGGTCGGCCTGCTGGCGCTGCCCGGCATGGTCTGGGTCGGGATCGTGGTGGCCCGGTTCGAGCGGCGCCGGCTGCGGCTGGTCGACACCGAGCCGGCGTACGACCCGCACCGCCGGCCGGGCCGGCCGGGCTGGCGGGCCTGGCTGTCGACCCGGACGCGGGAGGCGGCGACCTGGCGCGAGTTCGGCTACCTGCTGGTGTCGGCGCTGGCGCTGTGGTGGATCGACCTGCTGCTGGTGGCCGCCGTGCTGTACGTGCCGCTGATGTTCATGAGCGCGCCGTTCGTCGACTCCGACCTGCCGATCTACCTGACCGTGCCGTCGCTGCTGGGCGGGATCGGCATCCTGCCGCTGGCCACCTATCCGATCATGGCGTGGGCCGGGACCCGGGCCGCGATCGCGCGGGCGGTGCTGTCACCGCGGGACACCGAACTGACCGCGCGGCTGGTCGAGGTGTCCCGGTCCCGGGCCCGGCTGGTCGACGCCTTCGAGCTGGAGCGGCGGCGGATCGAGCGCGACCTGCACGACGGCGCGCAGCAGCGGCTGGTCGCGTTGAGCATGACGCTCGGCCTGGCCCGGCTCGACCTGCCGGCGGACTCGCCGGCCGGGCAGCAGGTGGCCCGGGCGCACGAGCAGGCGAAGGAGGCGCTGGCCGAGCTGCGGGAGCTGATCCGGGGCGTACACCCGCAGGTGTTGAGCGACCGCGGCCTGCCGGCGGCGGTCGAGGACGTCGCCGGGCGGTCGCCGCTGCCGGTCGACGTCGACCTGCCGCTGCCCGGTCGGCTACCGGCCGCGACGGAACAGGTGGCGTACTTCGTGGTCACCGAGGCGCTGGCGAACGTCGCCAAGCACAGCGGTGCCACCCGGGCCCGGGTCGGCGGCGGCGTCACCGGGGTCACCGGCGACTGGCTCATCGTCGAGGTACGCGACGACGGCGTCGGCGGCGCCGACCCGGCCGCCGGCAGCGGGCTGACCGGGCTCGCCGACCGGGTCGCGGCCGTCGACGGGCGGCTGCTGCTGTCGAGCCCGGCCGGGGGGCCGACCGTGGTCCGGGCGGAGATCCCGTGCGGGTAGCGCTCGCCGAGGACTCGGTCCTGCTGCGGGAGGGGCTGGCCGGGCTGCTCCAGCGGTTCGGGCACACCGTCGTCGCCTCGGTCGGCGACGCGACCGCGCTGGTCGAGGCGGTCCGGGTGCACGGGCCGGACGTGGTGGTCACCGACGTACGGATGCCGCCCGGCTTCAGCGACGAGGGGCTGCGGGCCGCCGTCGCGCTGCGCGCCGCCCGGCCGTCGCTGGCGGTGCTGGTGCTCAGCCAGTACGTCGAGCAGACGTACGCGGCCGAACTGCTCGACTCCGGCCGGGGCGCCGGGGTCGGCTACCTGCTCAAGGACCGCATCGGTGAGGTCGAGGAGTTCGTCGACGCGCTGGCCCGGGTCGCGGCCGGCGGCACGGTCGTCGACCCGGAGGTGGTCCGCCAACTGCTGCGCCGCCGCCGGGATCCGTTGTCCCGGCTGACACCGCGTGAGCGGGAGGTGCTGGGGTTGATGGCCGAGGGCCGGTCGAACGCGGCCATCGCCCGCACCCTGGTGGTGTCGGAGGCGGCGGTGGCCAAGCACATTGGCTCGGTGCTGGCCAAGCTCGACCTGCCGCCGGACGAGGACGCCCACCGCAGGGTCCTCGCCGTCCTCGCGTACCTGCGCGGCTGACCCTGCCCGCCCTGGCCCCGCGATCTTGCAGTTATCTCCCCCTTTTGTCGCTTCTGCCCGGCGACAAGTGCAAGATCGCGGAAAGGCCTACTTCTTGCGGGACATCGCCGGGGTGCGGGCACCGATGAACTGCATGATCGCGTTGTTCACCTCGTCGGCGTGCGTCCACGGGATCGCGTGCGGGGCGCCGGGCAGGGTCACCAGTTCGCTGTCCGGCAGCATGGCGTTCAGCCGGGGCGCGGTCAGCGGGTACGGCAGCACCCGGTCGGCGTCCCCGTGGATGATCAGCGTCGGTACGTCGATGCGCGCCACGTCGGCCCGGAAATCGGTCAGCCAACTGCTGACGCACTCGTAGGTGCCGATCGGCGACGCGCTGACCGCGAGGTTCCAGTTCGCCCGGTACGCCTCCTCGCTGACCTGCTTGCCCCTGGTCTGGTCGTAGTTGAAGAAGTCGTTGAGGAAGCTGGTCTGGTAGGCGTAGCGGTCCGCGACGATCGACTGCTGGAACCCGTCGAACACGGCCTTGTCGACCCCCTCCGGGTTGTCGGCGGTCTTGAGCAGGTACGGCGGGATCGTGCTGACCAGCACCGCCCGGCTGATCCGGTCGGAGCCGTACGTCCCGAGGTAGCGGGTGACCTCGCCGGTTCCCATCGAGTGGCCGACCAGCACCACGTCGCGGAGGTCCAGCTCGTTGATGAGCATGTTCAGGTCCGAGGCGAACGTGTCGTAGTCGTAGCCCTCGGTCGGCCGGGCCGACTGGCCGAAGCCGCGCCGGTCGTAGGCGATGGTCCGGTAGCCGGCCATCAGCAGGGCCGGCACCTGCTTCTCCCAGGCCGCGCTGCTCAGCGGGAAGCCGTGGATGAGCACGACGGGCTGGCCGGAGCCGTGATCCTCGTAGTAGAGGTCGATCGGCGCGGAGTTCTCGGTACCGACGGTCACGTAGGGCATGGCTGCTCCTCCTCCTGGGCGTACGCGCGGTGATCCCTGGCAGGCGCGTACAGGGGGCTTCCCGGCACGCGCGTGCGCGGCGGTATTCCCCACCGCCCGCGCGGTATTCGCGCGGGCCGGCCCGCGCTCAGAAGACGTCGGCCGCCGCGATCTCGGCCGCACCCCGGGCCAGCAGGGTCCGGGCGCGGTCCAGCCCGTCGAGGGTGAGGCGCCAAATCGGGCCGGCGGCGCTGAGCGCGGCCGGGCAGCGCCCGTCGGCGGTCAGCACCGGCACCGCGACCGCCCGGATGCCCTCGTTGCGCTCCTGCTCGTTCAGCGCGTAGCCCTGTGCGCTGACCTGCCTCAACTCGGCCCGCAGCTCGTCGGAGGAGGTGATCGTGTGGGCGGTGTAGCGGGGCAGGCCGCTGTCGATCACCTGCTCCAGGAGCGCGTCCGGGCCGAACGCCAGCAGCACCTTGCCGGCCGCGCTGGCGTGCAGGCTGGTCAGCGGTGCCGGCAGGACGCCCAGCCGGACGGCGTCGTCGGCCGGTTCGCGGCGGTCGACGTAGAGCAGCGAGCGGCCGCTGACCACGCCGAGGTGGATCGTCTCGTTGCACTGCGTGACCAGCCGGTCCAGGACCGGTCCAGCGACAGTCACCAGGGAGTTCCGGCGCCGGGCGTGATCGCCGAGCGCGATCAGCCGGGGGCCGAGGGCGTAGTCGCGGTTGGGCAGGCGGCGCACGTAGCCGCGCTCCTCCAGCAGGGCGAGCATCCGGTGTGCGGTCGGCTTGGTGACGCCGGTGGCCCGGGCGACCTCGCCGAGGCTGGCGCTGCCGCGTTCGTTCTCCAGGGCCTCCAGGATGGACAGGGCCTTGCCGAGGGAGGTTCCGGCCATGGCCATCGCCCTTTCCGATCTGTTCCGTACGGGTGTCGCCGACGCATGGTCGCACACCTACCGGGTCGGGTCGGTGGGTGTGGTGGCGGCCGCCGGGGGCGCCGGGGCCGGCGGGCCCGCGCGGCGGCTTCGACCCGGCGGCGATCACGCCGCGTCGATGGTGACGGGTACGTGACACCGGGACACTGATCACGCTGCGTCAGAGTCTCGACACACAGGGATTCGTCACTATACTCGCATTCGTCAATCATTCACTTGATCAGATATTGACGGAAAATTATGCGCGCATGAGAGTCAGTGGGTCCGCGAACGGCGCCTCGCGCGCCATGCGACACTTCCGTTTCCTCGCCGTCGGCAACGCCGTGTCCTCCTACGGCAGCTACCTCAACATGGTGGCACTCAACCTCTTCGCCTATCACCTGACCGGCAGCGCACTGCAGACCGGCCTGTTCATGGCGCTGCGGCTGGGCGCGAGCTTCCTCACCGGCCTGCTGGCCGGCAGCGCGGTGTCCAGACTGGACCGCAAGCGGGTGATGGTCACCGCCGACTCCACCCAGGCGGTCGCCATGGTGGTGCTCGTGCTCGCCCCGGTGGCGACGCAGAGCACCCTGCTCTACGCCATCGCCACCATCACCGGCATCTGCGGCACGCTGTCCAGCGTCGCGCTGCGCAGCAGCATCCCCGAGATCGTCGGGGCCGACCGGCGGGTACGCGCCAACGCCCTCCTGGTCACCGGGCGGTCCCTGGCGATGGTGGCCGGGTTCGCGTCCGCCGGGCTGGTCATCGCCACCCTCGGCTACACCGCGGCGTTCATCATCAACGCGCTGACCTTCGCCTTCGCCGCACTCAACCTGGCCCGGCTGCCGATCAGCACCCGCAGGACTGCCGCCGAACCGGCCGCCGACGGCACGGCCGGCGAAGCCGGCGCGAAACGGGAGAGCCTGCTCGGCGCGCAACTCACCGCGTTTCGCTTCCTCAAGGCCGCCCCGATCCTGCTCGCCATGATCGGCCTGCGGGCGATCGACGGATTCGGGTCCGCCTCGCACAACGTCGGCCTGCCGGTGCTCTCCAGCAGCATCGACCCGGGCAACCCGGCCGCGTTCATGTCGCAGTTCTGGACCGTCTGGGCGATCGGCAGCATCCTCGCCCAGCGCGCGGTGGCCTGGTGGTCGAAGCGGAGCGAACGCTCCATCAACGAACGGGCCTTCGCGATCGGCGCCATCGTGATGTCGCTGGCGTTCATCCTCGCGTTCACCACCCCACCGCTGATCTTCGGCATCCTCGTCGCGCTGCTGGCCGGCGTCGCCGACGGGTTCACCGAGATCGCGTACACCTCGCGGCTGCAGACCGCGCCGGACGAGCAGCGCGGCTACGTCTTCGGCTTCTCGGCGATGGCGGAGAACTTCGGCTTCGGTGGCGGCATGGTGCTCTGCGCCGCGCTGATGGAGCGGATGAGCCCGCTCGCGGTCGTGGCGATCTTCCACGGGCTGGCCATCGTGCTCGCCCTGGCATTCCTCGCCGTTCTCGTCCTGCGCCGACGGGGACGCGGGACCGCCGGGCCGACCGAAACCGAGAAGCCGGCCAGGACCGGTGACCCGGTTCCGGAACCGGCCGGCGGCGTACCCGAGGTCGTCAACCGCCCCACCGGCCCCACCACCGAACGCAGCGAGGCGGGCGCGGCCGAACGGAGCGAGGCGGGCACATGACCGAGCGCAGCGAGGGCATCGGCAAGCTCAGTACAAGTCATGGGCCGGCCGAGCGGAGCGAGGCAGGCACATGACCGAGCGCAGCGAGCGCATGGACCGGCGGATCGCGGTCATCGGGATGGCGTTCCGGCTGCCCGGTGCCGACAACCCGCAGACCTACTGGCGCAACATCCGCGACGGGGTGTGCAGCGTACGCCGCTTCGGCGACCGGGAGCTGGCCGCGGCCGGCGTACCCGCCGACCTGCGCGGCGCACCCGACTTCGTCGGGGTCAGCGGCGTGCTCGACGACATCGAGGGCTTCGACGCGGAGTTCTTCGGCATCAGCGCCCACGAGGCCCGGGTCACCGACCCGCAGCACCGGATCTTCCTGGAGACCTGCTACCACGCGCTGGAGCACGGCGGTTACGCCGCCACCGCGCTCGGGACCCGGGTCGGGGTCTTCGCCGGTGTCGGCTTCCACCTCTACCCGCTCAACACCTACCTGTTGAGCAACCTCGCCCATCCCGACCGGGCCGACGACTGGCTGTCGGGGATGCAGGTGGCGGTCGGCAACCACACCGACTTCCTCGCCACCCGGGCCTCCTACCGGCTCGGGCTGACCGGGCCGTCGATGGGGGTGCAGAGCGGCTGCTCGACCTCACTGGTCGCGGTCCACCTGGCCAGCCAGGCCCTGCTGTCCGGCGACGCCGACCTCGCGGTGGCCGGCGCGGCGGCGGTGCACGTGCCGGTGGCGCTGGGCTACCGCTACGTCAAGGGCTCGATCCTGTCCCGCAGCGGCCGCTGCCGGGCCTTCGACGCCGAGGCGGACGGCACCGTCGGCGGCAACGGCGTCGCCGCCGTACTGCTGAAGCGGTTCGACCGGGCGGTCGCCGACGGCGACACGATCCACGCGGTGCTGCTCGGCTGCGGGATCAACAACGACGGTGCCGGCAAGCACAGCTACACCGCGCCGAGCGCGGCCGGGCAGCGCGGCGCACTGCTGCGCGCGTACGAGGTCGCCGGGGTCTCGCCGGACGGGATCGGCTACCTGGAGACGCACGGCACCGGCACCTTCAAGGGCGATCCGATCGAGTTCGACGGCATGACCTCGGCGTTCCGCGAGCACACCGACCGGGTCGGCTACTGCGCGATCGGCTCGGTGAAGCCCAACATCGGGCACCTCGACGCCTGCGCCGGCATGGCCGGCCTGATCAAGACGATCCTGGTGCTGCGGCACGGCGAGATCCCGCCGATGGCGGGCTACCAGCGCCCCAACCCGGCCCTGGACCTCGACACGAGCCCGTTCTACGTGCCGACCGCGCCGCGCCCGTGGCCGGCCGGTGACGGGCCGCGCCGGGCGGCGGTGACCGCGCTCGGTGTCGGCGGCACCAACGTCCACCTGATCCTGGAGGAGGCGCCGGCGCGGCGCGTACCCGCCGGCGACGCGCAGGTCCCCGGCCTGCTGCCGCTGTCCGCCCGGCACCCCGACGCGCTCGCCGGTCTCGCCACGGCGCTGCGCGACCACCTGCGCGGCGACCCGGACGCCGGGGTCGCCGATCTGCTCACCACCACGGCGCTCGGGCGGCCGCACCTGCGACACCGCCTGGTCGCCTTCGGCGCCACCCCGTCGGCTCTCGCCGACGCCCTCGACGCGTATCTCGACCGGCCGGACCGGCCCGACCCCCGGTTCGTCACCGGCGAGCCGGCCCAGGACACGCCGGTCTTCCTCTATTCGGGGCAGGGCACCCCGGCACCGGGGATGGCCCGGGTCCTGTACGACCGTTTCCCGGCCTTCCGCGCCGTGCTCGACGAGTGCGACCGGCTGCACGCCGAGGCCGGCGGCCGGTCGCTGCTGGCCGCGCTCACCGGTGGGTCCACACCGGACGCGGTCTGGGACACCGAGTTCGCCCAGCCGGCGCTGTTCGCCTACCAGGCGGCGCTCACCGGGCTGTGGGCCGCGCTCGGGATCGCCCCGGGCCTGGTCGCCGGGCACAGCGTCGGCGAGTACGCGGCCCTGCACGCGGCCGGCGCGCTGTCGCTGGCCGACGGCATCCGGCTGACCCGGCTGCGCGGCGAACTGATGCACCGGGCGACCGCTCCCGGCGGAATGCTCGCGGTGCTCGCCGACCCGGAAACCGTCGACCGGGTCCGCGCCGAATGCCGTGACCTCGACCTCGCCGCCGTCAACACGCCGACGAACCGGGTGCTCGCCGGGCCGGCCGCCGCCGTGGACCGGGCCGGCGCGCTGCTCGACGGGTGGGGTGTGCGCTGGCAGCGGCTGGCGGTCGATCGGGCCTTCCACTCCGCCCTGCTCGATCCGGTGCTGGCCGACCTGCGCCGGGCGCTCACCACGGTGCCGCTGCGCCCGCTGCGGATTCCGCTGGTCAACGGCCTCGACGGCACGGTGCTGCCGGCCGGACACGTGGTCGACGTCGAGCACCTGCTGCGGCACGCCCGCGAGCCGGTCCGCTTCGACCTGGTGCTGGAGACGGTCGGCCGGTCCGGGGACGCGCCGCTGGTCGAGGTCGGGCCGAACGCCGTACTGGCCGGGCTGGGCCGCGCGGTGCTGCCAGACCGCCCGGTGACCGCCACCCAGCGGCGGGGCGCCGAGATCGAATCGCTCGGCCGGGCGGTCGCCCGGCTGCACGCGGCCGGCGCCGCCGTGAACTGGCCGGTGCTGCTCGCGGGCTGCGGCGGCGGGCGGGTGCCGCTGCCGGCCTACCCGTTCCAACACCGTCCACACTGGATCGAACCGGCCGCCGCCGGCGCGCCGCCCGCACCACCGGCGGACCCGCCGGCCGGGGCCGACGAACAGACGCTGCGGGCCGTCGCGGCCGTCGCGGAACAGGTACGCGGCCTGGCCACCACGCAGGCCCGGCTGCTGGGCCAACTCGCCGAGGTCGTCGCGGCACGACCGGCCACCGAACCGGGGGCACCGGCCCCGGCGACCGACCGCCACAACGGCAGCAGTGTCTCTGGGGTGTGACCCCGGCCAACCGCAAGCCTCTGGAGGAACGATGCTGGGAAACGGGGCCACGAGCCACACCGACCGGAGCCCGGGTGTCGAGGACGTCTCCGAACGGGTCCGCGAACTCACCGCACGACACCTGGGCTGCGCCCTGGCCGACGTACGGGTGGACACGCCCTTCCTCGACCTGGGCGCCGACTCCCTGACGATGATCAACATGCTGCGCGAGCTGGAGGGCGAGTTCTCGGTACGGGTCGCGATGCGCGAACTCTTCGACGAGGGCGACACCCCGGCCCGGCTGTCCCGGCTGGTCGTGGCCCGGATCGGCGGCGGCCCGACGGGCACTCCTCCCCCGGTCCCCGCCCCGGCCGCATTCCCTGCCGCGCCCGTGACGCCGTCCCCGGTGAGCACGCCGGCGGTTCCGGTCCCGCCCGCCCCGGTGCCCGCCGCGCCGGCCGTGATCGCGGCACCGGCGCTGCCCCCCATCGCACCCGCCCCGCCGGCCACCGTCCCGGCGCCACGGCAACCCGCCGAGTCCGTCACCGCGCAGGTTCCGCCTGCGGCAGCCGGGAGCCCGGCTGCGCCGGCCGGCGGCGCCATCGCCGACCTCGCCGCCCAGCTCCAGGAGATGGTCCGGCAGTCGCAGCTCATCGAGGAACAGCTCGCCGCCCTGCGTTCCGCCACCGCACCGCCGGCCGCCGCACCGGCGCCGGTCGCCGCCGAAGCCTCCGCCGCCGGGACCACCGTGGACGCCCCGGATACCCCGACCGTGGACGCGCCGGTCGTACACGGGCCGAGGGTGACCGTCGCGCACGGCTCGGGGATGACGGCCGGGCAGCGCACCGACGCCCAGCGGGCACACGTCGACGAGCTGCGGCAGCGGCTCGTGGCGAAGACCCGGACCTCCCGGGAGATCACCCAGCGCTACCGCCGGCCGCTGGCCGACAGCCGGGCCGTGGTCGGGTTCCGCAGCGGCACCAAGGAGATGTTGTATCCGATCGCCGGCCAGCGGGCCCGTGGCTCCTGGCTGGAGGACGTCGACGGCAACCGCTACGTCGACATCACGATGGGCTTCGGGGTGCTGCTCTTCGGCCACGAGCCGCAGTTCGTGACCGAGGCGGTACGCGAGCACCTGTCCCGGGGCGTCCAGCTCGGGCCGCGCAGCATCGACACCGGCGAGGCGGCGGTACTCCTCAGCGAGATGGTGGGGCTGCCCCGGGTCGCGTTCGCCAACTCCGGCACCGAGGCGAACTCGGCCGCGATCCGGCTGGCCCGGGCCGCCACCGGCCGGGACAAGATCGTCATGTTCCACGGGTCGTACCACGGCCACGCCGACAACGTGCTCGGCCGCTCGAACGGCACCGGCGCCGACCGGACCACCGTCCCGGTCTCGACCGGCATCCCGCACAGCGCCGTCAGCGACCTGGTGGTCCTCGACTACGGGGCGGCGGAGAGCCTGGCCGCCATCGAGTCGCTCGGCCCGGAACTCGCCGCCGTGATCGTCGAACCGATCCAGAGCCGGCACCCGACCCGGCAGCCGGCCGAGTTCCTGCACAAGCTCCGGGAGATCACCGCCCGGCACGGCGTCGTGCTGATGTTCGACGAGATGCTGACCGGCTTCCGGCCGCACCCGAGGGGCGCGCAGGGCCTCTTCGGCGTCACCCCCGACCTGGCGACGTACGGCAAGGCGCTCGGCGGCGGCTTCCCGATCGGCGCGATCGCCGGCCGCGAGGACATCATGGACGGCGTCGACGGCGGCTTCTGGCAGTACGGCGACGACAGCCGCCCGCCCCGCGAGACGACGTTCTTCGGCGGCACCTACATCCAGCACCCGGTGTCGATGGTGGCCGCCCGGGCGGTGCTGACCCATCTCAAGCAGCACAGCCCGCACCTCCAGGAGCGGCTGAACGCGCGCACCGACGAACTGGTCGGGTCGCTCAACCGGTTCTTCGAGGACGAGGAGTTCCCGGTCCGGCTGGGACACTTCGGTTCGCAGTTCCGCTTCGAGCACCGCGCCGACATGGAACTGCTCTACCACCACCTGCTGCTCAAGGGCGTCTTCGTGTGGGAGTGGCGGAACTTCTTCCTCTCCACCGCGCACACCGACGCCGACGTGGAGCAGATCGCCGACGCGGTACGCGACTCGCTGCGCGAGATGCGCACCGCCGGCTACTTCCCCACCGGCGGCGGCGTACCCGTCCCGGCCGCCACCCCGGTCCCGGCCCGGACCGCCGGCACCACCGCGCCGGCCACGGCCGGAACCCCCGGCACCGCCGCGCCGGTGGCCCGGACCGCCGAGGCGGCCGCGCCGGTGCCGCCGACGACGCCCGCCAGCGCGCCGGTGGCCCGTACCGCCGACGCGGTCGCCCGGACCGAACCGGTGTCGGAGCCGGCGCCGGCCGGCACCCGGACGGCGCCGGACTTCAGCGTCTACTTCTTCGGCGACTACCCGGCGGAGAGCGCCCCCGAAGACAAGTACCGCACGATCATCGAGACCGCCCGGTACGCCGACACCCACGGCTTCCACTCGCTGTGGATGCCGGAGCGGCACTTCCACTCCTTCGGCGGCGTCTTCCCGAACCCGGTGGTGCTCGCCGCCGCGCTCGCCCGGGAGACCACCCGGATCCGGCTCAACGCCGGCTCGGTCGTGCTGCCCCTGCACGACCCGCTCCGGGTCGCCGAGGAGTGGTCCATGGTGGACAACCTGTCCGCCGGCCGGGTCGGCATCGGCTGCGCGTCCGGCTGGCACGCCAACGACTTCGTCCTCGCCCCGCAGCACTTCGGCCGGCACCGCGAGGTCATGTACGAGCAGCTGGACCAGATCCGCCGGCTGTGGCGCGGCGAGTCGGTCACCCGCCGCTCGGGCAGCGGCGACGACGTGGCCGTACGCGTCTTCCCGCGCCCGGTGCAGTCGATGCCACCGATGTTCACCGCCGTCGTCGGCCGGCCCGAGTCGTTCCAGCTCGCCGCCGAGCACGACCTCGGCGTCATCACCAACCTGATGAGCCAGTCGGTCGAGCAACTGGCCGACAACATCGCCCTGTACCGCAAGGCGCGGGCGGCGCACGGGCTCGACCCGGGCCGGGTGGTGGTGCTGGCGCACACGTTCGTCGGCCCCGACGGCCGCCGGGCGCGGGCCGAGGCGTTCGAGCCGCTGCGGTCGTACATGCGCTCGTCGCTGTCGCTTTTCGGCCAGGTCACCAACAGCCTCGGCTTCCAGATCGACATGGACAACGTACGCGAGGACGACCTCGACTTCGTCTTCGAGCGGGCGTACGAGCGCTACTGCGAGTCCCGGGCGCTGATCGGCACCCCGGACGAGTGCGCGGCGGTGGTGGAGTCGCTGGTCGCGGCCGGCGTCGACGAGATCGCCGCCCTGGTCGACTTCGGGGTGCCGGCGGACCGGCTGGCCGCCGGCCTGCCCCACCTCGACCTGCTGCGCCGGCGGTCGGCCGCCGAACCGGCCGAACCCGCACCGGCGCCCGCCGCGCCGATCGACGTCGCGCCGGCCCCGGCCCGGCCGGCCGCCGACGTAGACGGGCCGCCGCGCACCGCCCCGCTGTCGCCCGGACAGCGCCGGATCTGGTTCCTCGACCGGCTCTTCCCCGGTCGCAGCGCCTACAACGAGCCGGCCTTCATCCGGCTCGACGGCCCGCTCGACGTGCCGGCGCTGCGCACCGCGCTGGACCAGCTCGTCGAACGGCACCCCGCGATCCGTACGGTTCTCGTCGAGGTCGACGGCGAGCCGGTGCAGCGGGTGCTGCCGCCGGCCGGCGCGCGGTTCACGGTCGAGGACCACACCGGCGCCGACGAGGCCGCCGTCTGCCGGGCCGCGGTGGAGCGGGAGAGCAGCCACGTGTTCGACCTGACCACCGGCCCGCTGTTCCACGCCCGCCTGCTGCGGCTGGCCGAGACCCGGCACGTACTGGTGCTGTCGTTCCACCACGTCGTGGTCGACGCGACGTCGGCGACCGTGGTGACCCGCGACCTGTCGGAGCTGTACCGGGCGCGGGTCGAGGGCGGGCCGGCGGCGCTGCCGGCCCTGCCGCGCGGGTACGCCGACTTCGCCGTGGCGCAGGTCGCCGCGCTCGGCGGCGAGAAGGCCCGGGACGACCTGGCGTACTGGCGGGAGCGGCTCGGCGGGGAACTGCCGGTGCTGGCCCTGCCGACCGACCGTCCCCGCCCGCCGGTGATGGGCACCCGGGGCCGGTCCGTGGTCCGGCTCGTCGAACCCGCCGTCGCCACCGCGCTGCGGACCCTGGCCAGCCGCCACCGCGCCACCCTGTTCATGGTCCTGACCAGCGCGTTCGCCGCGACGATCGGCCGGTTCAGCGGCCAGGAGGAGATCATCGTCGGCACCCCGGTCACCGACCGGCCGGCCGGCGCCGAGGAGGTCGTCGGCTTCTTCCTCAACACCCTGGCCCTGCGCCTCGACCTGACCGGCGACCCGGCGTTCACCGAGTTGCTGGCCCGGACCCGGGCGACGGCGCTGGCCGCCTACGACCACGCCGACGTGCCGTTCGAGACCGTGGTCGGCGCCCTGGCGCCGGAGCGGGACACCAGCCGCAATCCGATCTTCCAGGTGATCGCCGAGTTCGAGAACGACGTCGCGTTCCGGCTCGACCTGCCGGGTGTCACCGCGACGACGCTCGACGTCGGCGCCGACCGGGCCGTGGTCGACCTGGTGCTCTACCTGACCAACCGGTCCGACGGGATCGGTGCCCGGCTGGAATACAACGTCGACCTGTTCGAGGAGTCGACCGCGCGGCGGCTGGCCGACGCCTTCACCGGGCTGCTGGCGGCGGTCGCCGCCGACCCCGGGGCGCCGCTGTCGCGGCTCGGCGCTCCCACCGCCGCCGACCGGGAGACGCTGGACCGGTTGGGGTCCGGCCCGGTCCGACCGGTCTCCGACGAGTGCCTGCACACGGCCGTGGAACGCTGGGTGGCGGCGACGCCGCAGAGTGTCGCGGTCATCGGCGGCGGCGCGGTGCTGACGTACGGGCAGCTCGACGCGCGCGCCGACGAACTGGCCGGGCGGCTGCGGGCGGCCGGCACCGGCCCCGGTGACGTCGTCGCACTGTGGCTGCCCCGGTCGCCGGACCTGGTCGTGGCGATGCTCGCCGTCCTGAAGACCGGTGCCGCCTACCTGCCGCTCGACCCGGGCCTCGGCACGCCCCGGGTGCGGTTCATGGTGGAGGACAGCCGCGCCCGCGTGCTGCTGTCCACGTCGGACTCCGAGGTGCCGCCGCTGCCGGCCGGGGTGGCCACGCTGCACGTCGACATCACCGGCGACGCACCGGCCGCCGGCACCGGCGCGCCGGCCGACGACCCGGACGCGGCCGGCTACGTCATCTACACCTCCGGATCGACCGGCCGGCCCAAGGGGGTCGCGGTCAGCCACCGCGCCGTACGCAACCTGAGCCGGTGGCACGCCGACGCCACCGGCACGACCCCCGCCGACCGGCACGCCGTCGTGTGTGGACAGAGCTTCGACGCCTCGGTGCTGGAGGTCTGGCCGGCCCTGGTCGCCGGCGCCAGTCTGGCCATCGCCGACGACCACGTACGGCTCGACCCGGCGGCGCTGGCCCGCTGGTACCGCACCGCCGGGGTGACCCTGACGATCCTGCCCACCGCGCTCGCCGAGGCGGTGCTCGCCCTGCCGGTGCCGGCCCAGCCGCCGCTGCGGCACCTGATGATCGGCGGCGACCGGCTGCGGACCCGTCCCCACCCCGGGGTGTCGTACCAGGTCAGCAACGTCTACGGCCCGACGGAGACCACAGTGCTGGCGACCACGGCCGTCGTCGCCGACCCGACCGTCGACGACGGCCCGATCAGCGTCGGCCGACCGGTCGACAACGTACGCCTGCACGTGCTGGACCCGGCCGGCCGGGCGGTGCCGGTCGGCGCCCGGGGCGAGCTGTACATCGGCGGCCCCGGTCTGGCCCTGGGCTACCTGCACCGGCCGGACCTCACCGCCGAGCGTTTCGTCACCGGCGTCCCGGCGGCGCCCGGCGAGCGGCTCTACCGCACCGGTGACCTGGTCCGCTGGAACCCGGCCGGGGAGCTGGAGTTCCTCGGCCGGATCGACGACCAGGTCAAGGTCCGTGGCTACCGGGTGGAGCCGGCCGAGGTGGCCGCCGTGCTGCTCGGGCTCGCCGAGGTCGCCGACGGCGTGGTGACCGCGCCACGCGACCGGTCCGGCGACGCCTACCTCGCCGCGTACGTGGTGCCGGCCGACGGTGTCGCCCCGGACGGGCTCGCCGGGCGGTTGGCCGACGCGCTGGCCCGGGAACTGCCGGACCACATGGTGCCGCGCGCCTGGGCGTTCCTGCCGGCGCTGCCGGTCAACAGCAACGGCAAGGTCGACCGGGCCGCGCTGCCCGCCCCCGGGCTCCAGGCCGGCCCGTCCGGCACCGCACCCGCCGCCGGCCCGGCACCGTCGGCCGTCCCGGCCGAGCCGGCCGCCGCACCGCCGGTCCCGGCCGCCGCCGAGACCCCGGCGGCGCGCCCCGCACCCCCGGACGACCTGGAGCGGACCGTACGGGAGATGTGGCGCGCCGAGCTGGACCGGACGTCGGACCAGACGCCGGCCGACGCGTCGTTCTTCGCCCTCGGCGGTCACTCGATCACCGCGATGCGGCTGCTCGGCCGGGTACGGGAGGCGACCGGCGTGGAATACCCCGTGCTGCGGTTCTTCCGGGCACCGACGATCCGGGCGATGGCCGACCACCTGCGCGAGCAGCGGCCCGCCACCACCGCCCGGGTCAGGGGCACGCTGTGAACCTCGACGAACTGCTGGCGTACGCCGCCGGCCACGACGTGCGGCTGGCGGCCGACGACGAGGGGCAGCTCCGTTTCGACGCCCCCGCCGACGCGGTCACGCCCGAACTGATCACGGCGCTGCGGGCGTACCGGTCCGAACTGCTCGACCGCCTCGGCATCGGGCCGGCGCCGGAGCGGGTCGAGGTCGCCCGGGGTCCGCTCTCCTACCAGCAGGACCGGATGCTGTCGATCATCAACACGACCCCGCCGAGCGCCACCTGGAACGTCAGCATGCGGCTGGTCCTCACCGGCACCCTCGACGAGGCCGCGCTGCGGACCGCGCTGGACGCCGTCGTCGCCCGGCACGAGGCGCTGCGGTCCCGGTTCGTCGACGACGGCGACGGACCGGTGCAGATCGTCTACGCCCACCAGGAGGTGACGCTGCCCGTCGTCGACGTCACCGGCCTGCCGGATCCGGACCGGCTGGAGCGGGCCGAGAACGTCAGCCGGGCCATCGCCCAGGTCGCGTTCGACCTCGACCACGAACTTCCGCTGCGCCTGCAGCTGGTCCGGGTCGACGCGCACACCTGGTGGTTGATGATCGTCGTGCACCACGTCGCCTGTGACGGCTGGGCCGTGTCGGTGATGTTGCACGACATGGCGGCCGGCTACCGCCGGGCGCTGGCGGGTGAGGCCCCCGACCGTACCCCGCCGACCGTCCAGTCGATCGACTTCGCCCGCTGGGAGCAGCGGGTGTACGACGCCGAGACCCGGCGCCGACGGGCGGACTACTGGTCGACGGCACTGACCCTCGAAGGGTTCGCCCTCGACCTGCCGTACGACCGGCCGGCGCCGCCGGTGCCGACCGGCCGGGGCCGGGCCCACCACTTCCGGGTGCCGCCCGATGTGGAACGCGACGTCAGGGCGTTCTCCGTAGAGCGGAACACGACGCTGTTCCCGACGCTGGCCGCGGCGATGGGTGTGCTGCTCACCCGGCTGACCGGCCAGGGCGACGTCACCATCTCCCTGCCGTACGCCAACCGGGACCGGGTCGAGTTCGCCGAGACGGTCGCGATCGTGGCCTGCCCACTGCTGATCCGGGTACGCTCCGACACCGCGCCCACCTTCGCCGACCTGGTCGACCAGGTCGGGATGGGGCTGTTCGCCGGGGTCGACAACATGCTGCCGATCGGGTGGATCTACGACCGGCTGATCGAGGACGCCGGAGGCGGCGAGCAGCCGATGGCGGCGGTCAGCTTCGCCTACCAGAGCACGCTGAACCTGGAACTGGACCTGCCGGGGTTGACCACCGAGGTGGAGGACCGGCCGACCGGGGCCTCCCGCGTGACGCTGATCTGCGGGCTGATCCCCCGGTCGTTCGGGCTGGAGGGCTACCTGGAGTACGCGCTCGACCGGCTCGACCCGGCGACCGCGAAGTCCTGGATGGACGGTTATCTGGAGGTGCTGGCGACCGCCTGCCGGCAGCCGCACCGCCCGCTGCACGAGCTGACCGGGCTGCCGGCCCCCGTGCCGGCGGCCGCCTGACCGTCAGGCGGCATAGACCTCGAACTCGCCGATCTGGCCGGCCGGCCAGCCGGTGTTGGCGGTCACCGACAGCCGGACGTAGCGGGTCGGGGTCGCGGTGAACTGGATGGTCACCGTGTTGCCGGTGGCCGGGTCGAAGACCCGCCCGGCCGGCCCGGCGAGCGTGGTGAAGGTGGTCCCGTTGGTGCTGCCCTGCACCGACAGCGTCTGGGTACGCGCCTGCCAGGCCGCCGCCGGCGGCAGCTTCAGCACCACCCGGCCGACGGCGACGGCGGCGCCGAGGTCCACCTGGATCCACTGCGGGAAGGCGCTGTTGGCGCTCTCCCAGTAGCTGGCCGGGTTGCCGTCGACGGCGTTGCCGGACACCAGGTTCTGGGTGTGGCCGCTGGCCGAGGTCGGCCGGCCGGCGGCCAGGTTGGTGACGGGTTGCGCGGCCGTCCCGTAGACCTGCAGCCGGGAGAGCTGGGCCGCCGGCCAGCCGGTGTTGCCGGTGACGGTGACCCGTACGTGACGGGCGGCCGTCGCCGGGACGTTGATCGTCACCTGGTTTCCGGTGGCCGGGTCGAAGACCCGCCCGGCCGGCCCGGCGAGCGTCGAGAACGCGGTCCCGTCGGTGCTGCCCTGCACCGACAGGGTCTGGGTGCGGGTTCCCCAGCCGGCCGGCAGGGCCAGCACGACCCGCTCGACGGTCCGGGCCGCGCCCAGGTCGACCTGGAGCCACTGCGGCAGCGGCCCGGCGCTCTCCCAGTAGGTGGCGGCACTGGTGTCGACGGCGTTCGCGGCGACGTACGGGCCGTTCTGGCTGCTGGCCGAGGTGGGCCGGCCGGCGGCGAGATCACCGGTCGGGTCGGGGCCGCCGAGCGTCGGCGGGGTGGGCCGCACCGGGGTCAGGGCGAGCTGTCCCTTGAGCATCCGGCCGCCGTCGGCGGTGATCCGCAGGTAGTAGTCGGACGAGCAGGCCACCCCGTCCTCGTCGAGGGCCCGGATGCCGACGCCGGCCGGCACCCAGGCCGCCGTCTCGGCGGTCTTGGCGATCTGGTTGCCCTCGTTGTACTCGTCGAACATCGACACGTACAGGCCCTGCGCGCCGAGCCGGACCAGGTTGTAGAGGTGCCGCCAGTAGAAGTCGCCGTGCGCCCGGTGGCCGGCGGACAGGTCGCCGGGCATGACGCAGGGCTGGTAGTCGACGCCGCGGGCGTTGCAGTCGGCCTGGTCGGGGACGTTGACGTTGGTGTGGAACCAGTCGAGGCCGTCGAGGGTGCCGGTGCGGCCGACCATCCACGGCGAGATCATGTCGAAGGCGCGGTAGACGTCGGAGAAGCCGGGCCGGGAGTCGTTGATCCCGGTACGCCAGTAGGTCGGCACACCGCCGATGACGTAGCAGCCCTGAGCCTTGAACCAGTTGACCACCTCGAGGCAGGGCGCCGGGGCGAACGGGCGGCCGGGGTCGTTGAAGCCGAAGCCCCAGATGCAGACGACGGGCTTGCCGTTCTGCCGGGCGTACGCCGGGGACGCGGTGTACGCCGACATCTTCGTGGTCCAGTCCGTCTTCAGCTCGGTTTGCATACTGGACCAACTTGTTACGTCGTACATGATGTAGAACTTGCGGCCGAAGCGCTCGGCGGCGTCGCGGACCTTGACCGCCATGGCGTCGCGGGTCGGGCCCTCGTCGCCGAACGGGTTGAACCGTTGCAGGGCGGCGGTGTCGCAGCCGTAGTCGCGCATCCAGCGGAAGTGCGTGTCGACGGTCTGCTGGTCGTACGACGAGAAAAGCGTCGCCGGCTGGCCGTTGCCGAGATTGGGGTAGGCGGTCGGGTAGCCGCGGCTGTATTCGCGCATGTCGGGCCAGGAGACGATCGTGGTGTTGGCCGGTGAGGGCGGCTGGAAGCGGTCGCGGCTCCAGTGCCACCAGCCGCCGATCGGCGCGCCGTCGCCGGGGCAGGAGAACCAGCCCTGGTAGCCGACGGAGATCTTGCCGACGACGTCGCCGACCGGGCTGGCCGCGTGGGCGGGCGACGCCGCGGCGAGCAGCTCGGAGGTGGACACGGCGGCGAGGGCCGATCCGGCGACCACCGACGACACGAAACTGCGACGGGTGACAGGCATGGTTGCTCCATTTCCTGCGAGCAGGTGCATCGATGCCCGGCATACTGCCAGCTTTGTTCATAGCATCGCAATACTTGAATCAGTCGATGGAAATTTCCGACTGCCACCCCGCAAGATGCCGACGCCGCACCCCACCTCCCCGCGATCTTGCAGTCATCTCCCGCTTTTGCACGCCTTTGGGCGAATCCTTGTGCAAGATCGCGGGGCCGGCCGGGCGGTGGCGCCACCCGGGACGGCCCCGCGACTCGGGCTAGCTGCGGGCCAGGTATTCGCGCAGGTGGCGGGCGGTCAGCGAGTCGCCGCGCGCGACCAGGTCGGCCGGGGTGCCGGTGAAGACCACCTGCCCACCATCGTGACCGGCGCCCGGGCCGAGATCGATCAGCCAGTCGGCGTGCGCCATGACCGCCTGGTGGTGCTCGATGACGATGACCGTGTTGCCGGCGTCGACCAGCCGGTCCAGCAGGGCCAGCAACTGGTCGACGTCCGCCAGGTGCAGACCGGTCGTCGGCTCGTCGAGGACGTACGTCGCCGCCTTCTCGGCCATGTGGATCGCCAACTTCAGCCGCTGCCGCTCGCCGCCGGACAGCGTCGTCAGCGGCTGGCCGAGACCGAGATAGCCCAGGCCGACGTCACCGAGCCGGTCGAGGATGACCCGGGCCGCACCCGACGGGAAGAAGTCCCGGGCCTGCGCGACCGACATCGCCAGCACCTCGCTGATGTCCTTGCCCCGCAGCTTGTGGGTCAGCACCTCGGCGGTGAACCGCCGGCCCTCGCACGTCTCGCAGACGGTCGCCACCCCGGCCATCATCGCCAGGTCGGTGTAGACCAGCCCGATCCCCTTGCAGTTCTGGCAGGCACCCTCGGAGTTGGCGCTGAACAGGGCGGCCTTCACCCCGTTGGCCTTCGCGAACGCCGTACGGATCGGGTCGAGCAGCCCGGTGTAGGTGGCCGGGTTGCTGCGCCGGGAGCCACGGATGGCCGTCTGGTCGACCACCACCACGCCGTCGCGGCGGGTCAGCGAACCGTGGATCAGCGAACTCTTGCCGGAGCCCGCCACCCCGGTCACGACGGTGAGCACACCGAGCGGGATGTCGACGTGCACGTCCTTGAGGTTGTGCAGCCGGGCACCGGCGATCGACACCTGCCCGGTCGGCTTCCGTACGGTGTCGCGCAGCGTCACCCGGTGGTCGAGGTGCCGGCCGGTCAACGTGCCGGAGGCACGCAGGCCGGCGATGTCGCCGGTGTAGCAGATCTGTCCCCCGGCGGAACCGGCCCCCGGCCCGAGGTCGACGACGTGGTCGGCGATCTGGATCACCTCGGGCTTGTGCTCCACGACGAGCACCGTGTTGCCCTTGTCGCGCAGCCGCAGCAGCAGGTCGTTCATCCGGGCGATGTCGTGCGGGTGCAGCCCGACGGTCGGCTCGTCGAAGACGTACGTGACGTCGGTGAGGCTGGAGCCCAGATGACGGACCATCTTGACCCGCTGCGACTCGCCACCGGACAGGGTGCCGGACTCGCGGTCGAGGCTGAGGTAGCCCAGCCCGATCTCGACCAGCGAGTCCAGCGTCTCGGTCAGCCCGGCCAGCAGCGGCGCCACCGACGGGTCGGAGATCTTGCGGACGAACTCGGCCAGGTCGCTGATCTGCATCGCGGCGCATTCGGCGATGTTCCGTCCGGCGATCCGGCAGCCGAGCACCGCCGGGTTGAGGCGGGTGCCGCCGCAGTCCGGGCAGGAGGTGTAGACCACGGCCCGGTCGACGAACGCCCGGATGTGCGCCTGCATCGATTCCCGGTCCTTGGCCAGGATGGTGCGCCGGACCTTGACCAGCAGGCCCTCGTACGTGGTGTTGAGGCCGCTGATCTTGACCTTGGTCGACGGCTTGTTCAGGAAATCGTCCCACTGCTGCGGGGTGTAGTCCTTCAGCTTCACCGCCGGGTCGACGAACCCGGAATGGGCGATGCTCTGCCAGTACCAGCCGCCGACGTTGAACCCGGGAACGGTGATCGCCCCCTCGTCGAGCGACAGTTCCCGGTCGACCAACTCGGCTATGTCGATGTCGGTGACTCGGCCGAGCCCCTCACAACGCGGGCACATGCCGTCGGGGGCGTTGAAGCTGAAGGCGGTCGCCGGACCGACGTACGGCTCGCCGAGCCGGCTGAAGACGATCCGCAACATCGTGTACGCGTCGGTGGCGGTGCCCACCGTCGACCGCGAGTTGGCGCCCATCCGCTCCTGGTCGACGACGATCGCCGCGCTCAGGTTGCGCAGCGCGTCCACGTCGGGCCGGCTGGGGCTGCCCATGAACGACTGGAGGAAGGCCGTGTAGGTTTCGTTGATCAGGCGCTGCGACTCCGCGGCGATGGTGCCGAAGACCAGCGACGACTTGCCCGACCCGGAGACGCCGGTGAAAACGGTCAGCCGGCGTTTGGGGATGTCCAGGGAGATGTTGGTCAGATTGTTCTCGCGGGCACCACGCACCTCGATCACATCGTGGCTGTCGGCGGGCAGGATGCGGTTCGGCACGGCGTCCGGCATGGGGATTCCTTCCTGGAAGTTGGCACCCGATCTATCCAGGCGAGATAGCTTTATGCCATAAAGAAATACTCGGCAGGCAACCATACACCCCCGGGAGCAACGCGTGGTGGTATTCGTCGGACAGGGCGACGCACGGCGATCCATGACCCTGCTGTGGCGCGCCGACCGCACCGAACCCACCCCCGCCCGCCCCGGCCGGCGGCCGGGCCTGACGATCGACGAGATCGTCGACGCCGCCATCGCGCTGGCCGACGCCCGGGGCATGGCGGCCCTGTCGATGAACGCGGTCGGGGAACGGCTCGGCCGCACCGGAATGGCCCTCTACACGTACGTCCCCGGCAAGGCCGAACTCGTCGACCTGATGTACGACCGGGTGCTCGCCGAGGTGCCGACCGACCCGCCCGGCGGCGACGACTGGCGGGCCACCCTGACCACCTGGTCGGAAAGCCTCTGGGAGTTCTACCTACGCCACCCGTGGATGCTCCAGATCTCGCACGCCCGGGCGGTGCTCGGACCGAACGAGTACACGATGCTGGAGACGGTCGTCGGCATCCTGGCCGGCAGCGGCCTGCCGGCCCCCACCCTCTGGCGCACCGTCGGCTCCCTGCTGCACTTCGTACGCGGCGTGGCCCGGACGATCGCCGAGACCCGGCAGGCGCCCGGCGCCACCGGTGTCCCCGACGACCAGTGGTGGTACGCCCGCTCCGCCCTGCTCGACGAGGTCGCCCCCGACTTCGCCGAGCGGTTCCCGACCATCAGCCGGCTCGCCGAGGAGCGGGCCTTCGAAATGGCCGACGAATCCGTGCCCTACCTGGAGCAGGAAGCCCGCGAGACGTTCCACATCGGACTTTCCGTCTTCCTCGACGGCATCGAAACGCGGATCAGGCGCCCGCCGGCGAGTCCGGGTCCGGCCGGGCCGCCAGCGGGCCGCTGAACACCACCAACTGGTCGATGCGGTCGTCGCGTACGTGCACCATGTCGACGCCGTCGAGCACCACCGCGCCGCTGGCGTCCCGGTAGGCCCAGGCGTACCTGGCCCACTCCCCCGGCGCGTCGACCGCGCTGGTCCGCACCATGCGCCCGGGTCCCCGCCCGTGGCCGCGCAGATACGTCACGAAGTTCTCCAACGCCATCAACCCCTGGGTACGCCCCAACGGCCCCCAGAACGTGACGTCGCGAGTGAACGCCCCGGCCAGCAGCTCGGACATCCGGTCGCCGGACGGGGTGTTGAAGGCCGTGAGAAAGGTGTCCACCAGCCGTTGCGCCGGATCATCATGCATCCACTGGTCATACCACCGACCCGCCGGCGGCGCCCGCGCCGGGGTGCCGGTCACGCCCGGGCGGGGTGCCGGCCGCGCCCGCGCCGGGGTGCCGGGCGCACGGCGGGCCAGGGTGCCGGCCGCGCCCGCGCCAGGGTGTCAGCCACGCCCTGCGCCGGGGTGTCGGCCGCACGGCGGGCCAGCGGGCCAACGGGCCAACGGGCCAACGGGCCAACGGGGATGCTCGCCGGATGCCGCGTGTCGCTCAGGTCCCCAGGGAACTCGCCTTCCTGCCCTTCCGCGCAAGCCGGGCGATCGTCAGCGGCCTGCTCACCAAACGGATACTGCGCGGGCGGTCCTGGCACCGGCTGCTGCCCGATGTCTACGTCCATGCCGACGGCTACCAGCCCGACGACCACCGGATGTGGTGCGACGCGGTCGCGTTGACCCTGCCACCGGGCGCGGCCATCGGCGGGCGCAGCGCCGCCTACCTCTGGGGCGTGAATCTCCTTGATCGGCAAAGTCCCGTTGCGGTCGTGCTGCCGGGCAACTACCGGCCCCGCGGGCACCAGCGCATGGCAGCCAGCTACCAGCGACTGACCGGCGACGACATCACCCGCTTCGCGAACCTGCCGATCACCACACCGACCCGCACGGCGTTCGATCTCGGCCGCCTGCTGCCCCGCGTCGACGCCGTCGTAGCCGTCGACGCGCTGCTCGCCCGACGGCTCGTCCGGGTCGACACCCTCGCCGGCTATCTCGCCGCCCACCCACCCTGCCCCGGAATCAGGCAACTCCGGCAGGTGCTCGCCCTCGCCGAGCCGCACAGCGGGTCACCGATGGAGACCAGACTCCGACTCGTCCTGATCGACGGGGGTGCCCCACGTCCGGTCGCCCAGCACGAGGTGCACGACCACCGGGGCCGGTTTGTCGGCCGCGTCGACCTGGCCTATCCGCAGTGGCGGATCGCCATCGAGTACGAGGGCGACCACCACCGGGAACGCACCCAGTTCCGCCGCGACATCGCCCGGCTCAACGACCTGCGCGCCTGCGGCTGGCTCGTGCTGCGATTCACCGCCGACGACGTGCTCCGGCACCCGGACCGGATCATCGCCCTGGTGCGCCAGGCCATCGCCGAGCGCGGGCGCCCCGCCTGAAGCGGCGGGCAGCCATGTTGATCTGGGCGGCTGAGACCTTATCCAGCCCCCGTAAGGTCTCTGCCGCCCAGATCAACAACGGGGCACGCCACGGCGCGGGCGCGCGGGCGGCCGTCGGGCCGCCCACACGCGGCCGCCAACGCGGGCGGCCACCCACACTCGGCCGCCAGCATGGGCGGCCGCCGGGGAGCGCGGGCAGCCGCCAGCGCAGGCAGTCGCCATGTGTGGTTCGCCCAGTCGCCACCTGGCGTTGAGCCGGCGCTACCGCTCACGTCGTCCACCGCCCGGATGCTGTCCGGCGACCGGCCCCGTGGCCCGCCAATCGTGCGGGATCGGGACAACCCCGACGCGACACCAGCCGGAGGGCGGCGCCCATGCCCCTGTTGAGCCTGATCGTCCCGGTGTACCGGGTCGAGGACTACCTCGCGCAGTGCCTGGACTCGATCTTCAACCAGTCGTTCGCCGAGCGGTCGCCGGACGAACTGGAGGTGATCGCGGTCGACGACGCCTCCGACGACGGCTCCGCGAAGATCCTCGCCTGGTACGCCGAACGCCACGGCAACCTCAAGGTCGTCACCCTGGAACGCAACGGCGGGCTCGGCGCCGCCCGCAACACCGGCATCGACCACGCCACCGGTCGTTACGTGTGGTGCGTCGACAGCGACGACTGGCTGCCCGACGGCACCCTCGACGCGGTCGCCGAGCGGGTCACCGCCACCGACCCGGATCTGCTCGTCACCGGCTACGCCCGGGTCTACCCCGACCGGCCGGCCGAGCACCATCCGGTCACCGACGCCGGCGCCGACCTGCCCGAGACGTTCACCTTCGCGCAGCGCCCGAAGCTGCTCGACATCCTGTGGATCGCCTGCAACAAGGTGATCCGCCGGGACTTCCTGACCCGGTACGGCCTGCGTTTCGGCCCCGGCTGGTACGAGGACGTCGCGTTCGTGCTGCCGGTGATGCTCGCCGCGGAACGGATCAGCGTGCTCGACCGGTACTGCTACGCGTACCGGCAGCGACCCGCCGGCGCGATCACGTTCACGGTCAGCGAGCGGCACTTCGAGGTCTTCGACCAGTGGACGCGGGTCTTCGACTTCCTCGACACCGACCCCGGCCGATACGGCGCACTGCGTCCGCTACTCTTCCAGCGGATGATCTGGCACTGCTTCCAGGTGCTCGGCCACGAGAGCCGGGTGCCCCGGTCGATGCGCCGGGCCTACTTCGCGCGCCTGACCGAGCAGTACGCACGCCACCTGCCGACCGGCGGCGCTCCGATACCGCCCGGCAACGACGGCGTCAAGCAGCGGATGGCGGCGGCGGGTGCCTATCGTCTGTTCGAGTTGTCGATGACCGCATGGCAGTTGCGGAACCGGATGTCCGGTCAGACCGGTCAGCCGGGCACCCGCCGGCCGGCGGTGGCTACGGGAGGAACAGGCTGACATGTCGCGGGAAGACGCCCGGTCCGGTCCGGATCACCAATCCCCGGGCGCCGGCCCGTCCGGCTGGCGGCTGCTCGGCGCGCCGCCGCCCGAGCGCGAGGAGCGGATCAGCCGTACGGTCGGGTTGCGGGTCCTGCGGCTGCCCGGCTCGCGCCGGGTGCTGATCGTCGCCGGTTCCGTCGACCGGCTGCGGGAACTGGCCGCCGACCCGTTCGCGGTCACCCCGTTCCGGGTCGTGACCGTCGTGGTGGCCTGGTGGCGCCGGCCCCGGCAGGGCTGGTCCGGGGCGATCGGCCCGCTGCCCCGGGTGCTCAGCCACCAGGTGTCCTTCCCCCGCCTGCGGCGCGGCTCCGCGACGGTCACCGTACGGCTGGCCCAGGCGCTGCCGCTGCGCGAGATCCTGCGGGCGGTGCTGCCGGCGGTCGGGTCGGCCAGCCCGCTGCCGGCACCGGTCAGCGCCGACCTGACCAGCCACGGCCGGCCACCGGCCTACCTGCCGGCGACGGGGGCGGTCGCCCTGCGGGAGTTGCCGCTCAGCAGCGACATCCGGGCCCATGACGTGGTGCTCGAACACGACGGTCCGGCCCCCCGCGACGGCTACGGCGACGACGGTCCGCCGTACGGGATCGGTTTCCGGACCGGCCCGCACGGCCTGACCGCCCCGGCGGCGGTGCTGATCGACGCACGCCGGATCAACCCGCGCGGCCGGCGGGCCGACGCCAACCGGCCGGACGCCCCCCGGGTACGCCTCGACTTCGGCCCGGCCGGCCGCGGCCTCGGTGGCCGGCTGAACGGCACCGGGCCGGACGCGACGACGTTGGCGACCCTGCGCCAGGTCGGTGTGGTGGAGTGCCCGCAGGTGCCGGCGACCGCTCCGGTGGAGACGGCGGCGCTGCTGGTTCAGCTCGCCGCGACGGGCGCCGTGCTGCACGCGCCGAAGCTGCCCGCCCCGGTCGCCGACCTGATCGTGCCGGAGTTGCGGGACATCATCACCGGCCCGGCACCCGCCGGTGACGAGCTGGCGATGGAGGCCCGCAGCGTACGCCAGCGCCGGGCCGCGCTGCGCGGGCACGCCACCGACTTCGCGCTGCCCCGGATCGCCGCCGGCCGGTTCCCCGAACTCGGCCGCCCGCCGACGGTGAGCGCGCTCCTGGCCACCCGGCGGCCGGAGATGCTGGCCGGGGCGCTCGACGCGATCATCGGCCAGACCTACCCGGAGCTGGAGATCGTCCTCTGCCTGCACGGGATCGAGCTGCCGGCGGAGATCCGGGCCCGGCTCGCCGGCTGCGGCCGGCCGGTCGAGATCCTGGAGGTGCCGGACACGATCAGCTTCGGCGAGGCACTCGGTGCCGCGACCCGGCGGGCGAACGGCACGCTGGTCACCAAGTTCGACGACGACGACAGCTACGGCACCGAGCACGTCTGGGACCTGGTCCTGGCCCGGCAGTACTCGGGGGCGACGCTGGTCGGCAAGGGCAGCGAGTTCGTCCACCTGGAGACGCTGGGCATCACCGTACGGCGGCCTTCGGGTGTGTCGGAGGCCGACGGCGAACTCGTCGCCGGCGGCACGATGCTGCTCGCCAGGGGTGACCTGGAGGCGGTCGGCGGCTGGCGTCCGGTGCCCCGCTCGGTCGACTTCGGGCTGCTGGAGCGGCTGCGGCAGGCCGGCGCGGTGATCTTCCGGACGCATCCGCTGGGCTACGTCTACCACCGCCGCGACAGCGGGCACACCTGGGATCCGGGCCAGAACTACTTCCTCGAGGCGGCCCACACCCGGTGGACCGGCATCCCCGAGGACGCGTTCGCCAACCCGCCCCAGCCCGCCGGCGAGCCGCTCGCGCTGCACTGACCCGCATCGGGTGGTCGCCACCCGGCGACCACCCGTCCGTCCACTCTCGAACGGCCTCCGGCGGGTGCGCGGCCCACTGCGCGGGTACGGCGACGCCGCCGGGTACGGTGACGCTGCCCGGTACCGCCGCCGCCAGGAGGAGGAGCGAATGACCGCCGTACCGTCCCTGACCTTGTCGGGTGTCGTGCTCGGATCGCCGGACCCGCAGGCGCTCGCCGCCTTCTACCAGCGGCTGCTCGGCTGGTCGGTGGAGCAGTTCGAACCGAACTGGGTCAAGCTGCGATCGCCCGAGGGTGGGGCGGGACTGTCGTTCCAGACGGAGTCCGACTACCGGCGGCCGACCTGGCCGGCCGGCCCCGACGACCAGCAGATGATGGTCCACCTCGACATCGCGGTCGACGACCTCGACGAGTCCGGCGCGCACGCGGTCGCCGCCGGGGCGACTCTCGCCGGCTTCCAGCCGCAGGACGACGTACGGGTCTATCTCGACCCCGACGGTCACCCCTTCTGCCTGTTCCTGCGCGACTGACCGGCGCCGGCGCCGGGTCTCAGCGACGGGTGCGGCGGACCAGGTAGAGCAGCGCACCGGCGGCGACGACGGCGGCACCGGTCAGCACCGACGACAGCGGCAGTGCCACCGCCAGCACCAGGCAGCCGACCAGGCCGACGGCCGGCACCAGCCGGCGCCGGCCGAGCGTCCAGGCGGACGCGTTCGCGACGGCGTAGTAGAGCAGCACCCCGAACGAGGAGAACCCGATCGCGCCGCGCAGGTCGACGAGGGCGACCAGGACGGCGACGACGAGTCCGACGGCGAGGTCGGCGTGGTGCGGCACCCCGTGGCGCGGGTGCACGGCGTCGAGGGCGGCGGGCAGGTGCCGGTCGCGGGCCATCGCGAACGCGGTCCGGGAGACGCCGAGCACCAGGGCCAGCAGGGCGCCGGCGGCGGCGAGCGCGGCACCGGCCCGGATGACCGGGGCCAGCCAGGACGCGCCCGCGACGGTCACCACCTCGGCCAGCGGCGCGGCCGCCGCCGCGGTGCGCTCGGGTCCGAGTACGAGCAACAGGGTGACCGCGATCGCGGTGTAGACGACGAGGGTGACGCCGAGCGCGGTGCCGACGGCGCGGGGGATGGTGCGGGCCGGGTCGGTGACCTCCTCGCCGAGCGTGGCGATCCGGGCGTAGCCGGCGAACGCGAAGAACAGCAGTCCGGCGGCCTGGAGCACGCCGGGCGCCGGGAACGGTCCGGAGCCGAAGACCCCGCCGGCCGGCCCCGGCGTGCCGGCGGCCCCGACCAGGCCGGCGACCACGACCGCCACCAGCACGGCCAGCACGACGGCCACGATGACCCGGGTCGCGGTGACCGAACGTTGCACGCCGTGCCAGTTCAGGGCGGTGACGGCCAGTACGGCGAGGACGGCTGCCGGCCGTTCGAACCCGGGTACGGCGTAGGCGGCGAAGGTGAGCGCCATGGCGGCGCAGGAGGCGGTCTTGCCGACGACGAACGACCAGCCGGCCAGGTAGCCCCAGAACGGCCCGAGGCGCTCGCGGCCGTACACATAGGTGCCGCCGGACAGCGGGTAGCGGGCGGCGAGGCGGGCCGACGAGGCCGCGTTGCAGTAGGCGACCAGTGCGGCCAGGGCCAGCGCGACGAGCAGCCAGCCGCCGGCGGCGGCCGCGGCCGGCGCGAACGCGGCGAACACCCCGGCGCCGATCATCGCGCCGAGGCCGATCACGACGGCGTCGGGCAGGCTGAGTCGCCGGGCGAGCCGGTTGTCGGGCATGACGTCATTGCAGCACCGGCGGATCAGGGCCGTACGGGCGGGGCGGCCGAAGCGGATCGATCGGTCTGAGTACCCGGGCTGATCCGGTCCGGCGGGCGTTGATTAGGTTTGCCGGTATGGCTATTTCCAGGCGGGGCCGGATCGTCCTGCTCGTACACGCCGCCGTCGTGCTCGTGCTGGTGCTGGCGTTCGTGGTGATCGACGCGAACAGCGGGCCGGACGCCAACATCGGTGCCGGGCTCGTCGGCCTGCCGCTGCTCGCCCTCGGGGTGCCGTGGTCGCTGTTCTACTTCGCCGACCCGTACGCCTTCGACGACGTGGCGGCGCCGCTGCGGCTGCTGGCGATCGCCGGCCCGGCGGTGCTCAACGTGGTCCTGCACGCGCTGGTCTGGTGGCTCGTCGGCCGGCGGCGGGCCTGACGCCGAACGGGGTGCGGCCGGCCGGTGGTCCGCCGGCCGGCCGCATCCGGTGATCAGGGCTTCGGTACGTTCAGGATCCGCTCCTGCACCGCCTCGGCGTTGCCGGAGATGTCGACCGAGAACCAGCGCACCGTGGTCTTCGCGCTGATGGTGATCTGCTCGGCGCCCTCCCGGTAGCCGGCGAAGCCGAGCTTCGCCGACGAGGTGGTCGGCTCGGACCCGTCCAACGTGTAGTAGATGTTGGCCGGCTCGTCGACCTTGAAGGTGAAGGTCGTGGTGCCGGGGCCCTTGCCCTTGACGAGCAGTTCCGACGTCGGCTTGCTCTGGTCGGCCGCGTACTGCTTGGCGACCTCGAGGATCGCGATCTGGCCGTTGGCGAACTCCATCGCCTCCTGGTGGCCTTCGGCGAAGTCCGGTTGGAAGCCGACCGGCTGCCACCGGTTGGTCGCCGGGTCCCAGACGTCGGCGCCGACCTCGAAGTTCCAGGCGATGATGTCGTGGTTGTACCAGTGCGCGTCGGCGCTGTTACCGGCCGCCGAGTAGAGCACGTCGGTGACCGGGCCGGTGCGTCCGGGCCAGATAGCCGTACCGCGCCACGCCTGGACCGCGCTGAGGATCTTCGTCGAGGCGTTCCAGAAGTAGTTCTCGGTGCCGTAGTCGGGGCGCGGCAGCACCTCACGGCCGGCCGACTTGTAGGCGCCCGGTGCCCACATGAAGTAGCCGCCGTAGGAGTGGGTGTTCATCGAGAACTTGATGTTCGGGAAGGTTTCGACCAGCCAGTCCTCGTTCTTCGCCTCCGGCTCGGACTGCTCGGCCGGGCCGGCGTACGAGCCGGAGGTGCAGCTCGACGACGCGCCGGAGTAGCCGTCGAACAGCGAGCCGACGTCCTGGTTGCGGTTGAGGTCGACGCCCCACGCGTTGCGCTGGGCCGGGTCGGACCAGACGGCGTCGCAGTGGTTGGTCAGGTTCTTCCGCTGGCCGTTGAAGTCGTACATGCTGTAGTGCCCGCCGTCGGGGTTGATCACCGGCACGACGAAGATGTCCAGCCCGTTGACCAGGTTGCGGGTCTTGGTGTCCAGCTCGTAGTTGCGCACCAGCCGCTCGGCGGTCTCCAGGCAGGTGATCGGGGTGACCCACTCCCGGGCGTGCTGCTGGCAGAAGAGGTAGACGCCGGGCTTGGAGCCGTCGCGGGCCCGGCCGATCCGCAGCGCCTTGGTCTGGAACGGCTCGCGGGAGATGTGGGCCGGGGCGTTCAGGTTGTCGCTGAGCCGGCTGGTGCCGACCGGGCGCACCACGCCGGCGCCGGCGTTGCCCCGGTAGGTGGCGGCGGTCAGCAGCGCCGAGGAGGCCTGGTCGCCGTTGAGGGCGGCGACGAC
Source organism: Polymorphospora sp. NPDC050346 (assembly GCF_040655695.1). NCBI lineage: Bacteria > Bacillati > Actinomycetota > Actinomycetes > Micromonosporales > Micromonosporaceae > Polymorphospora > Polymorphospora sp. NPDC050346. The sequence goes on along the minus strand of NZ_JBFAKM010000042.1, from coordinate 8,813 downwards.
CTGGGCGGCGGTGCTGGTGACGGCGCCGGAGCCGTCGGTCGCCAGCGAAACCACCACGGTACGGCCGTTGACGAGGACGGTCAGCGGCTGGCCGGCGGCGCCCGGGTCGATCATCGAGATCGTGGTGTCGTTGCCGCCCTCGTGCCCCCACGCCTTGGTGGTGACGTAGAAGGTGTTGTCGGTGGCGGAGCCGAACTGCGCCTGCGCCTTACGGCGGTAGCCGTTGGTCAGGTACGGCAGGTCGATGATCTGCGTGATCTTGGGGAACTCCTCGGACAGCGACACGATCCGCTCGGTGATCTCGGTCGGGTCCATGTAGCGGTCGATGAAGTCGGTGAGGTAGTGCGGTCCCGGTGCCGGTCGCGGGTTGCCGAGCCACTTCGTCACCGGCGCCTTGGCGGTCCCGCCCCGGTTGCTGGTGAAGGTGACCCGGGCCGGTTGCGCGGTGTTCAGCGCGAGCGGTGCGGAGAACCGGTGGTACATGTACTGCCCGGCGTCGCTGAACCGGGTCATCGTCGCGGTGCCGCCGGAGGCGGGCGGGGTGTCCTTGCCGGTGTCCCAGCTCGCGGTCAGCACCGTCTGGGCGTCGGTCGCGCTCGACTTGACCTCGAACGACAGGAAGCGCTTGCCGTCGAGGCTGGTGAACCACTCGGCCCGCAGCACGGTCAGGGTGTCCGTCTCGGCCTCGGCGGCCTCGGCCGAGGCGATCGCCGCCGCCCGGTCGGCGACGTTCTCGGCATGGTCGGTCTGGTCGGCGATGGCGTCGCGTACGTCGAAGCCCATCTCCCGCAGCGCGGTGCTCTCCGGCGGGCTGAGTACGGCGTGCACCTCGATGCCGCCGGGCACCGGCTTGCTGTATTCGGTGAGGTCGACGCCGAGCGCGTTGAGCTGGTCGATCTGGGCCTGGTCGGTGGCGACGACCCGCATGAGGGCGACGCCGTTCTGCTCGAAGGTGGACTTGCGCTCGGGCTCGACCTGCCCGTCCGCGCCGGGCGGGGTGGCCAGGCTGGGCAGGGCGGCCATGCCCAGTAGGGCGGGGATCGTGAGCAGTGCCAGCAGGCGGCTCACCCGGGACCGTCTTGCGCGACTTCTCATGCGGGCTCCTCCGGTTAGAGGCGTGCGGCAGCCCCGCCCGGTGCCGAGGGAAGCGACTTTCCCCGGTGTGCTGCCGGCGCGGCCCCACTCGAAGCGGGGCTGCGCCGAAGTTTCCGCCCGACTTCAGCCCTTGTCAATATCCATGATCATCACATTTCCGGCATGCCGGTTACCACGTCACCACTCCGGGTGGTTTTCTCGGCCGGCCGACCGACGAGTGCGGTCAGGGCGGTTTCGAGCATGTCGGGATCGGGCGCCGCACCGGTCACCATCGCCTGGAGGATGACCCCGTCGAGCAGGGCACCGACCGCTGCGGCCGGCCCGGCCCCGATCAGCGGCGTGAGCAGGGTACGGATCTCCCGCAGCCACAGCCCGGCCAGTTCGCGCAGCTCGTCGTTGCGGACGGCGGCCAGGTAGAGCTCGTACTCCAGCAGCATTCGCTTCCGGTCCCCGACGGCCAGCCCGGTCATCCAGACCAGGGCACCGACCAGGTCCCGCCCGTCGCCGATCTTCCCGGCCAGGTCGCGGATCTCGCGGCGGACCCGCTCGGCGGCCTGCTCCAGCGCGGCGGCGACCAGGTCGGGCAGGGTCGGGAAGTAGTAGGTGGTGGAGCCCAGCGGTACGCCGGCCCGTTCGGCGATCGCGCGGTGGCTGGTCCGGGCGATGCCGACCTCGATCACGAGTTCGAGGGCGGCGTCGAGGATGGCCTGCCGGCGACCCTGCGGGTCACGCGCGCGGCGACCAGAATTCATCGGCACTCCCTGCCCCGCTACTGTACGGTCGTACATGTACGACCGTACAGCAACATGCGCCGATCCGGCGCGGAGGATCGGAGTCCCCAGGAATGCGCGACAGGCTGACGCCGGCCGCCGACACGAGCACGGACGCGGGCGCGGGTTGGCGGGAGTGGACCGGGCTCTTCGTGCTCATGCTCCCGGTCCTGCTGATCTCGGTCGACATGACGGTCCTCGGCTTCGCCGTACCCAAGCTCAGCGCCGACCTCGACCCGTCCAGCACCCAACTGCTGTGGATCGTCGACATCTACTCGTTCATCCTCGCCGGCCTGCTGGTCACCATGGGCAACCTCGGCGACCGGATCGGCCGCCGCCGGCTGCTGATGATCGGCTCCGTCGGGTTCGGGGTGGCGTCGCTGGTCGCCGCGTACGCCCCCGACCCCGCCACCCTGATCGCGGCCCGCGCCCTGCTCGGCGTCGCCGGCGCCACCCTGATGCCGTCCACGCTCTCGCTGCTGCGCAACATGTTCACCGACGAGCGGCAGCGCCTGCTGGCCGTCGCCGCCTGGGGTTCGGCGTTCAGCGCCGGCTCCGCCCTCGGCCCGCTGATCGGCGGCTGGCTCCTCGAACACTTCTGGTGGGGCTCGGTCTTCCTGATCAACCTGCCGGTGGTCGCCGTCGCCCTGCTCGCCCTCCCCCTGCTGGTGCCCGAGACCCGCGACCCGGCACCCGGCCGCTTCGACCTGCCCGGCGCCGCCCTGTCGCTGCTCACCATGCTGCCCACCGTCTACGGCATCAAGACCCTCGCCAAGCGGGAGTCACCGCTGGTCGCCGTCGCGACGATCGCGGTCGGCCTGGTGTTCGGCTACCTGTTCGTACGCCGCCAGCGCGCCATCGCCGACCCGATGATCGACATCTCGCTCTTCCGCATCCGTCGCTTCAGCGCCGCCATCGCCACCAACCTGCTGGTGGTCTTCGCGCTGATCGCGGCGATGTTCTTCCTTCCGCAGTACCTCCAGTCGGTCGCCGGCATCTCGCCGCTGCGCGGCGGCCTGCTGCTGCTACCCGGTGCCCTGCTCTCCATCGTCGCCGGATTCACCGCCGCCGCCACCGCCCGCCGGGTCGGCATGCAGCGCCTGATCAGCGCCGGGATCACCATCTGCGCCCTCGGATTCGCCGTCATCCTGCTGCTGCCGTACTTCGACGGAGCCATGATCGTCACCGTCTCGTTCGCGATCACCAACGTCGGCGCCGGCCTGGTCATGACGCTCACCAACAGCATCGTGCTCTCCGCCGTGCCACCCGCCCGCGCCGGCGCCGCCGCCGCGGTCTCCGAGACCGGGTTCGAACTCGGCGGCGCCCTCGGCGTGGCCGTACTCGGCAGCGTCCTCGCCACCACCTACGCGGCGCGGCTGCCCGACATACCCGGGGTCGCCGGGACGGCCATGGACGACGCCCGGGAGACCATCGGCGGCGCCGTCGCGGTCGCCGCCGAGACCGGCGGTACGGCGGGCCAGGTCCTGCTCGACACCGCCCGGGACGCGTTCACGTTCGGGGTGCAGGTGACCAGCGCCGTCGGCGCGGTGCTGCTGGCGGCCACCGCGGTGCAGGCCTGGTTCCTGCTGCGCCCCGCCGCCGTCCGGCCGTCCGCCCCGGCCGCCCCGGCCGCTGACCGAAAGCCCGCCGCTGACCAGCAGCCCGCCGCTGACCGCAACCCGGCCGGGTGACGGCTCAGGGCTGGAGACGGACGCTCAGGCCCTTGCCGCCGAACTCCTCGCACACGAACACCGGCTGGCCCGGCCGGCTCGCCCCGGCGTCGAACCGGTAGCCGATCTCGTCGAACTCCTCGATCCCGGCCGCCGCGTCGACCCGCCGGGTGACCAGCCACCGGGCGAACGCGCCACGGGCGATCTTCGCGTGCACGGTCACGAACTTCGGCTCGCCCGACTTCGGGTCGACGGTCAGGAACTTCGGCGTGACCAGCCGGGCCGCGTCGACGTACGACGTCACCGTACGGCTGTATTCGACGGCGGCCAGGTTGACGATGAGCCCGGTCGCCGGGACGCAGCGCGCCACCGCGTCGCCCCAGAAGTCGTACAGGCTGCCGTACTTCGGCCCGGGCAGCTTGTAGCCCATCTCCAGCCGGTAGGGGCGGATCCCGTCGTACGGGCGCAGGATGCCGTAGAGCCCGGACAGGATCCGCAGCCGCTCGTCGGCGTACTCCCGGTCGGCTTCGGACAGGTCACCGATCCGCAGGCCGCTGTAGATGTCACCGATGAAACTGTGCACCGCCGGCGACTGGTGTTCCGGCACCGCGTCCCACCCGGCGATGACCTCGTGCGTCTTCTCCGCCAGCGACTCCGACAACTGCATCACCTCGGCGAGCCGCGCCGGGGGCAGGGTCTTCAGGTAGCCGGCCAACTCCTCGGCCCGGTCCACCAGTGCGGGCGTGCCCAGCGGCATCCCGTCGCGCGGTGCCGCCCGCATCGCCTTCGAACTGTGGATGAGAATCATCATCGCCGGACCACGAGCCCTTCCATCGCCTTTGTCCGGCCCATGATGGCATCCTCGCGGTTCCGGCCGGCGACGCCGCCGGCCGGGACCGCCGTGGTGCCCTGGCGCGCGGCCGGCCGGCACCACTACGCCGGCTGGCCGCGGCTCACGTGCCGTTCCGCGGCCTCTTGGTCTCCCGGCCGCCGTCGTTGCTCAGCTTCCGTTTCGTAGCCCCGGTGGGGGTCACGATCTCGACCTCGGACTGATCCTCGGGCTCGTCCTCGGACTCACTCTCGGACTCGGGCTCGATCTTGGCCTTCTTCGCCGAACGGCCGCCGTCCTCGGCCGCCTTCCGCTTCGTGGGCCCGCCCGTCGGCTCCTTCCGGAGTTGCTTGACCTGCGTCACGGTCAGCTCCCGCTTCGTCACCAGCGGTTCGCCGTCATCGCCGGTGTCCGAATCGGAGTTGTACTCGTCGGTGACCGAGTTCAACTTCTGCGCCTCGCCCTTCGTGCGACCCCGGCCGGACAGCGCCATGATGTAGTTCGGGCAGGCGTACAACAGCGTCACGTAGGTGTTCGGAATCGCCCGCTCGATCCGGTCGGCCAGCTCCGTCACGTCCCGGTCGACGTACTCTTCGATGTCGATGTTGGCCGCCTCGCTCGGCCAGTACGGCCCGGGGCGCACCCCCCGCCCCTGGAACAGGTCGAGGTAGCAGGCGACACACGGCCGCTTCACGCCCGCGATGTGCGTCGGGGTGACCCCCACCGCCCGGCTGATCCGGCGCTCGGCGTGCAGTCCCTCCTCGCCGCCCGCGCACACGACGACCTGCTCGGTGAGGGTGGCGCACACCAGGGGATAGTCTTCGTCCCACCCCGTCGACTCGTCGAGGATCCGTAGGCGCAGCTTCGCCCGGTGCCGCTCCTCGCGCTCGCTGAAGGTCAGCGCGGTTCCCGGTACTCGACCGAGCCGGTCCAGTTCGTCGAGGATCCGGGTGACGAACTGCGTACCGGTCTTGTACCTTCCGGCGATCCTGGCCAGTTCGGTGTTGCCCTTCCCGCTGTTGGCGGCGATGTACAGCGCTCCATCATGGACGGCGGCCTGCACCTCGACGGGGTTGAGGTCAAGGTGGTTCAGGTACTTGAACACCAGGGTCGAGATCCACCGCAGCGCCTGCCCCTCGCGGTCGGAGCCGTACGAGCGCGGCTCGACGACGTTGTCCGAGTCGGCGTAGAAGTCGGCCAGCTTCCCCTTCTTCAGCCCGAGTTCGGCACCGGCCTCGCCCTCGGTGGTCACCCGGTGAAGGGTCACTCCCATCTGCGGGATCGGCGCGTCCCTGGTCTCGTCCCAGGTCGCCTTGGCCCCCTGGAGATGCCACCGCCGACGGCGAAACTCGTCGTAGAGCTGCTCGATGAATCGGGCCCGGGCCCGGGCCGGCGAATCCGTCGTCTGGGCTGGCTGGGTCATGCCGATCTCTCCCCGGATCAGAGGTTCCGCGATACGGAACCGTGCGCGTCGCCACAACCAATCACCCGCCGGCCCCGGACGGGACAGATACGTTTGATTCCCGACTCAGCACATGTCCACCGGCCGACGCCGGCACGCGTACGATCACGGTGACCGTCCGCAACCGCCGGGGCAGGTGCCAGATGACCGATTACCGACACGACCTGCTCTTCGGGACGTTCCTCACCCCGAGCGCCCGGGACGCCGAACGGGTCGTCGAACTGGCCCGGCTCACCGAACAGGTCGGGCTCGACCTCGCCACCGTGCAGGACCACCCCTACCAGGCCAGGTTCCTCGACACCTGGACCCTGCTGTCGGTGATCGCCGCCCGCACCACCACGCTGCGGGTCTCCCCCAACGTCGCCAACCTGCCGCTGCGGCCGCCGGCCGTACTCGCCCGCAGCGTCGCCACCCTCGACATCCTCACCGGCGGCCGGGTCGAACTCGGGCTGGGCGCCGGTGGCTTCTGGGACGGCATCGCCGCCCTCGGTGGCCCGAAACTCGACGGCGCCGAAGCGGTCACCGCCCTGGAGGAGGGCATCGCGGTCATCCGGGCCATGTGGGCGGCCGGCGGCCCGACCGTACGCCTCGACGGCACCCACCACCGGGTACGCGGCGCCCACCCCGGCCCGGCACCCGCCCACGACGTCGGGATCTGGCTCGGGGCGTACAAGCCACGCATGTTGCGCGTCACCGGACGGCTCGCCGACGGATGGCTGCCCAGCAGCTCGTACACCGGCCCCGAGACGCTGCCCGCGCTCAACCGCGCCATCGACGATGCGGCGGAGAGCGCCGGCCGGGCGCCCGCCGACGTACGCCGCCTCTACAACATCGGGGGCTCCTTCGAGGGCACCGGCGACGGTTTCCTGCGCGGGCCGGCCGCCGTGTGGGCCGAGCAACTCGCCGAACTCACCCTCGACCAGGGAATGAGCGCCTACATCCTCGCCAGCGACGACCCGGACCAGATCCGCCGGTACGCGGCCGAGGTCGTACCCGCCGTACGCGAACTCGTCGCGGCCGCCCGGTCCGGGCCGGCCGCCTGAGCGACCTACGGCGGTCGTGGATCTGAGCGTCAGCGACCTTTCCCGACGCCGGTAAGGTCCCTGCCGCTCAGATCAACGTGCGGTCGGCCGCCGGAATGCGCGGGGACGGCCGGTGGTTGCACATGGCCGCGGCCGGTGAAGTGCCCGCCGGAGAGCGCCAAGATCCCCGGCATAGGTGACACTCCCGGCACGTGAACCGGGTCGGCTGGAATGCCACCGCGACCCGATCCGTTACACCCTGTCCGCACCCGTTCACCAGCGCGGTGCGGGTCCCCCGCGTGCGAGGCAGACGTGGGTAGCGGCCGTCCCCCGGCCGTCACACATCCCCCTCGAACAAAGGACATCCCCCATGACGAAGTTCGCGACGTACACCCGAACCGCACTGCTGGCCACCGCCGGCCTGGCCCTCGCCGCCGGCCTGGCCGGCCCCGTCACCGGCGACCCGGCGACCACGCAGACCGCACCCTCGGTGGTGCAGTCCGCGCCGGCCTTCCTCGCACCGGACACGGCGGACAAGCCGACCGTCGAGCAGCTGATGCCGCTGGGCGAGCCGACGAACCAGTCGAGCTTCGCCCCGAGCGCGGAGCAGATGGACAACGCCCGCAAGATCGTCGACGCGGGTAAGGACATGGACCTGCCGCCGCGGGCGTGGACGATCGCGATCGCGACCGCGTTGCAGGAGTCGAAGCTGGAGAACCTGGGCCACCTGGGCGAGCGGAACGACCACGACTCGCAGGGCCTGTTCCAGCAGCGGCCGTCCAGTGGTTGGGGCACGGTGGCGCAGATCACCGACCCGGACTACTCGTCGAAGGCGTTCTACAAGGGCCTCACGCAGGTCGACGGCTGGGAAGAGATGCCGCTGACCGTGGCCGCCCAGACCGTGCAGGTCTCGGCCTTCCCGAACCACTACGCGCAGTGGGAGAAGATGGCCGCCGACATCGTCACCGACGTCACCAAGTGACGCTTACGCACGCGTGGGCGCCGTCCATCCGGACGGCGCCCACGTTCGCGTCTCCGGCTCATTCACCGAGCACCAGCAGCACGTGCTCGTCCGCGCCGTGCCGCACCGATCCGGTACGGGTGAAGCCACATCGTTCCAGCAGCCGGATCGACCCGGTGTTCCCGATGTACGGATCGGCGTAGAGCGGGCGGTTCCGCTCCCGCGCGAGGAACAGGGTGAGGGCCCGCGTGCCTATGCCGCGTCCCCAGAACCGTCGGCCGAACCAGTAGCCGATGAACCGCCGGTCCCCTTCCCACCAGGCGACGGCGTTGCCGGCCAACTCGCCGTCGACGGTGACCGCCTGCACGAACACGGTCGGATCCCCGAGCACCCGCGTGGCCCAGTGCGTCATGAACCGCTCCCGCCCGCGCGGCGGAAAGTTCGACCGACGGGTCGCCTCCGGATCGTGCTCCTGCTCGAAGAAGACCGGCAGATCGGCCTCCTCGACGTCTCTCAGCCGTATGTCGCCCGGCGACACCTCGCTGCCCATGCGGTCGAGTCTCGCACCGGGGGCCGACAGTTCCGCACCGCGAATCCGGACATCCGACGCTTTGCCGTCCGGTGGTGACGTCTGCCCGGGGGCCGATCGGCGGAATGGCCGGCGGGCGCGGGTCGTTGTACATGACCGCGGCCGAGGTGGCACCGCTGCGGTGCCCCACCCGATCGTGCCGCGCCCGATCCGGAAGATCCCCCAGCCGGATGTCGCCGGGCCGGAATGGTCCGGGGTGCGGGTGCGTTACACCCGGTCCGGACGTGAGCAGCACCCCCGCCGCGTCGCGTCCGCCACAGTTTTGCCCCGCGTGAGAGGCATGCGTGAGGGCGGCCATCGGACAACCCCCTGTCCAGGTGGCCACCATCCCCCTCGAACAAAGGACACCCCCGATCATGACTGTCTTCGCCACGTACACCCGCAAGGCCCTGCTCGCCACCGCCGGCATCGCCAT
>NZ_JBFAKM010000041.1:0-76749 GCF_040655695.1 Polymorphospora sp. NPDC050346 | reverse complement strand
GATCACGCTCCTCGGAGCGCCGTACCCCCGCCGTCGGAGGCCCTTCCTGGTGCACCCGCCGGCCGTCGCCCACGGCAGCTTCCCGGTGTCTCAGGGCAGCGGCACGTACCACCGGGCGCCGGTGACCAGGATCCGCCGGGCCTGGTCCCGGTTCCACTCCACCCGCATGCCGTGCCCGCGCAGCACCGGGAAGGCGATCTCGTCCAGCATCCGTTCCAGGTCGACCTGGTAGCTGGCCTGCTGCTCGGCCTGCGGCAGCGCGTCGTACGCGGCCTGGTCGAAGTCCTTTGGCGGGTAGGCGCCGTAGCCGAGGTAGACCTCGCCCTCCGCGCTGGCGATCAGCGCCTCGGTGTCCTGCCGGTGGAACCAGAGATAGCCGTGCCAGTGCCGGGACTCGTCGCGCTCGTCGTGGATCTCGGCAGCGGCGCAGGTGCCGCAACAGGTGAAATCCTCCCGCGCCAGCACACCGAGCTCGTTGAGTTCCGCGAAGGCCTGGGAGAGATTGCCGCGCACCTCACCCCACCCGCGCTGCTGGTCCCGCCGGGCGGCCACCGCCTTCTCGAACGCCGCCACCAACTCCTCGTCGGTGGCTCCATGGCGCGCCTCGTCCAGGTCGAGAAAGTCCACGAACTCTTCGGCGTGGTCGTCGCCGCGCACGAGCCGTTCCCAGATCTCGTTCTCGATCTCGGTACGGCCCGGCTCCGCGATCCGGTCGGTCAGGAACCGGACGCCGGCCGGACGGTCGTTGTAGATCCACTCACTCACGCGGACGATCATGGCACAGGCCGGCCAGCCGGCCCGCGCCATCGCTCCTACGTGTAGACGACGGCATGCCCCGAGGCGACACTCACCCGGCACGTCTCGAACAGCGTCAGCCACACCGCCTGCTCGATCCCGAACGGGTCGTCCCCGTTGTCGAACAGCCGAGCCGCCTCGGCGTTCGACAGCGAGCCGTCGGCCTCCAGCCGTACCCCGATCGGCGCGGCGACCCTGGTCAGCTCGCGCAGCAGGCCCTGACAGGAGCCGACCAGCCCGCCGCCGCCGATCTCGTCGGACAGGAAAAGCGGTCCGTCCATCGGCGCCGGAACGTAGTAGCCCGCGGAGTCGGAGTGACACAACAGGTGCGGCTGCACCGAAAACATGACCTCGTCGACGTCCGACCGGGCGCGCTCAAGATCCTCCGGTCCGGACACCGGGGTCACCGGTCGCCGGTCACAGACCAGGGCGTACGCCCGGCGCAGATGGTGCAGATAGCCGTACGGGAAGCTGCCCAGATGCGGCCGGGTCGCTCCCGCCGGCGGCGGGCCGTCCGGCGGCGACCAGTCGACGCCCTGCCCCGCCAGTTCACGGTGCAGCAGGTCGAACTGCTTCCGGTAGTACTCTTCCCCCTCGGCGTCGAAGCCGAGACACGGATTCCCGATACTGATCGCCAGTCCCACGGCCGGCAACCATAGAACCCGTACGCAAGGCCGGCGTAACCACCGCCCGTCACGCCGCCACCATCGGCGGTGTCGGAGCCGCAACCAGGCCGGGCGCAGCCAGGGTTCGCCGGATCCTGCCTGGCCGAACCCTGGCCGGATACCGTCTGCTGGCGGGCCGACCACCGCACCCAGACCTTGCCGGTCTCGCCTCCACCGGCATACGACGAAGCCACGGTGCTGGCCGGGTGGGCGTCGACTACTCCCCCACACACGCTGGCCGCCAGCGGCCCGAGGGTCTGTCTACCATGGATGTCGGCTGCGCCGCCGGACGACGTGTCACGGATTCCGCACCGGCCTACGCCAGCGTCATTCGTTCTTGCCGTTGGGGGACGGCGCGGCCGCCAGAGCCTTGCGGTGACCACCGGATCGCCAAGGCGTGCACAGGGGCCCGCAACCGCCTGATCCCCTAGAATGTCCTCAGCGCTGCAAGGGTCGTTGTACGAGCCGGCCACCGATGCCTGCTGACACGGGGACGTTGACCTGCGTCGTACGTGCCCGACATCGGTCCCGTCGATCCAGGGAGTCCAGGTGGCAGACCTACCGATGAAAGTGAAGAAAATTGCGCTAGTTGATCTCTAGCGCCGCAGGTCAGGAAGTCTGCTCCCCGCGCACGCGGGGGTGATCCCACGGTGGACGCGTTCGGGTTGATCGACAGCCGCTGCTCCCCGCGCACGCGGGGGTGATCCGACGGCGACCCGACCACCGCCACCAAGATCCTCCTGCTCCCCGCGCACGCGGGGGTGATCCGGCCCCGGCGTCAGTACGGGGCGGGGTTCCTGTCCTGCTCCCCGCGCACGCGGGGGTGATCCCGACGTCATCGGGTCGCCTTCCGGACCACGGTCCTGCTCCCCGCGCACGCGGGGGTGATCCCCGATCCACCAGCCATTGATCTTTCTCCACTAGCTGCTCCCCGCGCACGCGGGGGTGATCCGGCTGAAGCGTTTGTTGGGGTGGCTCCCGTAAACTGCTCCCCGCGCACGCGGGGGTGATCCGTCGGGATCGTGATCCAGGGAATGCAATCCAGACTGCTCCCCGCGCACGCGGGGGTGATCCCAGGATCTCGTCGCCGACCTGTCTCGTGCGGAACTGCTCCCCGCGCACGCGGGGGTGATCCCCTTGCGGCGTGGTTGTCCCGGTACCGGTTGAACTGCTCCCCGCGCACGCGGGGGTGATCCCGGCGTCACCGCGCACCCGGCGTGGGCGCTCGCCTGCTCCCCGCGCACGCGGGGGTGATCCTCAGTGACTACCAGAGCGGGATCGAGGTCGTGCCTGCTCCCCGCGCACGCGGGGGTGATCCCGTGATCACGTTGTCGCAGACGATCGAGGACCTCTGCTCCCCGCGCACGCGGGGGTGATCCCAGATCTTGCTCTCCGGCGGCTACCGGCTGACCCTGCTCCCCGCGCACGCGGGGGTGATCCCAGCGTCGGCACCGGCAGCACCCTGCGACCGCCCTGCTCCCCGCGCACGCGGGGGTGATCCCGAAAACGGCGTGTGATCCTCGGGGAAATCGTCCTGCTCCCCGCGCACGCGGGGGTGATCCCGACGAGCGCGCGCAGGACAAGATCCGCGGCTTCTGCTCCCCGCGCACGCGGGGGTGATCCCGAGTCCACCGTCTGGCGCTGGGAGGAGGGCATCTGCTCCCCGCGCACGCGGGGGTGATCCGTAGGCGCCGACCTGGTCGGCGCGGGCGTAGTCCTGCTCCCCGCGCACGCGGGGGTGATCCGGACGAACTGCGGAAGCTGTTCGCGAAGTAGTGCTGCTCCCCGCGCACGCGGGGGTGATCCCAGCGTCAGCAGCATGCCGACGGCCATGTCCTTCTGCTCCCCGCGCACGCGGGGGTGATCCGTAGACCGGGGACAGCTTCGGGTCGTCGTTGAACTGCTCCCCGCGCACGCGGGGGTGATCCCCCCCGAGGGGAACACGATCGGCTTACACAGCCTCCTGTTCCCCGCGCACGCGGGGGTGGTCCCACCGGCGCGTCATAGCCGGTGTGCGGCTTGAACTGCTCCCCGCGCAGGCGGGCGTGATTCTAGCTAGGTTCCGCCGGAATGACGCGTTGTCCATGAACGCGGTCCGTGCGCGCCGCCCAGGTGGTGCGGACGGCGCGCACGGTGAGGGATCGAGGGTCAGAACCTGCCGGCTCTGATGTCGGCGACCATCACACGGGAGACCTCGAAGGTTTCTACAAAGGTGGTCCCCAGGTCCGGGTAGTTCAGCACGGAACTGACCGGCACCCCGTTCTGGGCGTTGATCGTCAGCACCTGCTGGCTGTCGTCCCCCCATACCCTCGCGGTGATGGTCAGGGTGGGCTGCCCGCCGGTCGTCGAATCCACAACGGTGACATCGTGGATGGTAGAGATCAGGCGAAGCACGCCCGCCCGTACCTTCGGGTCGCCTCCCGCCGCGGAGAGCACGTCAACACTGTTGATCCAGAGGTGGTTGTCGGCGGCGCTCGCCCGGTCCTCATCGGTGCGCGGCGACGGGTTTGCGATCCCCTTCTGCCGAAGGATCTCCGTTCGGTCCTGCTCGGCGCCGGTAGGGGGCTTCCCCTCGTCGTACACGGAGTTGATCATCTTTTCCCGGGCTTTGGTGAGGTCACCGGTTGCCGCGTACCGCGCCGCCGCCACCCCACGGGTATGGAAGCCGTTGCCGAGGTTCTCACCACGAGCGACCACCCGTGGGAGTTCGCGCCTGGCCTCCGTGTAGTAGTACTCGCCGCTGTCGGTGTACAGGTGGTACTGGGTACGAGATGGCACGGTGCCCCGACGGACATCGACCTTCTCGATGATCAGCGACGCGTCACCCGGCAGCGAGGCGTTCTCCGCTGTGAGGCTGGCCGCCAGGGACACAAGCTTGATGTTGTCTGCCGGTGCCGTGGAGGCGGATCCAGCCTGATGGTCCGGACCGGTCGGAGCCGAGGCCGTGCCGGATCCCGTGGCCATCGGCAGGGCCAGCGCGAGCGCGGCCACGGCCGCGACGCCACCACCGGCGGCCACGCCGAACACGTTGCGCTTGCGCCGCCGCGCCCGGCCGCGCTGCTCGATCTCCTCGACCGGACGATCCATCTTTACGTCGGAAAGGGTCTGCTTCACCGTGTTCCACACCTCATCGTCGTTCATGATCGAATCTCCTCACGGACTGCGGACGCAAGTTGCGCCCGCAGGGTTGCGGTGGCACGGGACAGATGGACGGCTACGGTTTGGGGGGAGATGTCCAACACCGCAGCCACGGACCTGGTGTCCAGGTCGAGCCAGATACGTAACACGACCACCTCACGCTGCCGCCGCGGCAGCCGGCGAACGGCGGCCAGCAGGGCGTCGTTCATGCCGACGTCGTCCTCGATGAGGTACGCCCGCTCGTGGCCGTCGAGGGCCACCTCCCGCCGGCTTCGCCGCCACCAGGACACCCGGATGTTGAGGGCGGTGCGCACCACCCACGCCGCCGGTGCCGGATGCTGGCTCACCCGCGGCCAGGAGGCCCAGGCCCGCGCGAACGCCTCAGCGACCAGATCCTCGGCCAGCGCGCGATCGCCCGTACCAGCCAGTACGGCACGCAGGCAGTTGTCTCGGAAGCGCTGATAGAAGTCCGCGAAGTCCTTCCGTTCTCGTTCCACACGGGGTTTACGCATCAGCGCCCCGATCCATTTACCCCCGCGGAAGAAAACTCCCGTTGATCATGAGGCTGGTGGCAACAAGTGGGTTGAACCATACGCTGACCTCATGATCAGCGACCTCGCTCATCGATTGCACTGGTCAGGCTGGCGCCTCCTGATCCCGGTCGGATCCGTTCGGAGGAGGACGGCATTCGATGCCCCCCGTGGCGCCACATCCGTGCGGCCGCCGACCTGCTCGCCGCTAGGTGATCGCAAAGAGACGATCTGCAGGGTCCACGACGGCCGGCAGCAACGCGCCGGGCACGAGGGCCGGGTCGTCGGCGCGGATCGTGTCTGCCTCGAACGTAGCGAATCCGGGTCCGCTGATACGCAGGTGGAGTTCCAGCCCAGGGTCCTCGCCGCCCAGGTGGTTCGCCACCGTGAGAACCTCCGCGGTGGCGGCGACACCGGCGGCGGACAGCCGACGCGCGTCGCGTCGCGAGCGGGTGACCAGCCGCCAGCCGAAGACGCCGAACCCGACACCGACGATGGTCGTCAGTACGCCACCGGCGAGTAGGCCCCAGAAGTCCACGGCCGACCGCGGTTGGTCCAGGGTCAGCGCGGCGGCGAGCAGGACCGGTCCGGGCAGGCAGATGGCCAGGAACACCAGTCGGCAGAGTAAGGCGCCGATCGGATCGATGCGCGTTTCCGCTTCCCGAGGGGTACTCGTCACGCTCGCACCCTAGTGCAGCGCCCGACGTTGACTGACCGAGCCGTTTCCATCCTTCGAAGAGAGCTGTCTCGATGTGATCGCTATTCGGTTCAACCCTCGCTGTCTCGCTCACCCCTTCTGAGGAACGCAGGGGCGGACGTCGGAGCCGCAGACCGTCTGCCGAATCGGCGGCGTTTCGCTGCCTTGCTCCAGCCTTCGGGTAGCGACGGGTTGTAGGGCTTGCGTTCGGTCGGGCGCCGGATCAGCGTGATGCCGTCGAAGTCCACGGGTTTCCAGTGGTGGTCGTGCACCTTGAAGGAGAGCCGCTGTTCGCCCGGCTGCTGATAGACGAGCAGCGCGCGACCAGCACCGGCCATATCGACGACCCTGTTCCAGAGTCGCTGCCGGATTCGGCTGTTGACGTGTCCCACGTACACGCCCGCGGATATCTCGAGCAGCCACTGGGTGAGGTGCCCTCGAAGACCCTCCGGGCAGGCGGTGAGGATGATGACGGTCATCAGAAGTCCACCTCTCCGCCGCCGTAGTTGCGCCCGCTTGCCTGTTCCGGTCCGGCTTCGTCCCAGAGCCGTACGGTGTCGTTCTCGATTTCTTCGTCGAGCCATTCGTCGTCGCCTGATCCGCCGGGGCCGGGGCTGAGCAGCAGGCTTCGGATGTCGCGTACGCAGCGCTCGAGGAGGGCACCGTCGTTGACCCGGTCGCGGACCGCCCGGCGGGTGTCCGGTCCGACGTCGGCGGGGTTGCCGGCGGCGATGTCGAAGGCGACGGGGATGGTGATGTCGGCCTTGTAGAGGTCGGCGATGTCGTAGACGAAGGACCTGTCGTGTCCGGTGTGGACGAAGCCGAGCCCGGGTGAGGCGCCGATGGCGACGATGACGGCGTGCACGATGCCGTACAGGCAGGCGTGGGCGGCGGACAGTGCCTGGTTGACCGGATCGCTTCCGGTGAAGTCGTCCGGGTCGTACTCGCGGTTGTTCCACGTCACGCCGGTGCGTTTGGCGTGCTCGCGGTAGCAGCGACGGACCCGGGCCCCTTCCTTGCCGCGAAGTTGCTGCATGGTGAGGGTGTTGGTGTCCTCACCGGGGAATCGCATCCGATACATCGCCCGCGCCACCCGGAGTCTGCGGTCGCGGTGTGACACCGCGGCGGCCTGGGCGAGGAGCAGCCGGCTGGACCGGGCGAGCGGACGTCCGTGGGCGTAGTAGCGGACGCCGTGCTCGCCGACCCAGACCGCGGTGGCGCCGTTGTCGGCGAGCAGCAGCATCGCCTGCTGGGTGATGCTGGTGCCCGGGCCGATCATGAGTACGCCGAGGGTGGCGGCCGGGATGTGTACGACACCCCGGTCGTCGGTGGCGGTGATCGCGTTGCTGTCGCGGTGGACGACGCAGCGTTCGAGGTAGAGGAAGCTGAGCCGGTCCTGGGCGCGGTTGAGGTCTGCCAGTTCGGCCGGTGGGACACCGGGCACCTTCACGTGCCGGCCTGGACCGGGGCGAGGGTGAGCAGGCCGCAGCCGTACGCCTTGGCGTGCCCGATCCCGCCGGTCAGCGTCCGGCGGAAGGTGTCGGCGTCGGCGACCTGGAGGATGCCGTCGTACGTCGCCGTGGCGAGGGTGACGGTGCCCATGCCGCGTTTGAACGTCTGGGTGTGGCGGCGGTGCAGTTTCACGTTGGGGCGGCCGTCGTGCTGGCTCGCCAGGGCGAAGCCGTTGCGCTCGGCCCGCCGGATCAGCCACTCGACCTGCTCGGGTTCGCGCAGGTAGCCGAAGCGCTGCGTCTCCTTGGCGTCGGCGGTCTTGCGTCCGCTGTGGGTCGGGTTGGCGGTGAGCCGGAACGCCCACTGCTGGCCGGTGCGCAGCGCGCCGAGCAGGCCGTCGTAGTCCCGGGTCACCCAGGCTTCGTCGGTGGTGGGCCAGCCGGCCTGTTCGACCAGGTGGGTGAGGTCGGGGCGGCCGGGGCTGACGATGTAGAGGTGGACGGTGGCGGTGGCCGTGGTGTCCAGGCGCCACAGCGTACGGGTGCCGGCGCGCTCGTAGTCCTCGACGGCCGGGAAGGCGCTGCGGACCGCCGCGTGCATGGCGTGCGGCGACGAGAGCAGCCGGCGCGCGTTGCGGCGGGCCGGGTTGATCTGGAATCGGGTGAGGTACATGCTCAGCCTCCCAGCAGGCTCAGCGGATCGTGTTCGGCCACACCGGCCCGCTCCGCCAGGTCGTTGGTGACGTCGACGTGCCGGCGCAGCACCGACCGCCAGGTGTGCTGCCGATGCGCGGGGTCGAAGCTGACCGGTTCGTCGGGCACGGTCTCGTGGACCGGCTCGCCCGGACGGGAGTCCCGGATGATCTCCAGCCGGACCGTCCGGGCCGCCTTCTTGCGATACCACTCGGCGGCGAGCCACGGCCACTCGGTCAGCGTCTCGTCGAGGGTCCCGTCGTGTACGCCGAGGCTGATCGGGCCGACCGGCGGGCACGACCGGCGGCCGAGGTAGAGCGGGAACTGTGGCCGGCCCAGCGCTTCCGCCAGGCCGTACAGCAGTTCGGGGTCGCCGCTGACGGCGGCGAGGAAGACCGCGTCGGACAGGTAGAAGCGGTAGGTCAGCGGTGCGCTGTGGCGGTCGTCGAGGCTTCGGGCGGTCTGGAAGTCGCGCAGGATCTGCCCGGGCTGGTCGAGCCGTACGCCGAACTCCAGGCCGAGCAGTTCGGTGAGCGGCTCGGTGCGCCGGATGCCCTTGGCGGCGGCGAGCAGTCCGATCACGCCGCTCTTGGTCGGGGCGATGTCGGTGCCCCGGCGGGCGAAGCGGCTGGACGAGCCCCAGGACTGCAGCGGGCCGGCCAGCCGGAGCAGCAGGACACTCATGCGGGCTGTCCGAGGGCCACGCTGACCTGCTCGCCGACGCCGGTGACGAGTTCGCCGAAGCTGACCGCCTTGCCGAGATCGGCGAGCACGGCGGTCTTCTCCCCGACCTGGGTGACCCAGCTCGCGACCGGCCGCTCCCCGTAGGCGGTCTCGACGGCCACGGTGTGCCTGGCCAGTGCGGCGGCGGCCTGCTCGATCCGGCCGACGGCGTGGGTCTCGCCGATGGCGGTCTCGAACGCACCGACCAGGTTGATCGGCTGACTGTCGCGCAGCCGTACGAGCACGGCGTCGGGCAGGGTGCGGTGGGCGAAGGTGTTCTGCTTGCCGGTCGGCATGCTGCGCGCGAACGCGGTCAGGAACGCTTCGACGGCGGCCCGGGTCGCGGCCGCGTCGCCGAGGGTACGGTGCAGCGCGTCGACGTCGACGGTGGCGTACCGGTACAGCGTGGACGAGTTGAACTCGACGGTGCCGATCATGCCGGCGCCGGTCTCGGCGGCGTCGGCCTTGCGGTCGTCGACGGCGGTGAAGTAGTCGAACTCGTTGTCGACGGCGTGGACGCTGATCGCGTGGGACACCTGGCAGGCGGCGTCGACGTTGATGTCGGTCATGTCGGCGACCATCCGGCCGAACATCGCGATGTCGACCGAGTGTTCGGTGTCGACGAGCGCCTTGAAGCGGGCCTTGTCGAGAGCGGTGCCGGCGCGGTGTGCCTCCAGCGCGGCGGCGGCGAGGTTGTCGAGCTGCCGGTGGCTCAGGAACAGCAGGTAGCCGGACTCGACGTCCTTCACCTCGCCCTTCTTCTTGTCGAGCTTGGCGAGGCCACCGGTCACGAAGACGTCGGTGGCCAGCGCGGACGCGGCCTCGGCCGTGAGGCTCGAATCCAGGGCCTGGATCCTGGCGGCGAGGGATTCCCCCACCCGCTTGGTCCGCTCGCCGAGCTGGGAGCGGTCGAGCAGGTCGGCGAACATCAGCCGGATGGCCCGCTTCCACGCCTGGCTCGACACCCGCGCCCGCCGTACGCCGCCGTAGACGGCGGTCTTCGGCGAGCCGGTGTCGTCACGGTTGAGGTTGCTCGGCGGCACCGTCTGGAGGGCGTAGACGTCGATGATGGTGCGGTTCATGATGGCTCCTCCTGGAGTGCGTCGGTGGCGGGGCTGTCAACGTCGGTGTCGGGCCGGCTGCGGAAGAACTCGCGTCCCCAGATGGCCTGGACCTTGGACCGGCCGGCCGGGCGGCGAAGGGTCTGCAGGTCGTCGGCGAGCAGGCCGTAGTCGAGCGGGATCTGGTGCTCGCGCAGCATCGTGGTCAGGCTGCGCAGGTGGTAGATGCTCTCGGCGTAGGTGCTGGCGGTGCCGAGGGCGGCGAAGCGGCGCCGTACGCCCTCCGGCCCGGCGGACCTGCGGACGAGCTCGGACAGCGCCTGGCCGAGTCCACGCCCCGACACGTGCATCTGCTCCCGGCGCGACTGCTGGTGCAACGCGTACAGGGTCACGGCGTCGTGCACCGCGTGTTCGGCGTCCGACGCCTCCGTGTCGTCGGCCGGCCGGTAGCCCTGCAGGTGTTCCGGGACACGCAGGTACCGCTCGAGGGTGTAGTCGAAGCCCGGGGTACGGCCGATGCCGCGCCGGAGCCGGGCCAGCGCGCTGGTGGCTTCCGGGTGGGGTGCGCTGCTCAGCACCCGCGCCTGTAGCTGGCCCACCGTCTTGGCGACGTGCTCGCCGAGGTCCCTCCGCGAGCGGCCCCGTGGCCTGCGGGTCGGCTGGTCGCTTTCCAGGACCGTCATGCTGTCTCCTCCTGTCTCTGCTGCGCGGACTCGGTGGCCATCGGCAGCGCCCTGGCCAGCCCGGCCCGGAACCACGCCTCGGCCTGCGAGCTGGAGTACTGCACCTCCCGGCCGGTCCGGTCGGTGCCGGTCCGGCCGATCCACGCCTTCGGGCCGGCCGCTTCGACCAGGTCGTCACCGAGCCCCTTGACGGCCCGGCGGACCAGCCGCTGCCATCCGGCACGTTCGGCCACCGGGTCGCTGTCCGGGCCCAGCCGGGCCAGCCAGTCGCGGAAGGCGCGGTCCAGCAGGGCGTACGCGCGCTCGGCCGCCCGGTCGGCCTCGCTGCTGTCGGTGTCCCGGCTGCCGGCGGCGCGGGCCAGGTTCTCGGCGAGCCGGCGTAGGACGACGACCGCCTTCTCGGCGTCGTCGGCGGCGGCGACGGCGGCCGCCCGCAGCGCGGAGTCCTCGACCAGCAGCAGGACGTTCATGGTCAGCGCGTCGCTGAACACCTCGTCGACTACCGACTGCTTCGAGCCGTAGGTGATGCTCGTGGCGCGGGTGCGGGCCTGGAAGTCGGGCCCGACCACGCCGGTGACGGTCAGCCGGGCGAGCCACTGCACCACCATCGGTGACAGCCGCTGCGGCGGCTCGGCATTCGACGGTGGCGGCGCCGGCAGCAGCGTCTGGAGCCCGCGCCACAGCGCCCGACTGTGGTCGTGCGGCCGGGGCAGGTAGATCGGGATCCGTTTCTGTTCCTTCTCGCGTGGCCCGCTGCGCCCCCAGACGCTCATCGGCTCCAGCAGGTGCCGGTCCTGCCACTCGAACCGGTCACCGTTGCAGATCATGGCGCCGGTGATCCCGCCGGTGTCACCGAAGAGCCGGATCCGCCGGGACTGCCAGGTGTAGAGGCCGAGCAGGCCGTACGGGCCACGGGTGGTGGCGGCTTCCTCGGCGGCGGTCTGTGGTTCCCGCTCCCACACCGGCAGGTCCCGCTCGTCGGCCATTTGCCAGCCGGGTGCTATCGGCACCAGGTTGAGCAGCAGGGTCTCCAGCAGGTTCGCGCCTTCCAGGTATACGCCACCCAGCCAGCCGAGCGAGCTGGCACCGATCGGGTACCCCTTGCCGTTCTTGGCATTGGGATCTCCGACCGCCCCCGTTTTGATGCCAGAGGTGTCGTATGCCTGGCAGTGCACGAGCCAGCGGGCCGCCTCGGCGGGCGAGACGGACTCCATCCCCGGACCGGCTCGGGTGGTCAGGAACGGCATGCCGTTCGGTACGTCGGCGAGAAGCCGCTCCAGCCCGTACGTGTTCTCCTTTGCCGCCCGCAGGTCGGCGACCTGGTAGAACGGGTGCGTCGGGTGCAGCAGGTCGAACCGGTCGCGGAACTCGCCGAGGTAGTCGGCGATGTCGGTGACCGGCAGCCTGCGGTCCCGCCACAGTGCCCGCCAGGCGGCCTCGCCGGGCGGGCCGTCGGCGGCCCGGTGCAGGACCGCCAGGGCGAGCCGCAGGATCGCGAACGTCTGGGTGGGCAGCTCGCAGGCGATCATGCGGACGCGGTCGGCCTGCTCGAACAGACCGAGCAGCGACACCTCGCGGCGCTGGCCCGCGGCGTCCAGCACCGGAATCCACGCCTGGTCGAGCAGGGAGAATCCGGCTGGGTGTGATGAGCCGTTCACGGCATCACCTCCTTTGTGCATCGGAGTGGGATCAGGTGGTGGCCCGGGTGACGCGCAGCCCCTCGGTGGGGTCGTAGTGCAGGTCGAAGCCGGCCACGGTGGCCGCCCCGTCGACGTCGACGTCGAGCACGAGTTCGCCGGCCAGCCACGGGTCGTCCTGCCAGGCGCCGAGGTCGTGACGTCGCTCCAGGTCGGCGATGACGTCGTCGATCACGTCGGCGGCGGTCATCGATCGTGGCAACGGCAGGGTGCAGCGCGCGATCATCCGGGGCAGCGGCCAGCGCGGAAGGCTGGCGGTCGGCACCGGCACTCCGCCGCCGTCGATCCAGGCCGGGAGGGTCAGGCCGTCCGGTGTCCGTACCAGCAGTAGGACCTCGAGGGATTCGGCGTCGGTGTCGCGGACGTGCCCCTGCGCCACGCGCTCGTCGGCGTCGCCGACGCCGCCGGAGAGCCAGCCGGTCAGTGGCACTCCGGGTTCGGCGACTTCCGGCAGGCGGAAGCCGTCGGCCTTCAGTTCCTTGGCGGTGATCTCGTCCCGCTGCTTCGCCTCCGCTTCGAGCATCGTGGGCTGCCACGACGGCGGGCCGAGCGGCGCGTCGCCGTAGGCGGACTGGGTGAGCGGGGCGATGTCGGACGGCAGTCGCAGCGGTGTGCCGTCGAGGTGTGGCAGCAGCACGGCGGCGCTGCGCAGCAGGGTCGCCGGCTGGTAGACGCGGCGGGAGCCGCTGACCGGTTGCGGCGGCTCGGTGGTCCAGTCGGCACCGGTTATCCAGCAGGTCGGTGTGGTCAGCCGGGCCGGGCGGCCGTCGCGCGGGTGGCGGTGGAGCCGGCCGATGCGCTGCAGCACGAGGTCGACCGGGGCGAGGTCGGTGACGAGCAGGTCGAAGTCGATGTCGAGGGACTGCTCGGCGACCTGGCTGGCGACCACGACGTGTCGGTGCGGGCGGCTGCCCTCGCCGGGCGGGCCGAACGTGTCGCGTAGCCAGCGGTCCTTGGCGGCACGGTCGACGGCCATGAACCGGGAGTGCGCCACCGACACCGGCGTGTCCGGTCCGAGGGCCGCGCGCAGCGCGGCGGCGGTCTCCTGGACCCGGGCCACGGTGTTGCGGACCACGAGCGCGCAGCCGCCGTCGGTCAACCGGTCGCGCAGCAGGTCCGCCAGCGCAGGCACGTCGTCGGCCAGGCTCCGTACCTGGACCTCGACGCCCCGTCCCGAGTCGGCACAGCTGACAGCGGTGGCGCCGCGGTCGGCGGTGGAGACCGTGACCAGCGGGTATCGCAGGTCGGTGCGGAGCGGGGCGTACGGGTCGACGCGCGGCTTGCCGCGGTCGCGCCAGGTGGGCCGGGGAAGCGGGCCGAGCCGACCGTTGTCGTACTTCTCCATCAGTTCGGCCCGCCGGTTCGCCGGCAGGGTCGCCGAGAGCACGATGACCGGCACGCCGTACGCGCCGAGCCACTCCAGGGCCCGGCCGAGGAAACGGTTCATGTAGACGTCGTAGGCGTGGGCCTCGTCGATGACGACGATCTTGCCGGCGAGGCCGAGATGGCGAAGCACGAGGTGCTTGGCGCGAAGCGCCGCGAACAGCAGCTGGTCGATGGTGCCGACGACGAAGCTGGACAGCAGGGTGCGCTTGGGTCCGGCGAGCCAGCGGTGTACGCCGATGTTGGTGCCGCCGGCGTCCTGGTCGATGCCGCTCGGCAGGGACGTGGTCCGCAGCGTGTCGTACTCGGGGTTGAGGGCCGCCTTGCCGTGGGCCAGCCGCACGTCGCGGTCACCGCGGCCGACCTGGGTGTCGGGCAGCCTGCGCAGCCAGGACAGCATCCGGCCGAACATGGCGTCGCTGGTGGCCCGGGTGGGCAGGGCCAGGTAGCAGCCGGACGCTCCGGTGCGGTGGGCCATGATCTCGACCGCCGCCAGGGCCGCCTCGGTCTTGCCCTCCCCCATCGCCGCCTCGACGATCATCATCCCGGGTACGGGCATCGTCGCGGCCAGTTCGGCGACCGTACGCTGCACCGGGCGTGGCACCGCCCCGGCGGGCAGCGCGAACCGGGTCGCGAACCGCTCGTCCACGCTCGGCGGCGGCGCGGCGGGCTGCCACGGAACGGGCAGGTCCAGCAGGTCCCAGCCGGTGTGCAGCCGGTCGGTGTCGGTGCTGTCCAGGACGTAGGGGAAGTACTTCTCGTTGCTGGCGATCCAGTCGGCGACGATGACGAGGCCGGTGAGGGCGGCCTGGACGGGCTGCGACAGCGATACGTCGTTCCAGTCGGCGAGCCGGTCCCCCGCGCCGGACCGTTCCGTCATCCAGGTCAGCAGTTCCCCCTGCACCCGCTGCCAGGCGGGATCGCCGAGCAGATGCCGTCGCAGTCGCACGTTGTCGAGGCCCTCGTCGGTCGGCGGGACGCCGTGGTGGCCGCCGACGATGACGGCGTACGGGTGGGGGTCGGTCCAGCCGCGGTCCTGCAGCCATTCCGCCAGCACGATCTGCCCGGCGGTGGCGTGGGGGGCGTACCTGCGGTCGGCGCGGATCAGGTCCCGCTGGTAGTCGAGTCCGTGGTCGCGCATCCGCTCGGCCAGCGCGTGTGCCTGGCAGGCGAAGGCGGGTGTGGCCTTGCCGATGTCGTGCACCCCGGCGATCCAGACGGCCAGGGTGCGACCGTCGGCGTCGCCGCCGGGCAACTCGTCGGCGATGCGTCGACGCACCGCCGGGCCGAGCCAGTGGTCCCACAGCTGTCCGGCCACGTCGGCGGCGTCGGCCAGGTGCCGCCACAGCGGCAGCCAGCCGACCGGCGACGTACCTTTGCGGTCGGTCTTGCCCCAGACGGCGCGCGCCGCGTCGCCCAGCTTGGGGCCGTCGGCGGCGGTGCCGGCGCTCATCGGGGCACCGGGAGGAGCGGACTGGGTGAGCCGCTGTGTGACAGGTAGAGCACGTCGCGGGCGCGGGTCAGGGCGACGAACAGCAGGCAGCGTTCCCGCTGCAGATCCTGCTGGTGGGCGTGCGGGTCCTCGGCGGCGGAGGTGAGCGCGTTCGGGGCCGGCAGTACGCCCGCGTCGAGCCCGACGACGGCGAGGCACTGGAACTCCAGCCCTTTCATGCGGTGCATGGTGGCGACGTGCACCCCGTCGATGCCCCGCTTGTCGTCGGCGACGGTGATGTGGGCCTCGCTCAGGATCCTGCTGACGGTCTTGACGAGCTGTCCGGTGCGGACCGCCACGCCGATCGCGTGCTGCTCCACCCCCTGCTCCAGCCAGGTCCCCACCCGTTCGATCAGCGCTTCGTGCTCGTCGTCGCGGCTCCCGGCGGCGGCGACCTCGGGTACGCCGCCACGGGTGATCGAGTGGTATCCGCGCAACGTGTCGTCCTGTCCGTCGAGGCCGACGGCGGCGTCGCCGTTGAGGATCCTGACCGACAGGTCCAGGATCTCGTGGGTGGTGCGGTAGTTGACGGTGAGCCGTCGGGTCCGGCCACGGACCTCGATGCCGAGCTGGGTCAGGGAGACGTGGCTGTCGTAGATGCGCTGGTAGGGGTCGGCGAGCAGGAACATGTCGTTCGGCCCGGGCGTGACGAGTGCCCGCAGCAGCCGCCACTGCGCCGGGTGCAGATCCTGCCCTTCGTCGACGACGACGTGCCGGTAGGGGGCCGGTGAGCGGCGCAGGATCGCGGCCGCGTCGTCGGCGAGCTGGGTGTGGGTACGCAGGCGTCGCTTCGCCAACTCCTGCGTCACGCTGTGGATCGCGGCCCACACCTGCTCGCGTTGGGTGGCACGCAGGCGTGCGCCACGGCCCTTGCGGGACGCGTCGCGGTACGCCTCGAGGGTGGTCAGCTGCTGCGCGAGTATCACCTGTTCCCACTCGTGCCTGAGGAAGGCCGCGCTGTAGGTGGTGACGTGGCCGGCGCGGTTCAGGTAGGTGGGGCCGGCCTTCGCGGCCGCTTCCCACAGCTGGTCGATGATCGTGCTCTCGGCGACGGCCACCTTCCTGCTGTCCCGGGAGACGATCTCGTACGCCAGCCTGTCGACGCTGACCACGTCGATGCGCGCCCGGACCGCCGGGTCGGTGGTGAGCCGGTAGAGCTGTCTGGTCAGGGCGTCGGCGAGCGCGCGGGTGAACGTGGTCAGCAGGACCTTCTGGCCGTCGGGCAGCCGTTCGGCGAGGAACACCGCCCGGTGCAGACCGGTCACGGTCTTCCCGGTGCCGGCGCTGCCGGTGACCAGGGCGGGACCGCTGTACGTCTCACGGTGGGCGACGTCGCGTTGCGTCGGGTGCAGGAAGGTGCGCCACAGGTCGAACGGGTGGGCGAGGATTGCGGCGAGTTCCATCGGCCCCGAGACGAAGAGAACCCGTTCGGGCGTACGGCGGGCCGCAGTGAGCAGGTCGCCGGTGTCCACACCCGACACGATCCGGTCGGCCAGCTCGGCCCGGACCTCGTCCACGGTCATTCCGCTGGCGAGCCCACGCAGGACGTCGAGCTGCGTCTCCGGCAGGCGCCCGGCGAGGCTCTCCAGCTGCTTGTCGGTGACCATGATGCGCAGCAGCGGCACCAGATCCTCGTCCACACCGAGCCGCACCAGGTCGGTCGTCGAAACCTGGTCGAACAGTCCGGCCGCGGGTGGCTCCGACGGTTCGGTGCGGGCGAACTCCTCGATGCCCGCCTCGTCGCGCATCTCCAGCACGCCGAGCACCTGGTTGACGGTGAACCGGCGGCTCACCGCGAAGGTGTTGGCGTCGTCGTGCGGCAGGACGTTGAGAAGCACGTACCGTTCTTCTCCGAGCCGGAGCACCACTCCGCGATACGACAGGTCGATGCGGATGGTGCGAATGTTCGGATCCCGTGCCCCGGCCAGCTTCTCCAGGTGCAGCCCGGCGTGGGTGTGCTGGGCGAACTTGCCGATGGCGGCGACGACGGCACTCTGCACGCGGCGCGGCAACACGGCATAGGCGGGCAGGAACTCCCGACCGAGGGCCAACTCAGCCACAACACTCCCCCGTAGAACAGCTGCCTGGACGTAGCCGGGCGTGATGTCAGAACTGTCGCGAGCCGGACACAGTGGACCGCACCGGTCGCCGACCCTGGACGATGACGCAGCCGGAGACGGTGCCCGCGCCGGACACATTGAAGCACCGGTGTACGGGTCTTGCAAGTGCATTACCCGTGAACCCAGTTCACTGATCACGTTGGAGCGTACGGCTTCGGGACCGGTCCGGCCGTTATGCTGGGCCCCGTGGTGTCCGGCACGGTCCTCAAAGGCCGCTACCAGCTCCGTCGGTTCCCGTTGCCACACAGGGGACTGGCCGAGGTCTGGCCCGCGGACGACACGCTGCTCGAACGCTCCGTCATCGTGAAGCTCATCGGCGCCGGCAAGACGGACCTGGACCTGATACGTCGGTTCCGCCGCGAGACACTGCTGACCGCCCGGCTCGATCATCCGGGCGTGCCCGCCGTCTACGACCTCGGCGAACACGAAGGTCGGCCCTACGTCGTCCTCGAGCGGATCGCCGGGCTCAACCTCGCCGACCTCATCGCGGAGCAAGGTCCACTCCCGATCGGATGGGTGGCCGCCATCGGGGCCCAGATCAGCAGCGTCCTGATGGCCGCGCAGCGGATCAACCTGGTGCACCGCGACATCAAGCCGAGCAATGTCATGCTCGCCCCGAGCAGCGCGGTCAAGGTGCTCGACTTCGGCCTGGCCGTCGTGTACGACGACGACCGCTACTCGCGCATCACGCGGACCGAGCACTCTCTCGGGACGAAGGGCTACATGGCGCCGGAACAAACCTTCGGGGAGCGCGTCGACCACCGCACCGACCTGTACGGCCTGGGCGGCACGCTCTTCGATCTCCTGACCGGCCAACCGCCGTTCGTGGGCGCGACGACCACCATCGACCGGCAGCAGATCGAGGATCCCCCACCCCGTCCTGCCCACCTCCGCCCCGACGTTCCCGCCACGCTCGACGACCTGGTGCAGGCACTGCTCGCGACCCGCCCCGAGGACCGGCCGGCCAGTGCCGCCGAGGTCTACACCGCCCTGGCGCCGCTCTCCCGGGATCTGCCGCCGATTCCCGGCCTGCTCGACGACACCGCCGAAGCGGTACAGGCGTACGCCGCGATCGTGGGACGGGTCCCACAGCAGACCCGTCCCACGCCGGCCCCCGCCGCCGAACGGGTCAGGCCCGATCGGGAGCAGGGCGAGAAGCACGCGGAGCGGTTACACGCCGCCGGTGAGTTCCGCGCCGCGGCACGCCAGTGGCGGCAAGTCGCCGACCAACGCGCCCTGCAGTACGGCGACGACGACCTCAAGGTGTTCGACCTACGACGTCAGGCCGCCCGTGCCCACCTCTCACTCGGGGAACGCGATCGCGCCCTACGTCAGCTCAACGTGCTGCTACGCGACCGCATCCGGGTCGACGGACCGGAACACGCCACCGTGCAGAGCCTGCGCCAGGAGATAGCGCGGCTCAGCGCCGAGCCGCCGTCCCAGCGCCACCCCCATCGACGTGGACCAGACTCGGATCACTGAATATCCGGGGCAGCAACACCGCCTTCTGCTCCGGAAAGTCCCCGTACCGAAAGATCCGGACGCAGGTCTGGCCCCGCGTCTCGGTGGTCATAGCGAGCCGGGCCAGCGGTGAATACATGCCGCTGTGCTTCAGCCAGGCGGCCTCCTCACCGTGCCGGTCGAAGCCGCGGCCGATCGACGCGTGTCCGAACACGTCGTGCACCGCGCGAAACATGTCGTTCTCGGCGTCGCTGAGGTACGGGTGGGGAGTGCCGCTGGCCGCGGTGGCCCACACCTTCAACCGGCGCCGCCGCACGTCGTCGACCATCGCCCCGACGTCCGGGTAGGGGTCCTCGTCGACGACCCGCACCGTCATGCCCAGGCCGCCAAACTCCGCCCGGCCCACGAGGAAGTGGTACTGCCGTGCGGTTTCTTGGCAGAGCGCGGCGTACGCCGGGTAGGCCCGCTCGTCCCGAAGCGGTGCCGCCGCGTACGCGTCCGCGATGGCGGTGCCAACGACGGGGTCAAGGCGCACTCGCGCGTACACCCGGGCGGTTGGGTCGCCCGTGGTGCCGGGCGCGTACCGCCGAGCACCACGGGCGACGTACACGACCGGCGAAAGGCGATCGGGAAGAGTGGTTGGCGGCGTGGATTCGAGCAAGGGTGTTCATGGTCCTCCTTCGGTAGTGGGGTCGGGTAACGGTCAGCGGGCTTCCACGGTCTCCCGCAGGTCATGCGTGCGCGATCCATCGCAGGGCCGGGTGCCCTGCTCGCGGCGCAGCGACTCGCCGAGCACCCTGATCTCGGACACCCGGCGGTCCTGGTGAACCTTGGCGATCTTTCCGATGGTGGTACTGCGTCCTCGACGCGGCATTGATCCCCCCTGAGGTAGTGGCCGGAGCCGCACACAACATATCGTCTGTAAACCGTGACCACAAGCATCATCGCCATGCTAGTGTTCACGGGTGACGAAAGAGCCGATCATGGCCCCGAGCAAGGCCACCCTGACCGCCAGCGGCATCGCGCGACTGGCCAACGTCGGCAGGGCAGCGGTGAGCAACTGGCGCCGCCGCTACACCGACTTCCCCACACCGGTGGGCGGCACCCCGACCAGCCCGTCGTTCGACGCCCGGGAAGTCGAGCGGTGGCTGCACCGCCATGGACGGCTACACCAGGCCAGCACCGCCCAATGGGCCTGGCGGCAGATCGAGAGCTACCAGCCCGCGGCGCAGATCAGCGACGTCCTCGGCATCGCCGGTGCGCTTCTGCTCGTCCGGACCGAGTCCGCCAGCGACAACCTGCCGACCCCGAAACAGCTCGTCAGCCACCTGCACACCTTCGACCCCGGCCTGGCCGGGCTGGTCGGTGACGTACTGCCGAAACAGTGGACCGCGCAGCTCACCACGCTCCTGCGCACAGTGGACCAGTTCGGCTCGGAACAGGGCGCGGAGACCGCCTTCGAATACCTGCACAGCCAGTACGTGACCTCAGCCCACTCGATGTCCGGCCTTGCCGGCACGCCCGACGCCGTCGCCGAGGTGATGCTGACCCTCGCCGGCATCGGGACGCGTACCTTCGACTTCACCAGCGGCACCGGATCCATCCTTCGCATGGCCGCCGACCGGGCCCTGCGAAACGGTACGGCCACCCGGTGCTACGCGCAGGAGGTCAACCCGCAGTACGCGCTGATCACCCTGCTGCGCCTGTGGTTCGTGCACCTGCGTACCCGAGCCGCCGGACACGCGGCGGAGCCGCCCGTCATCCACGTCGGCGACAGCATGCTCGCCGACGGCCTACCCGACCTGCGGGCCGATGTCGTCGTCGCGAACTTCCCGTTCGGGGTGCACGACTGGGGCCACGACCGCCTCGCCTACGACCCCCGCTGGGCCTACGGCCTTCCCCCACGAACCGAACCCGAACTCGCCTGGGTGCAACACACCCTGGCCCACCTCTCCCCCGGCGGCACCGCCGTCGTACTCATGCCCCCAGCCGCCGCATCGCGCCCCGCCGGCCGCCGGATCCGCGCGGAACTCATCCGTCGCGGAGCGCTGCGTGCGGTCATCGCCCTCCCCTCCGGCCTGATGCCGCCGATCGCCATCGGACTGAACATCTGGGTCCTCACCCAGCCCGATCCGCACCAGCCGGGCGCCGGAGACCTGCTCATGGTCGACGCCACCACCGCGTCCGAGGGCCAGTCCCTCACCCAGATCGTCGACACTGTCTGGAACGCGTACCGGTCCGACAGCTACGCCGAAAGGCCCGGCGTCCACCGCGCCGTGCCCGCCATCGAACTCCTCGACGACCAGGTCGACCTGACACCGCAACGGCACCTACCACAAGCTGGCGAACTAACCGCCAACCCCGCGGAGATCATCTGCAGGATCGGCGACTTCGACCGACTTCTCGACCACATGCGACGCAGCCTGCCCGCGGTGCACGAGACACCGACAACACCGCTGCTCGAAGCCCCCCAGGCCGACGTCACCGACCTGATCCGGTCCGGCAGCATCACCGTCCAGCGCGCCGTCTCCCGTAGCCGACCGACCAGCGCCGCCGGCGGCGCCGTACTGACCGCCGCCGACGTGCTGTCCGGCGGCCCGGCCAGCGGACAGGCGACCCGCGCCAGCGACGACGCCCCGGGGCCACAGGTAAACGCCAACGACATCCTCGTTCCGGTCATCGGCCGCCGGATCAGCGCCCGAGTCGCCACACCGGAACAGATCGGCGCCGAACTCGGGCCCGGCGTCCAGTTGATACGCGTCGACACAACCCGCTTCGACCCATGGTTCGTCGCCGGTGTCCTCTCCCGCACGGACAACCTGCGGATCGCCGGCCGAACCTCGAGCACCGCAAGCGGCACCCTACGCATCGACATCCGCCGGCTCACGATTCCTGTCGTGCCGCTGAAGCAGCAGCGGGCGTACGGGCAAGCCTTCCGTCAGCTTGTCGAGTTTCGTAACACGCTTGAGCAGGCGGCAGCGACCGGAGCGGCCCTGGCCCGCGAGATCGGCGACGGCCTCACCACCGGTGCCCTCGGTGTTGCGTCGACACCAGGCCCGACAGCATAGAGACGCTTGGTTCAGCGCACATAGGACGGGCGTGAAGTACCACGCGGACGACGGTACGGCAAGCTTCGACCGCTCGAGAAGATCCCTTCAACGGGCGGACCACCGGCCTGTGCTGACATGAAGCTGTTAGCCTCGACCATCCGTACCCTCACGTTGGTCCCATCAAGCCAGGGAGTTCAGATGGCAGCTTTGCCGACCAAAGTGAAGGAAAAACAACTAGTTGATCTCTAGAGCACCAGGTCAGGAAGTCTGCTCCCCGCGCACGCGGGGGTGATCCCGCCCCGCTTGGCTGCGGCCCGCTCGGCGAGATCTGCTCCCCGCGCACGCGGGGGTGATCCCGTCCGGTCGTACTGGATGCCGATCTCGCCGACCTGCTCCCCGCGCACGCGGGGGTGATCCGATGATCTTGGGTCGTGAGCCGGCCGAGTGGGGCTGCTCCCCGCGCACGCGGGGGTGATCCCGCCCGGCTTGATGTCGGTGGCGCGCGACAGGTCTGCTCCCCGCGCACGCGGGGGTGATCCCCATCCGTGCTCGCGCCCGCTGTCGGGCACCGTCTGCTCCCCGCGCACGCGGGGGTGATCCTACGCCTTCGTGGACGCGACACGAGGGAGGCTACTGCTCCCCGCGCACGCGGGGGTGATCCTCGGAGTCTGATCGAGGACCTGCAGGACGTCCTCTGCTCCCCGCGCACGCGGGGGTGATCCCATCGCGCGCGGCACATACCTCGGGCGCTGTGTCTGCTCCCCGCGCACGCGGGGGTGATCCCAAGATCGACACGGCGACGTCGCCACGGAAGACCTGCTCCCCGCGCACGCGGGGGTGATCCCTCGTCCAAACGCCGGGCGATCTCGGCGTTGCTCTGCTCCCCGCGCACGCGGGGGTGATCCCCTCGCCCAGGTAGCCACGATCCTGGCCCTCGCCTGCTCCCCGCGCACGCGGGGGTGATCCCACGGCCGGCGGGTAGTCCAGGTTGGCCCACTCCTGCTCCCCGCGCACGCGGGGGTGATCCCCCGGTGTTCGGGATGGCGCCGCTGCCGGCGCCCTGCTCCCCGCGCACGCGGGGGTGATCCCTCGCCCTGCAGACCCCGGCCGAGCGCGCGGCCCTGCTCCCCGCGCACGCGGGGGTGATCCCTTGTAGACGAGCCGATCCCGCACGATGTTCTCCTGCTCCCCGCGCACGCGGGGGTGATCCCGCCCGTGCCGGGATCTTGCCGTTGCAGCGGAGCTGCTCCCCGCGCACGCGGGGGTGATCCCGACGAACACTGCGAGCAGTGCGGGACGACGGACTGCTCCCCGCACACGCGGGGGTGATCCCCACCGGCGTACACCGACCGAACGCAACGGACACTGCTCCCCGCGCACGCGGGGGTGATCCCCGGCGTAAGAGATCGGTGTCCACACTGGCGGCCTGCTCCCCGCGCACGCGGGGGTGATCCGGTCAGGGCGCGGCAGGCCGCGCTACGGGCGCCCTGCTCCCCGCGCACGCGGGGGTGATCCCGCGGCGAGGAACTGGTCGTCTTCCTCGATGCCCTGCTCCCCGCGCACGCGGGGATGATCCCTGGCGGCTGCGGCACGGCGACGTGACCGGGCGCCGCTCCCCGCGGCACGCGGGGGTGATCCCTGTGTCCGGATCTTCCGGTGCGGCGACGGCCGCTGCTCCCCGCACGGACGCGGGGGTGATCCCGCGCAGGACCTCACGCACCTCGAGCCGACGACCTGCTCCCCGCGACGCGAAGGTGATCCCGCCTAGACGTATGCGATACCCCCGACCGCCACCGGTGAGTCATCGAGTCCGCCTGGTCTGGCTTACACAACCTTCGACTCGTACGCCGCTGCGGGCGCGAGGCCGACCACTTCCATGCCTCCGCCGGCCTCGCCTACGCCCTGCTCCGTCACCACCGGCTCACGAACGACAACCACCTGGGATGAGCCCTACGAAGCAGCAAGCGTGACATCCGATCTCCCAGCGCGTCAGGACTTCAGTTCGATGTCAAGCGATGAACTGGAAGATCTTGCCGTCAGCAGGCAACGGCTGCGGGGTGCCGGTGAAGCGGTGGATGCCGACGGAGAACAGGACGCCGTCGGGGGCGTGGAATGCCTCTTCGACGAATCCCGCGTCGGTCAGCCACCTTCGGATCGCTGGTGTGAGGTCGGGCGTACGCCGGGTCCTGGTCCAGATCACCGTGGCATCGGCGGCGCAGAACTGTGGCAACGCCTTGATGGTGGTGCGGACGTCGCCGTCGCTGATGTTGCCCAGGACTCCCGCCATGATGACGAGGTCGGCGGGCACCGCCTGTCGGTACGAGGCGAGGTCACCCGCGTCGGCCTGCATGACAGTCACCGTCTCGAGCTTCTCGGCGGCCACTCTTGCTCGGGCCGTCGCGACGTTCCGCGGGTCGTACTCGATCAGGGTGGCACCGACCCGAGCGGCGTCAGGGCGCGCTGCCAGCACGTCGAGGATGTCGCGGCCTTGGCCGGCACACACGCTGACCACGGTTACGGGTTTACCGGCGTGCTCATCGAGCCACGCGGCGATGTGCCGCTGAACCAGGCGCAGCCTATGTGCCAGCGGCGAGCCGGGGTCGGCATACGGGCGGTGCCAGTCGTACCAGTCTTCTCCGTCGTTCATGTGGGCCGATCTTGCCAGTGTCACCGTGGCGGCAACAGCCATCACAATCTTGTACCGTGCTCAGGTGCGTCGCGGCGGTGGCGCGGTCACCTCCATGACCTGCTCGACCGGCAGTCGGGGCGTACGCGGCACCGGCTCGGATCGTGGTGAGCCAGGGCATCGACGCGGACATCACCCTCAACGCGCTACGGACCCTCGGCGGCGATCGACGGATACCGGACACAGCGTAACGGCACTGAAACTCTCACTGGGCGCAGGCGGTGACAGCTAACGGGACGGAGATTCGAGGCCTCCGGTGGTGACGGCCTCGGCGTCCACGGCATGCTCCCGTACAAACAGAGGCCCGGACTACCAGCCCTTCTACAATGGAGCCGGATGCAGGAACCCTAGCTTCTGGTCTCAATAGTTCGCACGGGACGTTGGTTTGCCGAGTCGAGAAATCCGGATGGAAGCCTTGCCAACCAAAGTGAAGAAAAACGGCCTACTTGATCTCTAGAGCACCAGGTCAGGAAGCCTGCTCCCCGCGCACGCGGGGGTGATCCCGCCTACTCCGGGGAGCCGCTGGACGCCGATGCTGCTCCCCGCGCACGCGGGGGTGATCCCTCGCGGAAGCGATCCTCACCCCGGTCAAGGCCCTGCTCCCCGCGCACGCGGGGGTGATCCCCGGAGTCCCACCGGCCCGGGCATCCGTCCCTCCTGCTCCCCGCGCACGCGGGGGTGATCCCTTGTTGCGCCAGCCCATCCCGTCGCCCAGGTCCTGCTCCCCGCGCACGCGGGGGTGATCCGTCATCGACTCGCCGGTCCTGGCCATGCTCATCCTGCTCCCCGCGCACGCGGGGGTGATCCTTGCCGAACCGTCGTAGGTCCTCAATGGAGCACTGCTCCCCGCGCACGCGGGGGTGATCCTTGCCGAACCGTCGTAGGTCCTCAATGGAGCAACTGCTCCCCGCGCACGCGGGGGTGATCCCTTGACGTTGCGGCTCGACAACGTCGGCGGTCGCTGCTCCCCGCGCACGCGGGGGTGATCCCCGAGGCCGCGCCGGCTGCTGCGGAGGATGGATCTGCTCCCCGCGCACGCGGGGGTGATCCCGGGCTGTCCCACGGGCTGATCCCGAGCACGGCCTGCTCCCCGCGCACGCGGGGGTGATCCCGCCGGGGCACCCTTGCCGCCGTCGGCCGGCTCCTGCTCCCCGCGCACGCGGGGGTGATCCGCCTGGGCCTGGCACCTGTCCCTGGCCCTCGGCTGCTCCCCGCGCACGCGGGGGTGATCCTCCATGGATAGATCTGCCAACGCGCCTGCTACGCTGCTCCCCGCGCACGCGGGGGTGATCCCTCGGCCGGTGGCTGCGGGAGTTGGACGAGCGGCTGCTCCCCGCGCACGCGGGGGTGATCCCGAGACGACCGCGTACTACCGCGACATCAGCCACTGCTCCCCGCGCACGCGGGGGTGATCCGCGCGAGACCGGCGCCGGCCCGGCGGTCACCAACTGCTCCCCGCGCACGCGGGGGTGATCCTTTTTCTCGCCACGGTCAGCGAAGACGCGGATCCTGCTCCCCGCGCACGCGGGGGTGATCCCGAGGACGGTCTACACCTGGCCGACGACCTGGCCTGCTCCCCGCGCACGCGGGGGTGATCCCTGGCGGGGCATGGTCTTGCGACCGATCGCGATCTGCTCCCCGCGCACGCGGGGGTGATCCCCGGCTGATCACCCACGAGGTCACCAGGAAGCGCTGCTCCCCGCGCACGCGGGGGTGATCCTGGTGCCGATCGGGCGGCCGGATCGGAGTCGATCTGCTCCCCGCGCACGCGGGGGTGATCCCGTCATCCCGGTCCTGTACGACCTGTACACGGACTGCTCCCCGCGCACGCGGGGGTGATCCCGCCTGCCCGAATGCCGCCAGGGCCGGCACGATCTGCTCCCCGCGCACGCGGGGGTGATCCGGCGTCGAGGTTGCTGTAGTTGCCCTCACGGGCCTGCTCCCCGCGCACGCGGGGGTGATCCCCACGGCCGGTACGCGGGTGCTGGCGGTCGACCCTGCTCCCCGCGCACGCGGGGGTGATCCCTCGGCACGGACGTACACCATGTTCCTTTGGGCCTGCTCCCCGCGCACGCGGGGGTGATCCCTGGACTCCACCACCGGCCCCGCCCGGTCGGATCTGCTCCCCGCGCACGCGGGGGTGATCCCCTACTCGCGTGGCCAACCACGGGGAAAAGATCCTGCTCCCCGCGCACGCGGGGGTGATCCCGTCCGCTGCGGGCGGACGAGCGCCGTCTCATGCTGCTCCCCGCGCACGCGGGGGTGATCCCTCCCCTTGCGTATCACTCCGATAATGAAGTATCTGCTCCCCACGCACGCGGGGGTGATCCCAGGTCCCGGTGCGCGTCGACGAAGTCCTGTCCCTGCTCCCCGCGCACGCGGGGGTGATCCCCTGAACGTGATCTCCAGGCGCTGCCCGGCCTCCTGCTCCCCGCGCACGCGGGGGTGATCCTGCACCAGCGGTTCTGACCCTGCCCACCGAATCCCTGCTCCCCGCGCACGCGGGGGTGATCCCAGGGTCTGAGCTGCGCCGACCACGGTCCGGATCTGCTCCCCGCGCACGCGGGGGTGATCCCGCGATGTCTCGCTTGTCGACGTGGAGTTCGGCCTGCTCCCCGCGCACGCGGGGGTGATCCCGCGGCCTGGACGTCCGGCACCAGCCCGGTCTCTGCTCCCCGCGCACGCGGGGGTGATCCCTTCTCGTCGCGGATGCGGGCGAGCGCCGTACCCTGCTCCCCGCGCACGCGGGGGTGATCCCGCACTGATGCCATAGGCGGCAGAGGGGCTAGCCCTGCTCCCCGCGCACGCGGGGGTGATCCCGGCCACCGTGCCGGCTGTAATGTCGGCGCCCGCTGCTCCCCGCGCACGCGGGGGTGATCCCGCACGACCGGCCGGCTGGTCCGCGGCCAAAACCTGCTCCCCGCGCACGCGGGGGTGATCCCCGTGCTCGATCTGTCCGCGGACAACACATCCGCTGCTCCCCGCGCACGCGGGGGTGATCCCGCCACAACATCACTATGCGCGAGCTGGGCGTCCTGCTCCCCGCGCACGCGGGGGTGATCCCGCGTACTGGGGTGACCCGCTCGACGCCGATGACTGCTCCCCGCGCACGCGGGGGTGATCCCACGCGCGCCGCGATCCCCAGGAGTCCCTGCCCCTGCTCCCCGCGCACGCGGGGGTGATCCCCACGCCGTAAAAGCGAACGAAGTCGCAGCCGCTGCTCCCCGCGCACGCGGGGGTGATCCCTTCACCACGCCGGCGCCGGCGATCCGGGCGAGCTGCTCCCCGCGCACGCGGGGGTGATCCTCTCAAGCTGGTCCAGGAAGTTGAGTACGGACCCTGCTCCCCGCGCACGCCGGGGTGATCCCAAGTTGGCGGTCTCCCGTCGCCGCGCGCACATCTGCTCCCCGCGCACGCAGGGGTGATCCCGCCACGTGGAGGACATCGCGGGCCGAGGTCGCCTGCTCCCCGCGCACGCGGGGGTGATCTTTAGACGGTTACGGTCACCTCAAGGACTGGGGACTGCTCCCCACGCACGCGGGGGTGATCCCAGCATCCGGCAGCTCGGCACCGTGGACCCCAACTGCTCCCCGCGCACGCGGGGGTAATCCCGCGCCCGTCACCATCGCCACCTCATACTGGATCTGCTCCCCGCGCACCCGGGGTGATCCGGTGGCGCCGGGCTCAGTGCACCAGTGGCCGCGCTGTTCCCCGCTCACACGGAGTACTTCCATGCGGACCGCTTGATTGCCGGGCGTGGTCGGGATCATCAGCTAACAAGGCCGAGTTCGGCGACTTCCTGCGCAAGATCGCCACAGCACGACGTGCAACTGCCGGCGAGAATAGGCCTGACAACTTCCACACGAGGTCTGCGCGGGGTCGTTCGACAATGTCAAGGAACTCATCGCCACGGTCCGCGCTTTCATCGACGGCTGGGGAGGACCGATGCCCCCTTCACCTGAACCAAGACCCCCGCCGAGATCCTGCCGCACGCCACCGGTAAGCGAGATTCAGATGCGGGACGCTAGAAGCGGTCGGGGCGGCATCCCGACAATGCCGGCTCGTCGATGCCGTTGACCAGTTCCCGCGCGATGAGGCGGCCCATGGCCGGGGCAAGCGTGACCGCCGAGTGCATCACCGCCAGGTAGAGACCGGGTACGTCGGCGACCGGACCGACGATCGGTTCACCGTCGGCCGGCATCGGGCGTACTCCGAGTCGTGTGCTGAGCAGCTCGACGCTTCCGGCACCACGGAAAGTGGACCGGACGGCGGCAAGGGTCGGTTCGGGCGAGTCCGCGGCGGCGATCAGCCGGTCCGCGGCGACCTGCCGGAGATCGAAATCCTCAGTGTTGACCACGGTACGGACCAGGCCGGCCGGCGCCCGAAGCCGGAAGAGCGGGCACGGTGACGGCTCGACCGGGACACGCACGCCGAGCGGCGCGCCCAGCGTGGCCGTGGCAACGCCGGCCGCCAACACCACAGTCGTACCGGACAGGGGTCCCACAGCCGTGTCGACCCCGGCAACCTGGCCCGCCGCATCCCGGTGGATCGCGGTGACCGCGGTGTCCAGATGTACCCGGGCGCCGTGGGCGCGGGCGCCGGCGACCAGCCGCTCGGTCACGCCGACCGGGTCGACGGCGCCGTCGCCGGGTGCCCATATGGCCCACTCCGGGGGCTGTCGAAGGTTGGGCTCGAGCGTCATCACGGTGGCCGCGTCCACAATTTCCTGTCCGGGCCCGGCCTCCGGCGCGCTGCCTTCCGCGCGCCAGCTCAGTGAGCCGGACCAGGTCACCGGGAGTCCCGGCAACTCGGCCTCGACCCGGTGGTACTCCTCCGTCGCGGTGGCCCGGATCCCGGCCGCCGGACCGGTACGTACGCCGGATGCTCCGACCCAGGCGAACGAGTCCGCCGTCACGCCGGCGCCTGGCCGCCCGGCATCGAGTAACGTCACGGCGGCGCCCGCCCGGGCGGCGTGATAGGCCACCGACGCGCCGACGATGCCAGCTCCGACGACGACTATGTGCCTACCCACCGGTGCGCTCACCACGTTGACGACCTTACTGTCCGCAGCGGCTCCGTCCGTGCGGCCTGACGGGTCGCCGCCCGCTGACCGACTGCCGGTAGGCGGGATTCAGATGCGGAAGTGGGGCGGCGCGCGTGGCGTGCCGCTCCCCCGCCGGACGCGGTGGAGCGGCACGCCTGTCGCGGCCTCCGTTACCGCCGGACCTTCAGCCACATGGTCGGTACGGGACCCTGTGCGGTCGTGACCTCGTCCATTCGCACATGGGCGCCACCGGGGTGGTGGAACAGGCGTACGCCGTCACCGAGCAGTACGGGTGCGATGAACACCAGGATCTCGTCGAGCAGGCCCGCCGCCAGGCACTGGGCGGCGACGTCGGCGCCGAGGACGTTGACGTACCGGTCGCCGGCGGCGGCCTTGGCCGCGGCCACTCCGCTGGTCAGGTCGTCGACGAAGGTGGTGTCGGGTACGGGGTTGGTGGGCGGCCGGTGGGTGAGCACGAACTGCGGGCCGGTCCACTGGCCTCCGAAGGCGCCTTCCTTGTCGGTGTCGCGGTTCGGGTCGTCGCCGTAATAGGTGCGGGCGCCGATGAGCAGCGCGCCGATCTTCCCGACGAGGTCGTCGGCCACCGGGTTGGGGCCGCCGACGTGCTCGGCGAGCCAGGACATGTCACCGCCGGGGCCGGCGATGTAGCCGTCGAGTGACATGGTCGCGGAGTAGAGAACTTTGGTCATGTCTCCTGAGACTACGGCGGCGCGGAAAAACTATCGGTCGAGGCGCGGTGGCAGCCGGAACGCCGGGAAGAGGGCCGGCTCGTGGAATGCGGTGATCTCCGTGATCTGGCCTTTCTCGACGCACAGCACCCCGATCGCGAACGGCGCGTACGAGTGTTCTTCGGGGCGTCGTACGTAGGCCGCGGCGGCGAGCTGGCCGTTGGCCTGTGCCGGCAGCATCCGGAACGTGCCCACGTACTCGGGCGAGGTGGGGTCCCAGCTCGTCGACAGCGCCGCGAGCACCGCCGGTCGGCCGGCGAGCCATTCCGGGTACGGCGGCATCGTCGTTCTCACGTCCTCGGCCAGCAGTTCGGCGATCTCGGCGAGGTCGCCCCGTTCGGCCGCCGACATGTATCGGCGTAGCACCATGCGCTCCTCGTCGGTGGGCGGGGCGGACGGTGCCCAGTCGGCCCGGCCCGGTGGCAGGTGCTTGCGCAGCGTCGCCCGTGCCCGTTGCAGCGCGCTGTTGACGGATGCGACGCTGCCGTCCAGTGCCTGGGCCGTCTGCCGGATCGGCCAGCCGTGCACGTCGTGCAGGATCACCGCGGCGCGCTGCCGGGGTGGCAGGTGTTGGATCGCGGCCAGGAACGCGAGTTCCAGCGTCTCCTTCGCGACGACCCTCGCTTCCGGCTCGTCGGAGTGCGACGCGACCGGCTCCCACAGGTGGTCGGGAAACGGCTGCAGCCAGGAGGGGTCGACGACGGCGGGTTGCGGCTGGCCCGGGTCGTACGGCGGTCCGACGTGGTGTGGGAGCACGCGCCGCGCCCGACCGGTGAGGGCGTCGAGGCAGGCGTTGGTCGCGATCCGGTAGAGCCAGGCGCGGATCGACGAGTGCCCCTGGAATCCGTGCCGGCCCCGCCAGGCCCGCAGGAACGTCTCCTGGACCAGGTCTTCCGCTTCGTCGAAGGACCCGAGCATCCGGTAGCAGTGCACTCGCAGCTCGCCCCGGTGCCGCTCGATGAGGTCGGCGAAGTCTTCGTCGTCGCTCACCCGGCGACCGTACCGAACCGGCCCGGTCCGGCTCGCCCCGCACCCGCCGAACGTGGCCGCAACCTGCACTTATGGCGGACGGTAGCGGGCCTTCCGTGCGCTAGCATCCGAAACAAGATCACCGCCGGGAGGGTGAATGGTCCTCAACGTGCCATCCGCAGCGACGGACCGCGACGACCCGCGGGGTCGGCCGGAGATCGACGTATTCCTCGACACCCTGCAGGACGTGCCACCGCACGCGCTGACCGCCTGCCAGGGCTGGACCGCGCACGAGGTCGTGGCCCACCTGGTCTCCGGTGTCGAGCTGCTGACCGAGCAGGCCCGGGCCCATCTCGAGGGGCGGCCCGCTCCGGCGGTGACCGACTGGGCGGCGCGGGAGCTGCCGTACCAGGCGCTGGACGACCGGGTGCTGCGCCGCCGGCTGGAGACCGGCGAACGGGAGATGACCGAACTTTTCAAGCACCTTGCCGCCC
Source organism: Polymorphospora sp. NPDC050346 (assembly GCF_040655695.1). Taxonomy (NCBI): domain Bacteria; kingdom Bacillati; phylum Actinomycetota; class Actinomycetes; order Micromonosporales; family Micromonosporaceae; genus Polymorphospora; species Polymorphospora sp. NPDC050346. The sequence goes on along the minus strand of NZ_JBFAKM010000041.1, from coordinate 45,168 downwards.
CCGATCCGACCGCGGCGGTTCCCGGGTTGGGGTGGGGCATGCCGGTCGGGGAACTGATCCTGCACATGCGGCAGGAGTTCGCCGTGCACCGCTGGGACCTCGTCGGCGACGACGGCCAGGGCGACGAGGTGCTGGCCCGGCCCGAACTGCTCGCGCACTCGGTACGGATGCTGCAGAACTCGCTGCTCGCCACCGGCCTGGCCGGTGCGGGCGGAACCGGGGCCGACTTCGCCGCCCGGCTGCGGTGCCCCGACCAACCCGATCTCGTCGTCGAGGTACGGCGCGGTGAGGGGCGGTTCGCGCTGGTCGAACCTGACGACGGTCCGGCGGTGGAGACGGATCCGGCGGCCCGGCTGCTGCTGTTGTGGGGCCGCCGCCCCTCGGATCCCCGGCGGGTCCGCAGCGGGCTGCCGCCTGGCCAGTTACAGCGGTTGCAGCAGTTGCTGTGCGGATTCTGAACCGCACCGGTGATCGGTCGGTCACCGGCGGAATAGTGGTGCCGGATGGACGGTTGGGGCCAGTTGTGACGACGAATCCCGAAATGAGCCCGACCGACTGGGTCCGCAGGCAGACCGAGCAGATCCTCACGCAGGGCACCACCGAGGGCGTATTGATCTTGGATCGCCCGATCGTGCTGGTGACGACGACCGGCGCGCGGACCGGCAAGGAGCGCTTCGTCCCCGTCATGCGGGTCGAGCACGACGGCCGGTACGCGATGGTCGCGTCCAAGGGCGGCAGCCCCGAACACCCTTCCTGGTATCACAACGTGAAGGCGAACCCGGCCCTGACGCTGCAGGACGGCACCGCGATCGACCCGTACGTCGCCCGCGAGGTGGCCGGCGCCGAGCGCGACGAATGGTGGGCGCGGGCCGTCGCGGCCTTCCCGCCGTACGCCGAGTACGAGACCAAGACCGAGCGTCTGATCCCCGTCTTCGTCCTGGAGCCGGCCGGCTGATCCGGACCGCGTCACGGCCGCGCCGGGCCGGGTCCGACCGTGGAGAGACCTCGCTCCACATGATCACCTGGCTCGGGCGGCCGTCAGCCGCGGCGACCGGAACCCGACACGACGTATCTGCCGTACCGCTTCTGCCGTCCTCCCTGCGAGCGCCGGGCCCCCGCCCGGCGCCCTGCACAGGGAGGTTCCGGGTTGCGAAGGATCGCGGTGGGGTGGCTGGCGGCATTGACCGTCGCCGGTTCGATGCTGGTGGGGGCGCCGGCAGCGGCGCAGGCGGTGCCGGACGGCGCGGCGCTGGAGCGGATGAAGGTCGGGCTGGACCGGGCCACGAGCGTGCCGGCGGGAGTGACCGGCTGGTACACGGATGTCGACGAGCGGACGCTGGTGGTGCAGACGCTGCCCGGTACGGCCGGGGCAGCCAAGCGGTTCGCGCAGGACAACGGCGTGCCGCCGAGCGCGGTACGGGTCGTCGAGGCCGCCGGACGCCCGGAGCAGCAGTCGGAGCGCCTGCCCGCCGGCAACGAGTTCCTGATCGGCGCAGCCGCCTGCTCGACCGGGTTCGCCGTGACGGAGAACCTCAGCGGGGACGCCGGATTCGCCACCGCCGGGCACTGCGCTCTCGAGACGCCGCCCGGGGCGCTCACCGCCAAGGGGCGGCCGCTGGGCGTCTGGGGCGGCTACTCCTTCCCGTCCTACGACATGGCCTGGGTGCGGACGTACACCGACTGGCGGCCGACCGCCGAGGTGGCCGGCCTCGGCCCGGTCAACGGCGACGAACCGGCGGCCGAGGGCACCACGGTCTGCCGTACCGGCCGCACGACCGGCGTGCGGTGCGGGACCATCCTGACCAAGAACGCCACCATCATCTACCCCGGCCGCGACGGCGGCCCCGACAAGGTGGTCACCGGCCTGACCATCACCGACGCCTGCTCCGAACCGGGCGACTCCGGCGGCCCGTACGTCGCCGGTGACCAGGCCCAGGGCGTGCTCTCCGGCGGCCTGAACCTGCCCTGCGGCCATTCCGGCGACCGGTCGTACTTCCAGCCGATCCGGCCGATCCTGCACACCTTCGGCCTCACCCTGACCCGCTTCTGGCAGGGCTGGACCGAGGTGCCCGGCGGGCAGCTCATCGATTCGAGCCCGGCGGTGACGAACTTCGCCGGCAGCGAGTACGTCTTCGCCCGCCGCGCCGACGGCCAGATCGTCCACGCCGCCCGCACCGGCACCCATTGGTCGGCCTGGCTGCCGGTGCCCGGCGGCCGCACCACCCCCAGCGCGCCGGCGGTCACCGTCCACAACAACATGCTGTACGTCTTCGTCCGCGACGACACCGGCCGCATCCACTTCAACACGTCCACCCGTACGGCGTGGTCCGGCTGGGTCGAGGTGCCCGGCGGCGGCACCACCCCGAGCGCCCCGGCCGCCGCGGTCGTCGACGGTGAGCTGCACCTGATCGTGCGGGCCGGCAACGGCAAGCTGGTCGAGAACGTCCACGGTCCGTCCGGCTGGTCCGGCTGGAGTGTGCTGCCGGGCAACGGCCTCACCTCCGACGCGCCCGCCGTGACCGAGTACGACGGCACGCTGCGCCTGGCCGTGCACTCCGACAACGGCAGCATCTACCTCAACACGTACGAGGGCGGCGCCTGGGCCGGCTGGATCCCGGTGTCCGGCAACGGCTTCACCGAAAGCCCGCTCGGTCTCACCACCTACGACGGCCTGCTGCGCATCTTTGCCCGTGGCGGCAACGACCACCTGTTCAGCATCACCTCCGACGGCACGACCTTCAACCGCTGGATCGAACTGTCCGGCAACGGCGCCACCCCGAGCGGCCCGGCTGCCAACGTCTACGACGGCAACCTGCACCTGTTCGCCCGCGGGCTGAACGACAGGGTCTACGTCAACACCGCCCGAGCCTGACCCCAGGCGCTGTCGCGTGCGGCGACCGTTGCCGGCGGTAGTGGATTTTGGACGTATATGCACCGGATGAGATCAATGCAACCGGTGCACCCGGCAACTGGGAACGCGCGCGAAAGAATCATCACGCAGGGTGACGGTACGGGCCTGAAGCGGAACACTCCCGAATCGGAGCGGTCGACCGGCCGCTCCGATTCGGGAGGAAGAGGCCCGCACATGATCATGATCGGAGCACAGTCCCCGGCGCGGCGGGCGATGCCGCGTCGTGCCCTTCTCGCGGCGGGCGTCGCCGTGCTCGTCGTCGCATCACTCGCCGGCCCGGCGCCGGCAGCACCCCCGACGGTCGACGCCAGGCCCACCACACCCGGCGCGGGGCCGGTCGGCGCCGTACCCGGTGGGTTCGCCACCTGGTCGGAACTGGTCGACGTCCAGACCCGGCTCAACGCCGCGGCAGAGAAGATCGCCACAGCCAGGAACGCCGGCTTCGCCGGGATCGTGGCCGCCCCGGAGAACCGTGAGGTACGGGTCTACTGGAAGGGTGATCCCGGCGCGACGGTGCGTTCACTGATCACCGACCTGAACCGCACCGTCCCGGTGAGACTGCTGCCGGCCCGGTTCTCGGAGGTCGAACTCGCCGGCGCGGCCCGCCGGCTCGCCGCCGTACCGAACGTCGTCAACGTCATCCCGAAGGTCGACGGAAGCGGCGTCCAACTGACCGTCACCGGTGACAGCGCACAGGTCGGCATGGCGCCGGCCGTACGCGACTCCACCGTCCCGGTCTCGGTCGTGGTCGGTGAGCGGCCGGTGGCCGCCCACAGCCGGCAGGCCGACATCTCCCCCTACTACGGCGGGGGCCGGTTCTGGTCACCGATCGGTGCATGCAGCACCGGCTTCGCGATCAACCTGGGCGGCCTCCAGCAAATGCTCACCGCCGGTCACTGCGGCGAGAACGGTCAGACCGTCACCACCGGCGCCGGCGTCCCCATGGGCAGGATCCACAGCAAGATCCTCTGCCAGGACATCGAGATCATCGACGCCCCCTCCTTCGGCCGGGTCTTCAAAGACCTCGCACCGGGTAGCGTGGCCATCAGCGGCACCGCCGACAGCTTCGTCGGCAACTGGGTCATCCCCAACGGAGCCTCCAGTGGCGAACTCAGTGGCGTCCAGGTCACCGCGGTCAACCTCTTCCTCGCCGTCAACGGCATCCCGTGCGACACCGTCGGACCGCTGATCCAGGCCCGACAGGTCGCCGGCCGGTGCGCCGTCGCGCCAGGGGACAGCGGCGGCCCGGTGATCGCCTACCGGCCCGACGGCACAGCGAACGCCCTCGGCACCATCACCGCCGGCCAGAACCCCGTCCCGAACAGCGCCTGCCCCAGCGCCATCTACGCGCCGGGCTACAACTACGTGTACTACGTCCCGATCAACGCCTCGTTGCGCACCTACGGCGTTTCGATCGCCACCGGCTGATCGCGTACGCACCGGGCCCGTCGGCTCTGCCGGCCGGCCGGCCCGGTGTTCGCCCGGTCTCGCCGCAGCCGGAGGCGCGGGTCATGATTGTGGTGGTGAGACGGGCAGCGCGGTTCGAAGGAGCAGAGTGGACGACTACGCCAGGGTGATCGCAGCCTTCGAGCGGCTGCACGCGGCCGGATGCCCGCTTCCTACCGCCGAGCAACGCGAGCGGATCGCCAAGGTGGCGTTCCGACGGTGGCGAAGCTTCGACCGACGCTCGCGGATTCGTCGCCCCGTACAGGCGGATCGCATCCGGGACCTCGCGCACGGCCTGGTCGAAGCCCTGGAAGCCGAGCCGCGCCTGGTCGGCCCCCTCATGCGTGACTACGAGTGTCTGGCGGAAGCCTTCGCGGCAGCCGTTGATCCGACGGCCGACGAGGGCGGGACCCCTTCTGCGCTCCGGTGACTCGGACGAGGTCGACCAGACGAATGACGCGTTGTCAGGCTGTCAGCAGCAGGATTCCCGCAGAGATCAGGGCTAGAACCTTGATCATCTCCAGGGCGATATAGGCGTAGTGGCTACGTGACCGGGGCGCGTCATGGCCGGCAAGAACGCGGTCCGACCTGCGGGTCAGCCGTGGCCGGACCAGGGCGAGCTGAACGATCAACGCGACCACCGCCACCGCTGCGGCGGTGACCGCGCCGCGCGACGGGTGGCCGGCGACGAGCGCGACGACGAGTACGGCGGCGAGCACGACCTCGACGGTGTTGAGGGCCCGGAAGACGAGCCGGCCGATACCGAGCCCGATCGGCAGGGTGACGCCGGGAGCGCGGAACTTCAACGGTGCTTCCAGGAACGAGATGGCCAACACCATGCCGAGCCATACGAAGGTCACGGCGGTGGCGACCGCTGGCGCGAATGTCATCCGGCGTTGCTCCCGTTCCTGAACGTTCGGCCCGGGAGCAGGCTAGCAACCGGGCGGCCGCCGCCGCCCTCGCACCGACTGGGCTCTCCCCGCCGGACGGCGCCCGGGCGCGACGGTCATGAGCCGCCGGCCGCGGGCGCCGGGTCCGGCGACGGTCAGCCGGTGCTACAGGAGACGGTCGGCCAGGTCCAGTTGCCGTTGTGCCGGATGGTGACGCCCCAGTTGTTGCCGTTGCCGTTGGGCCTGGCGGTCAGCACCTGGGCACTGGGGTAGCTGGCGCTGACGTTCCAGGTCGCGATGACTCCCGCGGGCGACGGTACGGTCATCGTCACGGTCCAGTTGCTGGAGCCGGACACCGCGACGTTGAGGTTGTAGCGGTCGCTCCACTGCTGGCCCGCAGAGAGCGTCGCGGTGCAGCCACCACCGCCTCCGCCGCCACCGCCGCCGCTCCCCAGCGTGATGTTGGAGTTTCCGCTGCTCTGGTATCCCTCCGTCGCGAGAATCATGTAGTCGTGACTGCCCAGGTTCATGCCGTTGCGGGCCCAGGCGTCGAAGTGGTTGCCGGAGGTGATCGTTCCGCCCGTCCTCTTCGACTGCCGGACGCTCCAGTACTGCGGGAAGGTCCTGGTGCCCTCGATGGAGGGAGCGTTGTACCGCATCGTCTCGTAGATGTCGTACGTACCGCCGTCGCTGGTGACCGTGCCCTTGTACGTACCCGTGGGCCGGTAGGTGCCCCAGTTGTCGACGACGTAGTACTCGACGAGTGGGTTCCGTGTCCATCCGTAGAGGGTCAGGTAGGCATTGCCGGACGGGTTGAAGCTGCCCGAGTAGGTCACGCTCCGCCGGCCGCCGGTGCTCCAACCCTTACCCGCGACGAAGTTCCCGGTGTTCCGCCACGAGGTGCTGTAGTTTCCGCCGGCTCCCAGTTCCATGGAGACCGTGCCGGAACTGTCGGTCCAGAACGAGTAGAAGTAGCCGTTGTGGGTGCCGGTCTGGTTCGAGGTCACGGCCGCATGAGCGGTGCCGGGCAGCATCATGGTGGCCACGATCAGCACCGCCGCGCTGGCGCTGCCGATGAGCCGCCTGATTGGCCCGCCTCTGCGGCTTCTCGGACGGGCGGTGACGTCGTTCATGGGCATGATCCCTCCTTGGGACGGCTGGCGGGAACCAGGCAGCGTGATACGGCCCCGCGGGCTGTCGGCGGTCAGAGCGCCGGCCACCGCGCGCGGGCGTGGTAACACGATTGGGTTGCCCGGTCGTCATGCGGCAACGACCGGAGTGCGATGTCGCAACAGGCGCTTGATCGATGACACCCGATGCGCTTGGTGCTCCCGAGTATCGATCCGCTGCCGACTTCTCGTCAACAACTTCCGGAAATGCCACCAGAAGACTGATCTTGCACTGCCACAACCCTGCCGGATCCAACGCCTGGCCATTGTCGTGAGGACGGCCGAGACCGGCTCCAGGCGGGCGCCGAGAGCAGGTTTGACGATTCCAGCTTCGAGCCGCCAGTCCTGAAACTTTCGGAGACCTTCCGATGAGTCCCGCCGGCCCGCTTGGCCGCCCGTACCGGCCTCCAGGCCGAGGTTGTGGCGAACTCCGCCGCCACACCTCAACGCCCAAATGCGCCGCCTACGCCAAACCCGGATCGTCGGCTACGCAGACAGCCACCAGGTCATCAACGCCTGCCACCGGCAGGTGGCTGCGAGGTCATCCATCCACTATGGCGCTTCGACCGGCGGGGGTCCCCGACGCATAGGGAGCAGACCGCTCTTTACAACCCTTCAGATCCGGCGAGCTTCCACGCCTCGAGAGGGTCACTCCAACACCCGGTACGACTTCCGGTTCCACGAACCGTTCGCCATGATGATTCATGCCAGACATCGGTCCCGCCGAGCCAGGGAGTTCAGATGGCAGCCTTGCCGACTAAAGTAAAGGAAAATCGGCTAGTTGATCTCTAGAGCACCAGGTCAGGAAGCCTGCTCCCCGCGCACGCGGGGGTGATCCCGAGGGGGCCCACTGGACGACGTGGAAGGGCAGCTGCTCCCCGCGCACGCGGGGGTGATCCCGGCGTGAGCCGGCCATGGCCGGCTGGAACACCTGCTCCCCGCGCACGCGGGGGTGATCCCCCACCGGCCGACGTGCTCGGCTCCGACATCGACTGCTCCCCGCGCACGCGGGGGTGATCCGTGGCAGGAAATCGGCCAGGACATCGCCGAGATCTGCTCCCCGCGCACGCGGGGGTGATCCTGCTCGTCGGATCGGCGTCGTCGGCCATCACCCCTGCTCCCCGCGCACGCGGGGGTGCCCGCTGTGGCTACAAGTCCGCGGTCCTCTCCGGCTGCTCCCCGCGCACGCGGGGGTGATCCGGAAGGCCAGCAAGACGTTCAGGCCGTGGTCAACTGCTCCCCGCGCACGCGGGGGGTGATCCCAGCGCGACCAGGCGCGGGGGAATGTCGATCGGCTGCTCCCCGCGCACGCGGGGGTGATCCCAGCCGCGCCGAGGTGACCGCGTGACCACCATCCTGCTCCCCGCGCACGCGGGGGGTGATCCCCACCGATTGACCTATGTGCACTGTGTGACCTACTGCTCCCCGCGCACGCGGGGGTGATCCCTCGACGAGTTGCCTGAGGTGATCTCGTAGTTCTGCTCCCCCGCGCACGCGGGGGTGATCCCCAGCTCGGCGTGGACATCCGGCAGCCGCAGCGCTGCTCCCCGCGCACGCGGGGATGATCCCAGCGGCCGCGGGGACCAGGCGACCAACCAAATCTGCTCCCCGCGCACGCGGGGGTGATCCGGCGACGACCGGTACCTCGTCGTAAACGCCCGCCTGCTCCCCGCGCACGCGCCGGACACGGCCGGTGGAGGGCTGAACGGTCAGTGCCCCGATGGTGCCAGGTGGGCGCGTTCTCCCTGTGCGCCGAACAGTGCGAGCAGTTCCGCGGGTTGGGTGTCGGCGCTGCCGATCCAGTGCGGTATGCGGGTGTCGAACTCTGCGGCTTCGCCGACGCCGAGCTGGAATTCCCGCTCGCCGAGCACGAATCGAATCTGTCCATTGAGGACGTAGAACCACTCGTATCCCTCGTGGGTCTGCAGGTTCATCGTGGGCGATCGGCCGGCCGGTGGGTAGATCACCTTGTAGGCCTGGATGCCGCCGGCCCGCCTGGTCAGTGGGACCATCACCAGCCCGGATCGCCGTACGGGTCGCAGGTGGATGCGCGGGTCGCCGGTGGGTGGCGCCGCGACGAGATCGTCGAGTGGTACGCCGTGTGCCCGGGCCAGCGGCAGCAACTGCTCCAGGGTGGGGCGGAGTTTGCCGTTCTCGAGGCGGGACAGGGTGCTCGCGGTGAGGCCGGTTTCGTTTGCCAGCGCCGCCAGCGTGGCGTTCCTCGCCTGGCGCAGGGCGCGCAGACGGGCTCCGACTCCGGCCAGCACATCTTCTGCGGGGTTGTCCATGCATCCGATGATGCGGATCCGCAATTTTTCTTGCAAGCAGGAAACGACGGTGGCGATGCTGGCGGTACACCAACCGGCGTCGGGTGCGTACGGATCACGCGCGGCACGCCGGCCGACGAGGGGATCGACCCACAAATGGATTTCACCCGAAGCCGAGGACCTGCGGGCGACCACGGCGGGGACGCCGAGGCGTTCTGGGAGCGGCACTACCGCACCCGGGGCAGCTGGGGCGTACGCGTGAACCCGCTGCTCGCCGAGATTGCCGCACCGCTGCCCTGTGGCGCCGTACTGGATCTGGGCTGTGGCGCTGGCGGCGATGCCATCTGGCTCGCGCAGCGGGGGTGGCACGTGACCGCGGTGGACATTTCGAGGACCGCCGTCGAGCGGGTGCGGGATCGCGCCCGGGAACTCGGCGTCGCGGACCGGGTCGCCACCGAGCGGCACGATCTGGCCAGGAGCTTTCCGGCCGGCCGGTTCGATCTCGTGTCCGCCCAGTACTTCCACACCCCGTTTGCGTTGCACCGTAGCCGGGTCCTGCGTACCGCGGCGGATGCCCTGCGTCCCGGCGGTCTTCTGCTGGTCGTCGACCACGGCTCCACCGCGCCGTGGTCGTGGAACCAGGACCCTGACGCCCACTTCCCCACGCCCACCGAGATCGCCGCCGAGCTCGATCTCGACCCGGCGCGGTGGTGCGTCCTGCGGGCCGACATGCCCCGCCGCCGGGCCACCGGACCCGGTGGTGAGACTGCCACCGTCGTCGACAACGTCCTGCTGGTCCGGCGAGCCGCCGGGACCGCGCGACCATCCGGTCGGAGGGAGTGACTTGATGTCTGGGAGGCGGGCAAAGGACACCGGACCGCCGTGGACCGGCGGCGGCGAGAAGGCCACCTTGCAGGGTTTTCTCGACTATCTACGTAAGTCGATCGCGGACAAGGTCGCGGGTGCGCCGGAACCGCAGGTGCGGACAGGTGGAGTGCCGTCGGGCACCAGCCTTCTCGGGCTGCTCAAGCATCTGACGTTCGTCGAGCGGTTCTACTTCCTTGGCGAGGATGTCGGCAACTGGCGGGCGACCATACGGCCGTCCGTGGACGACACGGTCGACAGTGTGCTCGCCGACTACCGCAGCGCTGTCGAGCGGGCCAACCAGGTCATCGACGCCTGCCCGGATCTGGCTCTTCCTGCCCCGCGTCCCCCGCGCCGGGGACCGGCACCGTCGATGCGGTGGGTCCTCGTGCACATGATCGAGGAGACCGGACGGCACGCCGGCCACGCCGACATCCTCCGCGAGCAGATCGACGGATCGACCGGCCGCTGACAACGCGGGCGGCAGGATCGGAGCATTTGGAAAACTTTCCTAACAGTCAGTCTCGAAACATTGACGACCGTTCACGTCGTGGCAATACTCTGAGAGCGCTCTCTGTGATCGGCAACCGTCGAGATCAAGCTGCCGCGGCACGATCAGGAGGACAATCCGATGCCTCACCCACGCCGACTCGCCGGCATCGCCTCCGCCGCCCTGGTGGGCGCGCTCGCCCTCGGGCACGCGCCGACCGCTGCCGTGGCCGGGACCGACACCGCCGCGCAGCCGCAGCCATTCGGCCGTACCACGCTGGGCGGCGCCGACCCCAGCGTCATCCGGGTCGGCGGCCTCTACGTCTCGGCCAAGTCGGTGGACGGCGGGGTCGCGGTGCGGACGGCGTCCACCCTCGAGGGCATCGCCACCGCGCCCAAGCGCCAGGTGTGGCGGGACACGGGCAACCTCGGCGAGGTGTGGGCGCCCGAGATCGTGCACCACGACGGTCGATACCACATCTACTTCGCCGCCGGCCGCAGCGCCGCCCACCGGATGTACCACATCAGCTCCGCCACCGCCGACTCCGGCTATTCGGCCGCCACGAAGGTCGCGCTGCCCGGCGACAAGTGGGCGATCGACGGCGTGCCGTTCACCCACAACGGCCAGCGCTGGTTCGTGTGGTCCGGTTGGGCCGGCGACACCAATGTGGAGCAGAACCTCTACGTCGCCCGGATGACCAGCCCCACCACGACCACCGGCGGCCGCTACATCATCTCGCAGCCGCGGGAGCCGTGGGAACGCGTCGTCGGCAACCCGTTCATCAACGAGGCACCGCAGCCGGTCCGCGACCCGAACGGGCAACTGCACATCGTGTACTCCGCCAACGGAAGCTGGAGCAGCCGGTACTGCCTGGCCGACCTGCGGCTGCGGGCCGGCGGCGACCCCACGTACGTCTGGGACTGGTACAAGAGCAACGGCTGCCTGTTCGGCTCGCACGCCGACAACATGATGTCGGGCTGGCACGCGACCCTGCACGTCGACGGCCCCGGCCACAACTCGTTCGTCCTGGAGCGCGGCGACATCGCCACCAGCCCGCCGTCCGGCAACCGGTTCCCGACCATGTTCCACGCGGTCGCCAAGGGCACGCCGTACTCGTGGTCCAACCGGTACTGGTACACCGGCACGGCCGTGTGGTGGGGCAACACCACCTACCGGCGGGCCAACGTTCCCGGGGCCACCACCAACGTCGGATACAGCCTCAAGTTCTTCGAATGACCGACCGCGACTCCTGATCGGCCGGCGCGGCGGGTTCACCGCGGCCACGCGCGGCGACCGGGCCGGTCAGGTGGGCACGGGTACGGGTACGGCACACCCGCCTCCCGGGACGGGTTGGATATCCTGCGCCGATGCGTCCCATCGCCGTCCTCGACGCGCCGTCCAACCTCGGTCTGCGCCCGCCGGCACCGGGCCTGGTGCCCGGCTGCTACAAGCTGGCCGGCGCCCTACGTGACCAGCGCCTGCTGTCCCGGCTCGCGGCCCGCGACGCGGGTGTCGTCGTGCCGCCGCGCTACGACGTCCGCGACTGGCGCCCCGGCGACGGGGTGCTGAACGCCGCCGCGCTGGCGCGCTACACGCGACAGCTCGCGGAACGGGTCGACGCCGTCGTCGACAGCGGTGACTTCCTGGTGCTGCTCGGCGGCGACTGTTCGATTCTCTTCGGCCCGGCGCTCGCCCTGCACTGGCGCGGGCGCTACGGCATCGCCTACCTCGACGGGTCGATCGACTTCCGGCACGTCGGCAACAGCGACCGCGTGGGTGCCTCCGCCGGTGAGGGCACCGCGATCGTCACCGGACGGGGACAGCCAGACATCGCCGACATCGACGGACTCGGGCCGTACTGCCGGGAGGAGGATCTGGTGATCCTCGGGGTGCGTGACTACGACAGCGAACTCGCCGAGGTGCGGGGGTTGGGCATCGCCGTGCACACCACGCCGGAGATCCTGGCGGAGGGCCCGGCGGCGGTCGGCTCCCGGGTGGCCCGACGGCTGGCCGCCCACGACGGCTATTTCGTCCACCTCGACGTCGACGTGCTGGACCCCGAGGTCATGCCGGCCGCCGATGCCCCGGATCCGGGCGGCCTCGACCACCCGCAGTTGACCGAGCTTCTCCGTCCGCTGGTCACCGATCCGGCCTGCGTCGGCCTGCAGGTCACGGTCTACGACCCGGACCTCGATCCGGACGGGCGCCACGCCGCCGCGCTCGCCGACACCGTGGTCGCGGTTCTGCGCGGCTGATCGGATCCCCCACCACCGACAGCGGCGACGGCCGGGAAGACCAGGGCTTCCCTGCCGTCGCCGGCTGCGGTGTCAGCCCAGCTGCGACCACCACTGGCTACTTCCGGTGAAGCGCTTCAGTGGTGTGCCGGCGGCGTGGAAGTAGTAGCTGTAGGCGCCGTTCTGGCCGTATCCGTACATCGTGACCGCGTCGAGGTTCCAGTTGTCGTCGGTCTGAAAAGGGCCGTTGTGCGACAACATTCGCAGCTTCAGGCCGGTGACGTCGCAGGAGTTGACCGTCCAGTTCAGGTTGTGGAGACCCAGCACTTTCGTATGGGTCGAATTGTTGCCGAAGCCGGAACGGAAATGCTGTAGCTCCACGTCGCCGTACCTGGTCGTCAGGAACGGCATCACCTCGCTGTTGCTGCGCAGGTCGTCGCCGCCAGTTCGAAAGACCAGGGTGAAGCTGGTCATGTTGTTGCAGGCGATCGGGCCGGCGTTGGCGGGGGTCGCGGCGACGGCCGCACCGACGGCCGCGAGCAGGCCGGCTGCGAGCAGGCCGATGACACGGTGGAGCGAGCTGGATCGGTGACGCATCGGGATATGCCCTCCATAGGCGATGGGTGGTTGTCGGATTGATTCCGAGTTCGCCAAAACGTATCGTCGAGGCCGCGTGATGTCGTGAGTAGCGCCCTACTCATCGCCGGCCGGGTCCGTGCGCCAATCGGTTGACCTGGGCAGCTGGAACGAACAATCTCCCGGGAACGTTATTCACGGGTGCCGACCGACAATTAAAAGACATAGACCGTTACGCCTACGTTCATCGCCGCGTCGGGGCCGCCGCCCTGGTGGTGTTCGATCGCGGGCTGCCCGGGTAAGCGCGGGGAGCCGACGCGACGCGAGGTTGACATGGAATTCGAGCAGGCCGACGCATACCGGTCGCTGCGGGCGGTCCACTCGAGCTAGTGCCTCGTCATGCAGCCTTGAACGGGTAATCAGGGTGGCGGATTTTGGATCCGGTGGCGAATCCGGATTTCGGGCGTGCGCGGTGGTTGCGCCAGCGGATGTAGTCGCCGATGGCGGCGTCCTGTTCGGCGTGGCTGCGGTGGTCGGTGCCGTTGAGGGCGAAGTACCGCACGGCGGCGAACTCGGCCTCGATCCAGTTCAGCCAGGACGCGTAGGTCGGTAGGAACACCAACTCGACGCGGTTGGTCGCGCACCAGGCGCGGACCTCGGGATGCTTGTGCGGGGAGAAGTTGTCCACGATCAGGTGGAGACGCTGGTCGGGCCAGCGACGGCGCAGGGTTTTGAGGAAGCCGAGGAACTCGCGCCATCGTTTGCGGTCGCGGATGCGGTAGTGCAGGCGTCCGGTGGCCAGGTCCAGGGCGGCGATCATGTGCCGTACCCCCTGGTCACGGCTGTAGGTGGCCCGTAGTCGTACCGGCTGACCTTCCGGACGCCAGGCGCGGCCGGGGCGGGGTTGCAGGTTCAGCGGCCCGAACTCGTCCACGCAGAGCACCCGCCCGTCGGCGGGCGGGTGGTCGTACAGGTCGAGGATCCGACGCATCTTGGCGGTGAAGTCGGGGTCGGTACTGGCCTTCCAGGTCTTGGTGGCCTGCCACGACACGCCACGCTCGTGCAGGATCCGCCGGACGGTCTCTACGCTGATCGTCGTGACATAGCCGGCCTGGATCAGGTAGTCGCGCAGCTTGGTCAGTGACCAGCAGGAGAACGGCTTACCGAGGAAGCGGGGGTCGCACCGGGCGATGACACAGATCCAGTCACGGGTCTGCTCATCGATCCGTCTGGGTGCGCCCCCGCTCCATTTTGGGTCCAGGGCGTCGAACCCCCGTTCGTTGAACGCGTGGATCACGTCCCGCACGTAGTCCTCGCTGGTCTTGAGCAGGTGCGCGATGTCCGGGGCCGGCTGCCCCTGAGCGGACATCAACACGACGATCGCCCGACGCAACTTCACCGGGTCCTTCGCCGTCCGGCTGATCCGCTGCAACCGCTGTCCCTCGGCCATCGACACCTGCCGGACGAACACCTCCGGGCGTCTGCCCACCGGCCACCACCTCCCATAAACGATGGGAGACAGCCTGCCCGACAGGTCCTCAGAACCGGCGCATTACACGATCAACGTTCAAAGACGAGGCACTAGGAGGTGTGCGGACGATGGGACGTAACCTGGCCCAGATGACCACCGGGCAGCTGCGCGACGAGGCGCAGCGTGCCGGGATCGGCAACACCGACCAGATGGACAAGGATGACCTGATCGGTGCGCTCGGCGGCACCACCAACGCCAGACAGGGCGGCGGTCAGACCCAGAAGGATCCTCGGCCGAAGGGGGTCCGTCCGCAGGAGTACAAGAACATACCCGGTAACCAGACCTGAGCCGGTCCGGGCCGGGCGGTCGGTGGGGTGCGGGAGTCGCACCCCACGGGCCGCACACTTCGGGCTTTCGACCGGTCCGGTGAGTCCCGGTAGGGCGAACGGGTCAGTCGACCCGAACAGGGCTGGACGGGGCGGGGACTTCCTGTTGTTTGGCGGGCCGAGACCGCTTCGACGCTTCGGGGTCGCGCAGGGTGCGGAACATCAGCCAACTCAGGGCCGGCATGAGGATCAGGGGTGTGAGCGCGGTCCGTAGTGAGGTCGCGTCGGCCAGGGCGCCGATGACGGGGCTGGCGAGTCCGCCGATGCTGACGGCCAGGCCGAGGGTGATGCCACTGGCGGTGCCGACCCTGTTGGGCAGGTAGTCCTGTCCGAGGGTGATCTGCAGGGAGAAGGGCAGGTAGAGGCCGGCGGAGGTCAGGGCCACGAAGGGGTACATGGCGGGTCCGGGCGCCCACACCACGCCCGCGATGGCGAGGACGGTGACCGCGTAGGACCAGCGGGACACGGTGACGCGGCCCCACCGGTTCGCGGCGGAGCCGCCGAGCAAGGAGCCGGCGACGCCACCGAGGTAGAGCAGGAACAGGGCGGTGGTGCCGGCGACGGCGCTGCCGTTCATGCGCTGTTGGGCGTAGAGGGAGATGAACGTGCCGAGGCCGACGAAGGCGATCGACCGGAACACCACCGCGAAGGTCAGCCGCACGAACGAGGTGACGTCGTCACGCCCGGCCCGCGTGGTGTTCTCGCGGGTGGTGTTCCTACGCCGGGCGAGGGCGTGCAGCACGGGCAGCGCCATCGCGGTGCCGGCGAGTGCCGGCACGACCAGCAGTGGCGTCCAGCTCAGTCCGCCGAGGGCGGCGATACCGGCGACCATCAGCGGTGCCAGGGCGAAGCCGACGTTGCCGCCGGTCGAGAAGTAGGCCATCGCGGTGTGGCTGCCCTCGCTGGCTTCGCGGGCGATGCGGGCGGATTCGGGGTGGTAGGCGGCCACGCCGATGCCGGAGACCGCCACGAACAGAAGGGTGAGGGCGTAGTTGCCGCTCAGCCCGCTCAGGGCGATGCCGACCCCGCCGAGCAGGGTGCTGACGGGCAGCAGCCACGGCATCGCCCAGCGGTCGGTGAGGGCGCCGAACACCGGTTGCGCGATCGAGGACAGCAGCGTCGCGGCGAGCACGATGCCGGACGCGGCCGCGTACGTGTAGGCGCGCTCGGCGACGAACAGGGGCACCAGTGCGGCGACGGTGCCCTGGTAGACGTCGACGCAGGCGTGGCCGACGGAGAGCAGGGTGATGGACGTTCTTCTGCGCACGATCCGATGCTTCCAACGCGCCACCCTGTCGGGCTTCCGATAACCTGACAATCAATGACGGAAATCCGCCACGTGTCGGTGGCCCCGACTCGGAGCCAGTGGCTCGCGTCCGGGGCTGAGATCGACGCGCATCGCCATGACGATCACCAGATCGTCTACGCCGCCCGTGGTGTCCTGACCGTGACGACCAGCGCGGGCTCGTGGGTCACGCCGGGCACCCGGGCCATCTGGGTGCCGGCCGGCACCGTTCACGCCCACCGCGCCTACGGCGAACTCGAACTGCACCTGGTGGGGCTGCCTGCCACGAGCAACCCGCTCGGCCTGGACACCCCGACCGTGTTGTCGGTCGCCCCGCTGCTGCGTGAGCTGATCATGGCCTACACCCGCGGCCCCGTTGAGCAGAGCCCGGAACGTGACCGGCTGCGCGACGTGCTGCTCGACCGGTTACGTACCTCTCCGCAGCAGCCGCTGCACGTGCCGACCCCGACCGATCCGCTGCTGCGTGCCGTGTGCGCACTGCTGCAGGCCGACCCGGGCGGCAACCGCACGCTGGTCGACCTCGGCCGCGAGGTCGGCGCCAGCGACCGGACCCTGTCCCGGCTGTTTCGCCGCGACCTCGGCATGAGCTATCCGCAGTGGCGCACCCAGCTGCGCCTGCACCACGCGCTGATCCTGCTCGCCGACAGGACGCCCGTGACCGCGGTGGCCCATCGGTGCGGCTGGTCATCGGCCAGCGCGTTCATCGACGTGTTCCGCCGTACCTTCGGCCACACCCCCGGCACCCATCCCGCGGGCTAGTTCCAGGATCCCGTGCGTCGCGCGGCGGTCGGTGGCCGTGCGTTGGGGAAAGTGGCCGCCACGGTCCGTCCGTGATGCCAGGATTATCCCCTAGGAGGCTTTGGTCATGCCGGACAGGGATCAGGTACTGCGGCTGCTCGACCAGGGAAACGACTACGTCGAGGTCGGGCGCCGCCTCGGCATCCCACCCGGTCAGGCGTACCTCATCGCCACCGGCGTGCCGGCGGACGACGGGGTCACGGTGAACCGGGAGCGCCGCGGGCGGCCGGGACTCCTGCCGTCCCGGACGCAGCGGCTGGTCAACGACCGTGAGGTCAACCCGATGTCGTCGGCGCTGGTACGCGAATGGGTACGCCGCCGCGCCGCCGAGGACCAGCCGATGCAACGGGCCGCCCGGGCGGACGGACGGCACTGAGCGACCGAGCGGAAGGGCAGGACCGATGGCCGGAATCTCCCCACGGGGGTGGCCCGTCTGGCGGCAGCTCACCGGCCCTGACCGGTCCGGGCGGGGCGCGGCGGTCAAGTCGCCGCGCAGCGACTCCCTCGAGCCGCGTACGGCCGGCGCGGACAAGGTCGTCAAGTCGGTCTGCCCGTACTGCGCCGTCGGTTGTGCCCAGAACGTGTACGTCCGCGACGACCGGGTCGTGCAGATCGAGGGGGACCCCGACTCGCCGGTCAGCCGTGGCCGGCTGTGCCCGAAGGGCGCCGCCTCGCTGCAACTGACCACGGACTCGGGCCGGCTGCGTACGGTGCTGCACCGTCCGCCGTACGCCTCGGACTGGCAGGAGCTCGACCTCGACACGGCGATGGAGATGATCGCCGACCGGGTGCTGCGGACCCGGCGGGAGACGTGGCGGGCCGAGGAGCGGGGCCTGCCGGTGGCCCGCACGATGGGCATCGCCAGCCTGGGCGGCGCGACGCTGGACAACGAGGAGAACTACCTCATCAAGAAGTTGTTCACCGCGCTCGGCATGGTGCAGATCGAGAACCAGGCCCGGGTCTGTCACAGCTCCACCGTCATCGGTCTGGGCACCTCGTTCGGCCGGGGCGGCGCCACCACCTTCATGCAGGACGCCCAGCACGCCGACTGCATTCTCATCGAGGGCTCCAACTACGCCGAGGCCCATCCGGTCGGCTTTCAGTGGATCATGGAGGCGAAGGCGCGTGGCGCGGTCGTCATCCACGTCGATCCGCGGTTCACCCGTACCAGTGCCCTGGCGGACCTGCACGTGCCGATCCGGGCCGGGACCGACGTGGCGTTCCTCGGCGGGATCATCAACCACGTCCTGACCGAGGGGAAGGACTTCCGGGAGTACGTCCTGGCGTATACGAACGCGGCCACGATCATCAACGAGGACTTCCGGGACACCGAGGACCTCGACGGTCTCTTCTCGGGATTCGATCCGGAAGAGCACGTCTACTCGGAGCGGAGCTGGCAGTACGAGGGCGTCGACGTCGTCTCCGCCTCCGGGCAGCGGGACACCCAGTACCAGCAGCGCGCGTCCGGCTCGTCGACCGGCCGGGGCGAGAAGCACGGCGCCGGCGGCGCGGCCCTGACCGGCGAGCCGCACCAGGACCGCACGCTGCGGCACCCGCGCTGCGTCTACCAGATCCTCAAGCGGCACTACGCCCGCTACACCCCGGAGATGGTCGAACGGATCTGCGGCATCGCACCCGACGTCTTCGCCGAGGTGTGCCGGCACCTGGTGGAGAACTCCGGCCCGGAGCGGACCAGCGAGTTGGTCTACGCGGTGGGCTGGACCCAGCACTCCGACGGCTCGCAGTTCGTCCGCGCCGCCAGCGTGCTGCAGTTGCTGCTGGGCAA
Source organism: Polymorphospora sp. NPDC050346 (assembly GCF_040655695.1). NCBI lineage: Bacteria > Bacillati > Actinomycetota > Actinomycetes > Micromonosporales > Micromonosporaceae > Polymorphospora > Polymorphospora sp. NPDC050346. The sequence continues at coordinate 26,574 of NZ_JBFAKM010000041.1, read as the reverse complement.
CATCGGCCGCCCCGGCGGCGGCATCCAGGCGTTGCGCGGCCACGCCAGCATCCAGGGCTCCACCGACATCCCGACCCTGTTCAACCTGCTGCCCGGCTACATCCCGATGCCGCACGCCCACGCCGGTCAGACGCTCGACGACCTGGTCGCCGCCGACGCCGCCCCGAAGGGCTACTGGGCCAACATGAAGGCATACCTGGTCAGCCTCATGAAAGCCTGGTGGGGGCCGGCGGCGACGCCGGACAACGACTTCTGCTTCGGCTACCTGCCCCGGCTCACCGGCAGCCACTGCACCTACGACACCGTCATGGAACAGCTCGCCGGCACCTGCAAGGGCTTCTTCCTGCTGGGCGAGAACCCGGCGGTCGGCTCGGCGAACGCGAAGATGCAGCGGCTGGGCATGGCGAACCTGGACTGGCTGGTGGTCCGCGACTTCAACCTGATCGAGAGTGCCACCTGGTGGAAGGACGGCCCGGAGATCGAGTCCGGCGAGCTGCGCACCGAGGACATCGGCACCGAGGTCTTCTTCCTGCCCGCCGCCGCGCACACCGAGAAGTCCGGCAGCTTCACCAACACCAACCGGATGCTGCAGTGGCACCACCAGGCGGTCGAGCCGGCGGGCGACCGGCGCAGCGAGCTGTGGTTCATGTACCACCTCGGCCGGATCATCCGCGACCGGCTGGCCGGCTCCACCGCCCTGATGGACCGCCCGGTTCTGGACCTCACCTGGGACTACCCCACCGAGGGCACGGTGGCCGAGCCGTCGGCCGAGGCGGTGCTGGCGGAGATCAACGGCTGGGACGCCGGCGGCAACCCCCTGCCCGGCTACGCCAGCCTCAAGGACGACGGCTCCACCGCCTGCGGCTGCTGGATCTACTGCGGGGTGTACAAGGACGGGATCAACCAGGCGGCCCGGCGCAAGCCGGCCGAGGAGCAGAACTGGGTCGCCCCGGAGTGGGCCTGGGCCTGGCCGGACAATCGCCGGCTGCTCTACAACCGCGCCTCCGCCCGCCCCGACGGCCGGCCGTGGAGTGAGCGGAAGAAGCTGGTCTGGTGGGACGAGCAGGCGGGCAGGTGGACCGGCTACGACGTGCCCGACTTCGAGCCGACCAAGCGCCCCGACTACCGGCCGCCGGAGGGTGCCACCGGGGTGGCGGCCCTGAAGGGCACCGACCCGTTCATCATGCAGGCCGACGGGCTGGGCTGGCTCTACGTCCCGGCCGGCATCGCCGACGGGCCGCTGCCCACCCACTACGAGCCGCAGGACTCCCCGATCAGCAACCCGCTGTACGGCCAGCAGCGCAACCCGGCCCGGCTGCTCTACCCGCACGAACACAACCGGTACCAGCCCAGCGGCCGGCAGTCCGGCGCGGACGTCTTCCCGTACGTGGTCACCACCTACCGGCTCACCGAGCACTTCACCGCCGGCGGAATGAGCCGGCACACGCCGTACCTGGCCGAGCTGCAACCCGAGTTCTTCTGCGAGGTCTCCCCCGAGCTGGCGGTGGAACGCGGGCTGGAACACGGCGGCTGGGCCACCATCGTCACCGCGCGCAACGCCATCGAGGCCCGGGTCATGGTCACCGAACGGATGGCGCCGCTGCGGGTGGACGGGCGGGTCATCCACCAGATCGGGCTACCGTTCCACTGGGGACCGAACGGCTACAGCCGCGGCGACGCCGCCAACGAGCTGTCCGCCATCTCGCTGGACCCGAACTCGCACATCCAGGAGGTGAAGGCGTTCTCCGCCGACATCCGGCCCGGGCGACGACCACGCGGACCCGCCCGCCTCGAACTGGTCGGCGAATACCAGGCCCGCGCCGGCATCACCGGCCTGACCGGAACGGAGGTCTAGGCGATGGAACTCGACCTGAGAGCGGCCGCCGAACACGGCCTCGACCCGGCCACCGCGAGCGGATACGACGCGCACCCGCCGCGGATGGGCTTCTTCACCGACACCAGCGTCTGTATCGGCTGCAAGGCGTGCGAAGTGGCGTGCAAGGAGTGGAACGCCATCCCGGAGGACGGGCTGACCTTCACCGGCATGTCGTACGACAACACCGTCGGGCTCGGCGCGGACACCTGGCGCCACGTGGCCTTCGTCGAGCAGCCGCGACGGCTGGGCCGGCAGGAGACCCACCTCGCCGACGTGGAACTGCCGGCGGCGGTCACCGCGCAGGCGGCGGGGCGTACCGCCGTCTCGCTCGGGATGCCCGAGTCCCGGCCGCCGGACGGACACCCGCACCCGGTGCGCGACATGGAGTTCCGCTGGCTGATGTCGTCCGACGTGTGCAAGCACTGCACCCACGCCGCCTGCCTGGACGTCTGCCCGACCGGGGCGCTGTTCCGGACCGAGTTCGGCACCGTGGTGGTGCAGGAGGACATCTGCAACGGCTGCGGCTACTGCGTCCCGGCCTGCCCGTACGGTGTCATCGACCAGCGCAAGGACGACGGCCGGGTGTGGAAGTGCACGCTGTGCTACGACCGGTTGTCGGTCGGCCAGGAGCCGGCCTGCGCGAAGAGCTGCCCGACCGACTCCATCCAGTTCGGTGAGCTGACCGAGCTGCGCGAGCGGGCCGAGACGCGGGTCCGGCGGCTGCACGACCAGGGCGTCGCCGACGCCCGGCTCTACGGCGCCGACCCGGGCGACGGGGTCGGCGGCACCGGCGCGTTCTTCCTGCTGCTCGACGAGCCGGAGGTGTACGGCCTGCCGCCGGATCCGGTGGTCACCACCCGCGACCTGCCGGCGATGTGGCGCCGGGTCGCGGTGGCCGCCGCCGGGCTGCTGGTCGGGCTGGTCGGCGTGACGGTCATCGGAGGTGGCAGGTGAACCGGACCGACGTACGCCTCGACGGCGCCCCCGGCCTGCCGGCCGGGCGGGAGGCGGTGGTCGGCTCGGCCGGCCGTTGGCGGCGCCGCCAACGGGGCGAGCGGCTGATGGTGCCGAAGGCCGAGTTCCGCTCCTACTACGGGCTGCCGGTGCTCAACGCCCCGACCTGGCGGGCGGCGGACATCGCCGGATACCTCTTCCTCGGCGGGCTGGCCGGCGCCTCGTCCACGCTGGGCGCCGCCGCCGAGCTGGCCGGGCGGCCCCGGCTCGCCGCCGGGCTCAAGGTCGGTGCCGCCGGCGCGCTCGGCGGATCGCTGTACGCCCTGATCCACGACCTGGGCCGGCCCGAGCGGTTCCTCAACATGCTGCGGGTGTTCAAACCCAGTTCGCCGATGAGCGTCGGGTCCTGGCTGCTGGCCGGCTACGGCCCGCTCGCCGGCCTGGCCGCGGGCAGTCAGGTGACCGGGCTGCTGCCCCGGCTCGGCCGGTTCGGCACGGCGGGCGCGGCCCTGCTGGGTCCGGCGGTCGCCGCCTACACCGCCGCGCTGATCGCCGACACCGCCGTGCCGACCTGGCACGAGGCGTACCGCGAGCTGCCGGCGCTGTTCGTCGGGTCCGCCGCCGCCTCCGCCGGCGGGCTGGGCCTGCTGGTCGCGCCGGCCGGTGAAGCCGGCCCGGCCCGGCGGGCGGCCGTCCTCGGCACCGCCGTCGAGCTGGTCGCGGCCCGGCGGATGGACCGCCGCCTCGGGCTGGTGGCCGAGCCCCTGCGCGAGGGGGCGGGCGGGTGGCTGCTGCGGGCGGGTAGGGCGTTCGGCGTCGGTGGTGCGGTGCTCGCGGTCGCGGGCCGGCGCAGCCGTACGGCCACCGCCCTGGCCGGGGCGGCCTTCCTGGCCGGGGCCGTCTGCACCCGCTTCGGGTTCTTCACCGCCGGCGTTGCCTCGGCCGGGGATCCGAAGTACACCGTGGCCCCACAGCGCGAACGGCTCGGGGAGAAGGAGGCACCACGATGAGGACGGTCGCGAGGTATCTCCCGTTCGCCGGCATCGTGCTCACCACCTGGCTGGTCGCCCGGCTGGCGGTACGGCAGCAGGAGCATCGGCCGGCACCGGGCGCGGTGTCACGGACGCTCGTCTCCGGCGGCGGGCGGCGGCTCGGGCGGGTCGTCGTGTAGCACCTCGGCCAGTTCGGCCCGGCCCCTGGTGCCCAGCTTCCCGTTGATCCGGTAGAGATGGTTCTCGATGGTGCGTACCGAGACGACCAGCCGGTCCGCGATCTCCCGGTTCGACATGCCCCGGGCGGCCAGGCTGCCGATCTCGCGCTCGCGTCCGGTGAGCGGCAGGGGCGCGACGGTGCTCGTCGCGAGGGTCCGTACGCCCTCGCAGCGTTCGGTCAGCCGGCGTACCCGGGCGGCGGCCCGGTGTGCCGCGCCGCGCCGGTTCATCCGCTGGTAGGTGGCGGCCGCCTGGGCCGCCGCATCGGCGGCCGCCAGCAGGTCCCCCATCCGCTCCAGCAGGTCCGACGCGGCCCGCAGACCGTCGGCGTCGTCGGCGGCCAGCGCGGTCGCGTGCGCGGCGGCGGCCGGGGCGCGCGGACCATCCACCCGGGCGGCCAACGCGGTGAGCCGCGCGGCCACCGACCGGTCGCCGAAGCAGACGGCGGTGTGCAGCGCCAGCACCTCGTGGGCGGAGTGCCCGGTCGCCGCCGCCACCGACGCCGCCTCGTGGGCAAGCGCGACCGCCTCGCTCGACACCCCCTGGGCGGCGGCCAGCCAGGCCCGGGACAGGTACAGGTCCGGCTGGAGGAACAGCACCATCGGGTGCTGCCGGGCGTGCAGTCGCGCCTGTACGTCGGCCGCCGCCGCCAGGTCACCGGTCAGCGCCAGCGCCCGGCCCAGCGGGATCAGGCACACGTGCTCGAAGCCGCCGGCCGTGTCGAACCGCTCCAGGCCGGCGTGCGCCTCACGCAGCCAGCGCAGGGCGCTGACCGGCCGGCCCTCGGCCAGGGTCACGTCACCCAGCAGCACCGTGCTGATCAACGCCGGGAGGTCGAGGTAACGCACGGACTCCCAGCAGGCGTACGCGATCTCGGCCGCCTCCCGCAGGTAGCCGGCCAGGCGCAGCCCGGCGACCTGCGCGGTGATCAGCGGGAAGCGTACGTAGCCGAACTCCGCCGACCGGCCGGCCGCGGCCAGGCCACGCGCCGTCGCGTCGGCGAGTTCGTCGGCCCGGCCGACGGCGGCCAGGCCGACAACGTGTCCGGCGGTGGCGAGAGCGACCGACTCGTCCGGCAGTCCCGGTGCCGCGAGCGCGGTCGTCGCCGCCTCGATCGCCGCGACCGGCCGGGCGCGCTGCCCGTCGAACAACGCGCGCAGCGCCATCAGCCGCATCCGGCCCGCGCCGTCGACGACCCGCGACTCGGCCGATTCGAGGATCGTCTGCGCCTCCGCGGGCCGCGACGCCATCCACGCCAGGTTGATCACCTGCGCCACCGTGGCCCGGACCAGTTCGTCGTCCGTACCCGCCGTCGCGGCCAGCGCCGCGACCTCGGCGCCGGCCGGTCGGCTCAGTCCGTTGAGGGCGGCGATCGTGATCATGCTCGGCTCGAATCCGCCGCCGGCGGCCTGCGCCGCCTGCCCGAGCCGTACGGTCAGCGGGAGGTCGCACAGCCGGCCGGCGTGCCTGGCCGCCTCGTACAGCAGCCGCCAGTCCGGTTCCAGGTCCGAGTCCAGCGCCAGTACGGCCCGACGGAGGGTGTCGTCGGCCCGGCGGCCCCCGGTGTCGGCGAGCGCCCGGCTGATCCGTCCGCGTAGCCGCCGGGCCCGCAGCACCCCCATCCGGGCACGTCTGACCTCTGCGAACAGCGGGTGGGTCAGCCGGGCCTCGAGCCGGCGGCCGTCCTGCTCGACCCGGACGAGGCCGGCCCGTTCGGCCTGTTCGACCGCCGAGGGGTCGGCGAGCCGGGCGATCAGGCGGACACCGAGCGGTTCGGCGAGGGCGAGCAGGTCGACCACTGTCGCCACGGGTTCGGCCAGTTCGCCCATCCGGATCGTCACCAGGTCGGTCAGGCCGGGCGACACCGGTGCCCCGCCCGACCACCGCCACACGCCGCGGACCGGGCGCAGCCGGTCGGCCTCGACCTCGCCGTCGACGAAATGCCGCAGGTAGAGCGCGTTGCCCTGGGTGATCTCCCAGACGCGGTCCACGGTCTTGCTGTCCACCGGGCCACCCAGCCCGGCCTCCAGCAGCGAGCCGGTCTGTCGCTGGCCGAGCGGCGACACCTCGAGCCGTTCGAGGTATCCGTCCTTCCACAGGTGGGTGACCAGGTCCGGCACCGTCTCGCCGGTGCGTACGGTGGCGATGACGACCGCCGCGCAGTGCAGGGCCAACTGGTGCACCAGCAGTGCCGACACCTCGTCGAGCAGGTGGGCGTCGTCGACCCCGAGCACGAGCGGGCCGTCACCGGCATCCGCGACGAGCACCCGGGACGCCTCCGCCACCAGTGCCACCGGGTCGCTGTTCAGTGCGCCGAGCAGCGCCGCGAAGGGGCCCAGCGGGAGCCCGCGCGACGCCGCCGTGCCGACGACCCACCGGGTGACGGCGCCGCGCCGTTGCGCCGACGTGAGCGCCTCACGGGCCAGCCGGGTCTTCCCCACCCCGGCCGGACCGGCCAGCAGTACGCCGTGCGGGGTGCCGGACCGCATCGCCGCGTCGATGGAGCGTAGTTCTTCCCGGCGTCCCACGAGCGGCCAACCTCGTGCCATAGATGAAGTTTAATATCTTGGAGTGGGCTGGTGTGTCCCCTCCCGGCCTCGCCACGACCGCCGATTATGGCCGCCTATGCGGGATTACCGGCCGATTCGCGGAAGAGTACGGCACTGGCCTCAAGCCGGCGTCGTTGTGTCGCACCTGTCGGTCGGCGTCCGAGCGGTGTTCACGTCCCTGCCATGCACTGGCGCTTGGCTGCCGACGTCCCCACGTTTTGACCCGCGACCGTCCCAGGAGGACATTGGCGATGCGATCCGTCCATCGTGGCCTCGCGTGTGCCGTGGCTCTGGCCGCCACGGCCGTCGGCGCCCTTCCCGGCGCGCCGGCACACGCCGCCGAATCCGTCCAGTACCTGCAGAACCCCAGTTTCGAACTGCCCGGCAGCAACGCCGCCGCCCCGACCGGGTGGAACCAGGTGCTGCTGGAGAACGAGACGAGCCCGTACCGGGTCGTCGTGCAGACCTTCGACGCGGCCGGCCAGTTCCCGCCCCCGTCCCCCGTACCCGACGGCGACTTCGCCCTGGAGGTGTACTGGCAGGTCGGCTCCAAGCTGGGCCTGCTCGGCGTCGGGGCGGAACAGGCGGTCTCCGTACCGGCCGCCGACGACCTCTGGTTCAGCTACGACACGGTGCAGACCTTCTACGCCGACTCGCGCTCGGCCAACTGGGCCGGCGCGCTGGCCGAGGTGGAGTTCACCTCCGGCACGCAGACCTACAAGTTGCGCTACTTCCACCTCGGCTCGCGGCCGGACTACACCGGTCTGCCGCAGGACTCCGCCACCGTCCGGTACATCGTCGGCCAGCAGTTCGCCGGCAACGGCACCTGGATCGCGAACACCCGGGACCTCGACGCCGACATCGCCGCCAAGTTCGGCCTGACCGACTTCACCGTCACCGCGGTCCGCATCGGCAACCTCCAGGACCGCAAGGCCACCTCGCCGTTTCCGAACCTGACGTCGTACTTCGACGACGTCCGCCTGACGAAGGGCGCCGTCGACCCCGACCCGGACCCCGACCCGGAGCCGGGCGACCACACGCTGATCAGCGCGATCCAGGGCAGCGGCGCCAGCAGCCCGATGTCCGGCCGGACCGTCACCATCCAGGGTGTGGTGACCGGCATCGACAACGAGGTCGGCGCCGACTACGAGCGGACCTACCCCGAGGACCGGGGCATCTACGTCCAGTCGCTCGCCGACGACGTCGACGGCGACCCGAACACCTCCGAGGGCATCTTCGTCGGCTACGTCGACAACCCGGCCGCGTACCGGCCCGGCGACGTGGTGCGGGTGACCGGCCAGGTCAAGGAGAAGTTCGGGCTGACCGAACTCGCCGAGCAGATCGGCCAGGAGCCGACCAAGGTCGGCACCGCGCCGGTGCCGGCGCCGATCGTGATCGACCAGGCCCGGGCCGAGGCGCAGGGCAGCGGCCGGGCGTACTACGAGTCGCTCGAGGGCATGCTGGTCACCCTGCCGGCCGGCGTCGCCAACTCCGGCGGCACCAACAAGTTCGGCGAACTGTTCCTGACCCCGGGCACCACCCGGGACCCGATCCTCCAGGGCGCGGCGGTGCCCGCCTCGCTGCTCGCCCTCGACGCCGACGCGGGTGCCGGCAACCCCGCCAACCCGCACAAGCCGCCGGCGCCGTCGACCACCCACGTCACCGCGGACCACCTCGACGAAGTACGCGGGGCGACCGGGCCGCTCGGCTTCTCGTACGGCCACTACAAGCTGTACCCGCAGCCCGGCGCCATGCCGCAGGTCGTCGACGGACCCACCGCGTTCCCGTACGCCGGACTCGCCCCGACCGGCCCGGGCCAGCTGCGGGTCGTGTCGTACAACGTGGAGAACTACTTCCCGGTCGGCGTCGAGCTCGACCTGTCGCCGGTCACCCAGGCCGAGTACGCCGAGAAGCGGGACCGGATCGCCGCGTCGATCGAGCTGCTCCAGCGGCCCGACATCATCGGCGTGCAGGAGGTCTACCACCTGGCCGTGCTCCAGGACCTGGCGACGACGCTCGGCGGCTACACCGCCCACCTGCTGGAGGGCAACGACTCGCGCGGCATCGACGTCGGTTTCCTGGTTCGTGACGGCGTGAGTGTCGCCAACCTGCGCCAGCTCGACCGGACCACGCCCGGCTGCGACGACTCCGGGCTGGCGTACGACCGGCCGCCGCTGGCGCTGGACGTCACCGCCGGCGGCCTGGAGTTCACGGTCGTCAACAACCACTTCAAGTCCAAGGGCGGGGCCGGCGCGTCCGGCGCCTGCCAGCAGGAGCAGGCGACCCGGCTGCGTGACCGGGTCAAGGCGCTGGAGGACGCCGGCCGGCAGGTGATCGTGCTGGGCGACCTCAACCAGTTCGAGTACGAGCAGCCGCTGGCCACCCTGCAGACCGGTTCGACGCTCACCAACCTCTGGGGCAGCGCCCCGGCGGAGTTCCGGTACAGCTCGCACTACCAGGGCGTCCTGCAGACGCTGGACCACGTGCTGGTCACCGACGGGCTCGACGACGCGGTGGTCGACTTCCGGTACGCGCCGATCAACACCGACTACGCCGACCGGTTCGGCACCGACGGGCACAAGGCCGCCGACCACAACCCGGCCGTACTCACGCTCGAGGTCGAGCCGCCGGCCGACACCACCCCGCCGACGGCGGCGGCGACGCTGTCGCCGGACGAACCGAACGGGGACGACAACCGGAGCTACCACACCCCGGTGACGGTCACGCTGACCGGCGCCGACGAGGGCGGCTCCGGCGTCCGGGTGCTCCAGTACGCCATCGACGGCGAGGCCTGGACCCGGTACAAGGCGCCGCTGACCATCAGCGCCCCGGGTCGGCACGTGGTGAAATTCCGGGCGATCGACCTGGCCGGCAACCGGTCCGAGATCGGCAAGGTCATCGTCACCATCACGCCCGACGCCTGCCCCGGCTCGGACAAGCGGTGGAAGATCTGGCTCGGCAACGTCAACAGCGGGGTCGCCAACGGGGACCTCGGCAACGGCTGCACGTACACCGACGTCCTCTACCCGAGGGACCGGACGTGGAGCGGCAACCAGGAGTACGTCGAGTTCGTCACGGCCAAGGCGAACGGCCTGCGGGTCGACGGTCGCCTGACGGCCGCCGACGTCGAGGCGCTGGTCGCCGCCGCCGCACGCTCGACAGTGGGCGGCCGCTCCTGACCATGTGATGCGCCCGCGGTGCGGGTCCGTCTCGCGGTGGCCGGTGTCCGGGTACTCGTACCCGGACACCGGCCACCGTCGCGTGCAACCGGAGGACCGGGACTGACCCGGGCCGGCCGGACACTCTCCGCCCGTCCACCTGCTGCCGCACGCTGAAGGCCCGCTTCTACAGGAAGGAGCTGTCGATGTTGAAGAGTTTCCCGCGACCGCGACGGCTGGCCGGGGCCGGGCTGGTGGCGAGCGGATTGGCGCTGCTGCTCACGGTCTCGGGAGCGACCGCGGCAGGCTCCGACGTCGGGTTGCACGCCACCTCCGAGGTGTTCATCCAGGACACCCTCAGCGACAACGGCGCCGAACCCTCCACCGTCTCCCCGTTCTGGCATAGCCCGGCGATCAAGGTCTGCGCCTGGACGCCCACGGTGCCACCCGTGGAGTGCCCGACCAGCCAGGACCAACTGCTGATCGGCGGCAGCTACCACGTGTGGATCACACTGTCCAACACCGGAACCACCGACGCCGTCGGCACCCTCGAATTGCGGCGCACCAAGCCGGGTGGCGGCACCAACTGGAACACCGACTGGGTCAACGTCGCCACCAAGCTGGACGTGGCGGTACCGGCCGATGGCGTCACCCGCATCCCGATCCAGTTCGACAACGTGCCGGGTCCCGGCCACTTCTGCCTCGCGGCGCTCTGGGACGCCGACGGAGACGAACTGAAGCCGTACCCGGCCGACCATGACAGGGTCGTCACGAACGACAACAACATCGCCCAGCGCAACGTGAACTCGATCGCGATCGGCAAATCCCAGTCGGCGGACCGGTCGTTCTCCATGGCCAACAACCAGTTCGTACGCACCCACACCAGCCTGATCTTCAGGCCGGTCGGCACACCGTTCCATCTCGTCGGCGGGCAGATCGTCGTCGACCTCGGCCCGGTCCTGTTCCAGCGCTGGCACCAGGCGGGCCGCCGGGGCAGCGGGATCCAGCAGGTCGGCACCACCACCCAACTCCGGCTGGTGTCGACGACGACCGCGAGGATCGAGGAACTGCCACTCGATCCCGTCGAACGGGTGACGGTCAACCTCCGGTTCACGGCCGGCAGCAGCACACCGGCGGGTGTCTACGGCGTCGAGATCGCCCAGGGCAAGACGTCCGTCGCGATCCCGTGCAGCCCCACCGGCGCCCCCTGCCCGCCGCCTCCGGACCGGCTGCCGATCGGCGGCGTCCGCTACACCATCACCGTCGTGGACTGACGGCTCCCTGGCGGGGCGCCGCATCTGGTAACGCGGTGCCCCGCCCGAGGACCGACAGCCGATCAAGCCGGAACGTGAAAGGCAGGAGACCGAATGAGACTCAAGCCCGCACCGGTCATGGCCGCCGCCGTGGCCCTCCTGTTGGCGGCGACACCCGCGGTGGCCCACGCCAAGCCGCAGCCGTCGGTCACGACGCAGATGACCACCCAGGCCGCCCCGGCCGGCTTCGCGTCCTGGGCCGAGGTGTACGAACTACAGACCCGGCTCAACGCGGCCGCCGAGCGGATCCTGCGCGCCGGAGACGCCGGCAATCCGAGCATCGTCGCCGACCCGCTCCGCCGCGAACTGCTGGTGCACTGGAAGGGCACCGTCCCACCCGCCGTCCTGGCGGAGGCGGCCACCGCCGGGGTGCCGGTACGGTTCCGGCCCGCCCGGCACACCCTTCGGGAACTGACCGCCGAGGCCCGACGGATCGTCGGCGACGAGCGGGTCGCGGAGGCCGCGCCCGATGCCGACGGCGGCGGCCTGACCGTGACCGTCACCGGGACCACGCTGGAAGCGGGCCAGCGGGATCTTCTGAGCACCGCCAGGGTTGCGGTGACCGTCCGGACCGGCGCCCGTCCCCAGGCGACCGGCCGGCAAGCCGACAGCCCCCTTTTCTGGGGCGGATCGGCGTACACGATCGGCAGCAACCAGTGCAGCACCGGCTTCACCGTCAAGCGAGCCGGGCAGCCCCTGCCGTCCCGCCTGATGCTCAGCGCGGGGCACTGCACCCGACCCAGCGGCGGCACCGTCGTCGTCCCCGGCCTGCCGAACCCGGCGGGCAGCGTCGAGGCCGGAAGTACGCACGGCTGCCGGGACACGACGCTGCTCCACCTGCCCGGGGGCGCGGCCGGCGTCGTCTACACCGGCGCGTGGAACTCGACCGCCGGCGCGATCGTCGGCCTGGACACCGGCGTCACCGCCGGATTCGACCTCGTCAACAACCTCGTCACCACCAGTGGAGCCGGCACCGGCATGCACTCGAATCTGTTGGTGGAGGCGGTCAACGTCTTCGCCCGGGTCAACGGCGCCCGCTGCGCGGACGCCGTAGGCCCCCTGATCCGGGCCCGGGCCACCGCCGGCTGCGCGGTGGGCCCCGGCGACAGCGGCGGTCCCGTGTTCGCCGGACCGTCCTTCCAGGGGCGCGGCATCATCGTGAGCAGCGGCGCGCCGGACAGTGACGGGGACCGGGCGCAGTGCCCGTCGGCCGCCCCTTCGGGCTACCCGATCCTGGGAACCAGAACCGTCCTGTACGCACCACTCCTGCGCCCGACCGGCGACCCGATGATCGGCGCACTCCAGCACTACGACGTGACCCTGGTGCCGTGAGCCCGGCCGGCTGCGGGGTGGTTGTCACCGGCCGCCCCGCAGCTCGGCGAGTTGGGCGCGAATGCGCGGACCGGTGGTCTGCGCGTCGTCGGTGTGGTCGGTGCCCAGCTTGGCGAGCAGGTCCAGTGCCACCTGCCAGTGCTTTCCAGCCAGTTCGCGATCACCGATGGCGAGGTAGGCGTGGGCCAGGCCGTCGTGCGCCCTCGCCTGATCCGGCAACTGGCCGAGGCCGGTCGCGTGCCGCAACGCCTGCCGGTGCTGGACGAGAGCCACCGCGGGCTGTCCCATCGCCTGCCGCAACCGGCCCAGGCCCTGCAGCGCCTCGAACTGCCAGTTGGCGCTGCCGAGTTCGCGGCCCTTACGCAGTGCCTGTTCATAGCACTCGTCGGCCGGCGCGAACCGGCACTGTGCCAGGTGGGCGTGCCCGAGGCCGACCAGGGCCTGCAGTTCGCCGGTACGGTCGCCGATCTCCTGCGCGATCCGCAGCGCCCGGGTCTGGTGCCCGGCGGCCGGCTCGTGTTGGCCCAGCAGCCAGCGGACGTGGCCGAGCCCGTGCAGCGCGTAGAGTTCACCGGCGCGGTTGCCCGAGTCCTGCGCGATCCGCAACGCCTCCCCGTAGTGGCGCAGGGCCTGTTCGAGCTCGCCCAGTTTCAGCCGGATGACGCCGAGCCCGGTCAACGCCTGTAGTTCGCCGGACCGGTCGCCGAGATCGCCGGCGATCCGTAGCGCCCGGCGGTAGTGGTTCTCGGCCTGCTCGTACTGACCCAGAAGCATGCCGACGTGGCCCAGCCCGTTGAGGGCGGCCAACTCGCCGCCCCGGTCCCCGATCTCGGCGGCGATCGCCAGTGATCGTCCATAGTGGATGGCCGACCGCTCGTTGTTCCCACGCATCCAGTTGACGTGGCCGAGCCCGTGCTGCGCGTAGAGTTCGCCGGACCGGTCGCCCCGCCGCTGCGCGATCCGCAACGCCAGCCCGTAGTGTTCCTCGGCGAGTTCGTGCCGGCCCTGCGCCCGGTGGACGTAGCCGAGATCGATCAGGGCATCCGTCTCCGCTTCCTGGTTTCCCGCGAGTCGGGCCAGGTCCAGGCTGTGCTGGTGCAGGCTTTCCGCTTCCTGGTATTGGCCGTGGGTGCGCAGATGCCGGTGGAGCAGGACCGACATCTCCCACGCCGGTTCCGGCCGGTCCGGCCCGCTGTGCGCGGCGGCCGTGAGCAGGTTCGCCAGCTCGTTCTTGAGCCATCGCCCGGCATGGCCGGCGTCCGGCAGGTCCGGCAACGGGCTGTCGGCCGGCGTCGTCCTGCGGCGGCGCCGTTCGTGGGGATCGGTCACCGACACCGCCAGGGCGGCCGCGTCGCGGTAGTAGGCCAGCAGCCGCCCGGTCGCCGCCGCGCGTGTCTCGGGCGGGTCGGCGGCGGTAGTGAGATGGACCGCGTGCGACCGGACCAGGTCGTGCATCCGGTAGCGGCGGTAGGCGGGCTCCTCCAGCAGATGGTCACGCTGCAACTCGTCCAGGTGCAGCCCGGCCTCGTGCACCGGCAGGCCGGCGAGCGCCGCGACCGCGTACCCGTCGAACTCGACCCCTGGATGCAGGCCGAGTAGCCGGAACAGGCGTTGCCGGCCGGCGGGAAGGTGTTGGTAGGAAAGGTCGAACACGGCGGCGACCGTGCGGTGTTCGGCGGTCAGGGTGAGCAGCCCGCCGGCCGGCTGCCGCATCTCCCGGCGCAGCTCGGCGATGGTCCACGATCGGTGCCGCCGGTAGAGGCTGGCCATGATGGAGATGGCCAGCGGGAGGTGTCCGCAGGCGTGGACCAGTTCGGCGACCTCCCGGCCGGCGTCCCGCGCGGCCAGCCGGGCGAACATCGTGGCGGCCTCGTCCGGGGACAGCACGTCCAGCCCGATCGGCACCGGCGCCGGAAGGTCGGCCAGGATCCGGCGTGACGTCACCAGAACCAGGCAGCCCGGCGTCCCGGGAAGCAGCGGCAGGACCTGGTTGGTGCTGGCGGCGTCGTCGAGGACCAGCAGGAGGCGACGGCCGTTCATCCGGTCGCGCCACAGGGCGGCCCGCCCGTCCAGGGTCGGCGGCAGGAACCGGGCGTCCACCCCGTCGGCGGCCAGCAGGTCCGCGAGCAGATCGGCGGGGTCGGCGGGATGCCGGCCGGAGGTGTAGGCGTGCAGGCTCAGGAAGAGCTGCCGGTCGCCGAACCGGTCCTTGAGCCGGTGCGCGACGTGCACCGCCAGGGTGGTCTTGCCGACGCCGGCCATGCCGTCGATGGCATGGATGCTGACCACTTCCCCGGCCCGTGTGGCGTCGGCGACCGTGCTGACGATCTGCTCGATCTCCTTGTCCCGCCCCACGAACACGGCCTGGTCGGCGGGCAGGGTGCAGCGGGCCGGGGCCGGTCCGGGGGCGGGTTCGGCCACCGGGGCCGGGCGCAGCGCGGCGAGACGGCGCCGGGCGGTCACCCAGCGGTGCACCTCTTCGTCGTCGCCGCCGCAGGTACGCACGAGCGCGACGACGAGATCTTCCCGCGGAAGGGTGTCCCGCGCCAGGGCGGCCGTCACCGTGCTGCGTGGCAGCATCCGACCGGCCGCGGCGGCGCGGCTCTCCAGCCGTCGGAAGCCGACCCCGGACCAGCTCTTCAACCGCCGCAGGGCCTCCACGAACTCGGCCGCCGTGCTCGCGGCAGCCGGGTCAGGTCGGCCGTCACCGCCGGGCGATACCGCCATGCCGCCCCCCACCGCAATACACCTCGTTGGTCGCGGCACCAGTGTAGCCATCATTGACGCCCTTGGATGCCAAAGAAGACATCAACGGCACCGCCGGACGACAGCGTCCCAACTCCGGGGGCGCGGACCCTGGTCGCACGGATTGAGTATCGCGCTACTCACGACGGGTCACCGCGGCGTGGCTAGCTTCGGTTCTGGTGTCCGATCCCGGGCACCTGTCAATTCTCTTGGAGGTCAACAATGCACCGGAAGCGAATTGCCACCCTGGCGGCCGCTCCCCTCGCGCTGCTCATCGGATCGGCGGTCTTGTCCGCGTCGACCGCCAATGCCTCTCATTCGACGGTGCCGGCCGTGGCGAGCTCCACCTGCAATGCGCCCGACGCTGAAAAGATCCTCACCGTCGAGGAGGGGATCGCGCTCCTGAAGAAATGCTCGGCCCGGGCCGACGCGGCGGCCCCGGGATGGCACTGGATGGGCAATTACGGCTCGGTCTACGATGTGGTCGCCGTTGCGAACGGTGGCGGAATCGGCCCCGGCGAACTCATCGCCCAGCCGCAGTCCTCGGGTCTGGTCCCGAGCTTCATGTACTACTGACGCCACTTCCGTAGTTCGTGCTCGTCACGGTACGGCCGCCGCATCCACGGCGGCCGTACCGGCCACGGGTGAGGTGAGTTCACGACGATCGCCGTCCGGGATCGGCTTCAGAGCGGGCCACCAAAAGGCGGCGGACTCGAATGCATCCTGGGGTCGTGGGTGGGGTCGGGATACATGGGTGGACAGCCGTGGTCGACCGCTTCCGGGCGCAGTTCGAAGTGCCAGGACTCGTTGCCGTAGATCTGGCACAGCCCGTATTCGGCGCCGTGCCGGGAAAGCCAGTACGTGGCGTCGAACGGCCCGATGTCGATCGCGTCGCCCGAGACATGGGCGGAGGTCTCGGCCGTGGCCACCCAGCGGGCCGCCTCTTCCGCCGAGCCGTACACGGAGACAGCTTCCCGGAGCAACTGTTCCTGGTATTCCGGCGACCGCCATCCGCTGTTGACCCGGAAGACGACATCGCTCCCGGCGGCGTCCGTCGCCGCCCGGCGAAGGGCATCGCGCAGATCCGGATCCAGGTTTGCTACCGCCGGAATCCGGTCATCGAACACCGACACCACCACACCGTCGGGGATCACCCCGTCAGCCTCGTCGGGCGCATCCCCCCAGATCCCGAGCAGTGCGTCGGCGGGTGACGAGGCTGACGACGATGACGAGGTCAGCGACCGGTAGCCGATGGACGCGGCGATCCCGGCGACGACGACCACCAGGATGACAAGAACCGTCTTCGGGCTCCGGCGGGGTGCTGTTCGCATTGGTGCGCTGGGGTTCATGCCTCCAGTCGAGGCGGAACAGTGTTGCCAGCCCGTATGCGGTTTCCGATATGCCGACGATATGCGCCGGCCCGTAGCATCGCGGCATGCGCGTGTTGATCGTGGAGGACGAACCCTACCTGGCGGAGGCCGTCCGCGACGGGCTGCGCCTGGAGGCGATCGCGGCGGATATCGCCGGCGACGGCGACACCGCTCTGGCGCTGCTGAGCATCAACACCTATGACATCGCCGTGCTCGACCGGGACATCCCCGGCCCGTCCGGCGACGAGATCGCGGCACGCATCGTCGCCTCCGGCAGCGGCCTGCCGATCCTTATGCTCACCGCCGCCGACCGGCTCGACGACAAGGTTTCCGGATTCGAACTCGGCGCCGACGACTACCTCACGAAACCCTTCGCACTCCGCGAACTCGTCCTCAGGATCAGAGCGCTCGACCGCAGGAGCCCTCAGCACCGGCCGCCCGTACGGGAGATCGCGGGCCTGCGGCTGGACCCCTTCCGCCGCGAGGTCTACCGCGACGGCCGCTACGTCGCACTCACCCGCAAGCAGTTCGCCGTACTCGAAGTCCTGGTCAGGGCTGAAGGCGGCGTCGTCAGCGCCGAAGAGCTGCTGGAACGCGCGTGGGACGAGAACGCCGACCCGTTCACCAACGCGGTCCGCATCACCGTCTCGGCACTGCGCAAGCGCCTCGGGGAGCCGTGGCTGATCGCCACCGTGCCCGGCGTCGGATACCGCATCGACGCGGGACCGGGCACCGACGGCGAAGCAGCCGGCCGTGGGTAGGTCACCCGGATGAGCGTTCGCCTCAAACTCGCACTGAGCTACGCCGGGTTCCTCGTCCTCGCCGGTGTCCTGCTGCTCGCCGCCGTGTGGGTGTTCCTGCTGCGCTACGTGCCGGACAGCGCGATCAACACCACCGCGGGCTTCGTACCCAACCGCTCGGACCTTTTACGCGCCTTCACCCCGGCGGCTGCCGCCGTGCTGTCGTTCCTGCTCGTGTTCGGCCTCCTGGGCGGGTGGATCCTCGCCGGCCGCATGCTCGCACCTCTTGATCGCATCACCGATGCCACCCGGTCGGCCGCGAACGGATCCCTCTCCCACCGGATCCGGCTGGCGGGCCGCGACGACGAGTTCCGGGAGCTCGCCGACGCCTTCGACACCATGCTCGCGCGCCTCGAAGCGCACGTCGCCGAACAGCGAAGGTTCGCGGCCAACGCCTCCCACGAACTGCGTACGCCGCTCGCCATCACCCAGACCCTGCTCGACGTGGCACGCCACGATCCGACCCGAGACGCCGGTGAACTGGTCGAGCGCCTCCACACGGTCAACGGGCGGGCGATCGAACTCACCGAGGCGCTGCTGCTGCTCAGCCGCGCCGACCAGAGATCCTTCACCCGGGAGCCCGTCGACCTTTCCCTGGTCGTGGAGGAGGCGGTCGAGACGCTGCTGTCGCTGGCCGAGAAACGTGGGGTCCTCCTCCACATCTCCGGCGACATCGCCCGCACCGTCGGCTCGGCGGCGCTTCTGCTGCAGATGGCCACGAACCTCGTACACAACGCGATCTCGCACAACCTCCCCGACAATGGCGCGGTCTGGGTCAGCACCGCCGTCCATGCCGAATCGGTCATGCTCGCTGTCGAGAACACCGGCGAAAGGCTCTCACCACGGCTGGTCTCGACACTCACCGAGCCGTTCCAACGCGGCACCGAACGCATCCGGGGAAACGACCACGCGGGGGTCGGCCTCGGCCTGGCGATCGTGAAAAGCATCGTCGACGCACACGACGGAACCCTGGCCATCGACTCGCGCCCGGCGGGTGGGCTCCGCATCGCGGTGAAATTGCCCACCGCACCGCCACACATTGACCGATAGGCATCGGATCGCCTTCTCCACCCTTGGCCACCCGCCCGCCGATGCCGCCGCTACTTCATGGCGGCGATCTGGATCAGGTTGCCGCAGGTGTCGTCGAATACGGCGGTGACCACCGGCCCCAGGTCGGTCGCCTCCTGGGTGAACTCGACGCCGAGGCCCTTGAGTCGCTCGACCTCGGCGTAGACGTCGTCGACAGCGAACTGGGTGTACGGAATGCCGTCGTCGACCAGTGCCTTCTTGAACGGACCCGCGGCCGGGTGGCCGTCCGGCTCCAGCAGCAACTCGACACCGTCGGGGTTGGCCGGCGACACCACGGTGAGCCAGCGGGCCCCGCCGGCGGGCACGTCGGTCTTCTTGATGAACCCGAGCTTCTCGGTGTAAAAGGCGAGCGCCTTGGCCTGGTCGTCGACGAGCACGCTGGTGATGTTGATACGAATCACGGGTTCGGTTCCTCTCGGTCAATGGGCCACCGCGCGACGATCGAGCGCAGCGGGCTCGTGTCGATGTGGTGGAACTTGAATCGGCCCTGCCGCCGGGTGTGCACCAGGCCGGCCTGTTCGAGCACCGCGAGGTGCTGCGAGATCGCCTGACGCGAGGAGGCCAGGCCATGCTTCATGGTCAGCCGGCCGCAGATCTCGAAGAGCGTCTGGCCGTCCCTGTCGGCCAGCTCGTCCAGGATGATCCGTCGCGTCGCGTCGCCGAGGGCCTTGAACAGGTCGGGGTTCGCCTCCACACACACAGTTATAGGCAAGCGCTCACTTGCCTGTCAAGCTGGTCGCGACCGAATCCGGCAGCCCCTTCAGCCGAAGATGACGAAACCCACCTGACCCGTACGTCGGATGGGCGATGGTGGGGTATCGCCCGGCGCGGCCACGTGCCGGAGCGGTACGGCTCGTGTCCGGGGGTGGCGGTGTCGGCCAGGGAGGTCATCCAGTGGATCGGCGGTCTGCTTGACCTCGCCGGTGTCCTCGTCATCGCGGTCGGCGTGCTCGTCACCTCGGTGGCCTTCCTGCGCGGTTACCGGCGGGACCGCCAGCGGGGCGACGCCTACCGGTCGTACCGGCAGGGGGTCGGGCGGGCGATCCTGCTGGGACTGGAACTGCTCGTCGCCGGCGACATCATCCGGACGGTGGCGGTGTCCCCGACATTCCACAGCGTCGGTGTCCTCGCCCTGATCGTCGTGGTCCGGACGCTTCTCAGCTTCACCCTCGAGGTGGAGCTCGAGGGGCGCTGGCCGTGGCAGTCCCGGGCGGCCCGGAGCGGGCCTTCCCCGGAAGCGGCCGCACCGGGCGATCAATCGCCGGCGAAACCCGAGCCCCGGTAGCGAGTCGGCCCTCGGACACTCGCCGGGGCGCACTGGTAGTCGCGGCCTACGCTGGGGTCCCAGCGGTTCCCCCGAGGCAGCCGAGGCCAGCGATGCCGAGACCGATCCGGAAGGCCACCGGCCCACCCAGGCCGGCAGAGGACGGGGTCCCGGCGCTTCTCCTCGCCGGCCTGACCAAGACCTTCGGCGACGCCACCGCGGTCGACCACGTCGACCTCAGCGTCCCGGCGGGATCGTTCTTCGGCCTGGTCGGGCCGAACGGCGCCGGCAAGACGACGGCGTTGTCGATGGCGGTCGGGCTGTTACGCCCCGACGCCGGCGGCTCGGCGGTGTTCGGCGTCGACATGTGGTCCGGGCCGGTACGGGCCAAAGCCCTGATCGGGGTGCTGCCCGACAACCTCGCGCTGCCCGAGCGGCTGACCGGGCGGGAACTCCTCACGTTTCTCGGCCAGCTCCGCGGCCTCGATCCGGCCGCGGTCACTGCGCGGGTCAACGAGCTGATCGACGTGATGGACCTGACGCACGCCGAACGGACACTGGTCGTCGACTACTCGACCGGCATGCGAAAGAAGACCGGTCTGGCGACCGCGCTGCTGCACGCACCCCGGCTCCTGGTGCTCGACGAGCCGTTCGAGGCGGTCGACCCGGTGTCGGCGGTGGCGTTGAAGCGGATCCTGGCGCGGTTCGTCGCCGGCGGCGGTTCGGTGGTGCTGTCCAGCCATGTCATGGCGCTCGTCGAGCAGCTCTGCGACACGGTGGCCATCATGGTCGAGGGCAAGGTGGTGACGGCCGGTCCGCTGGACGAGGTCCGGGGCCGGGGTTCCCTCGAGGAGACCTTCGTCCGGGTGGCCGGCGGTGACGCCCGGGCCTCGGAAGGGCTGTCGTGGTTGGCGTCCTGATCCGGATGAAGCTGGCCATCATCCGGAACTCGATGACCGGTGGCCGGGCCGCGTTGATGGTCGTCGGCGGCGCACTCGGCCTCCTGGTCGCCGCCGCCACCATCTGGCTCAGCCTGCTCGACCCGGCCGGCCCCGGCGTGGTCCCCGACCTGCTCGCGACGGCATACCTGGTCTGGTTGCTCGGGTGGGTGGTCGGCCCGCTGTGGGGCGTCTCGTCGGTTCTGCGCGTCGACCACTTCGCGCTGCTGCCGTTGCCCCGCCGACGGCTGGCGGTCGGCCTGCTCGGTGCCGCGTTCGTCGGCGTCACCACCGCGGTGACGGCGCTGGCCTTCGTCAGCCTTGTCGTGTACGGCATCCGGCAGGGCGTGCTGCCGGCGCTCGTCGCGGTGCCCGCGGCCGCGCTGCAACTGGTGCTGGTGGTCCTGCTGTCCCGCACGTCCCACAGCGTGATCGGCCTGATCGCCCGGGGGCGCGTCGGCTCGGCGTTCACCGGGCTCCTGCTCGCCGCGTTCCTGATACTCACCCAGTCCGGCTGGGTCGTCGTCGTCGCGATCGCGTACTCGGAGGTGCTCACCACCGGTTTCCCGTCGGCGTACTCGACCGTGGTGCGGGCGGTTCCATCCGGCTGGGGCGTGGTCGCCGTCGACTCCGCCCACAGTGGGCAGTGGTGGCGCGTGGCCGGTGTGCTGGTGGCCATGGTCGCGCTGATCGGGCTGCTGCTGCTCGGGTGGAGCCGTACCCTGGGCTCGTTCCGCCACGGCCGGGCGACGATCCGCGGGAGCGCCCACGTGCCGGCCGCCACCGGGCCCGTGCTCGCCGGCCGCACCGCCGCCGTCGTACGCAAGGAACTGCGCACCTGGTGGCGGGACCCGGGGCGGACCCACCTGCTGGCGATCGTCCTGGGGTGGGCGTTGGGAACCGCGCTGCTGCCGATGGCCCTGGGTTGGACGGCGGCGCTTCCGTGGGCCGGGCCGGGCATGGCGTTGATGGCGGCCACGGTCGTCTGCAACCTCTACGGCTCGGACGGCACCGCGTTGTGGCTGACCCTGCAGACCAGCACCGAACGGGAGGACCTGCGCGGCCGGCAGTGGGCATACCTGCTGGTGTTCGGTCCCCTCACGGTCGCCGTCACGGTCGGGCTCACGATCTGGAGCGGATACACGTGGGCGTGGCCGTGGTTGCTCGCCCTGGTGCCGGCCCTGCTCGGCGGCGGCGTGGGCCTTGCCGGGTACGCCTCGGTCTTCGCGCTGGCGCCCGGCCCGGACGCGCACCGGCGACCGGAGAACCCGCTCGAGCAGGCCGGGACCACCTGGCAGTCCCAGGTGCTGTTCTGGGCCGCCCTGCTGCCACCGGTCCCGGCGGTCGCCCTGGTCGTTGCCGGCACCGTGTTCGACAATGCCGCGCTGCGGTGGGCCGGTGGCCCGGTCGGGCTGGTCACCGGCGTCTTCCTCGGCTGGTGGTTGGGGCGGGTCGCGATCGAGCGGCTGCGGGCCGCCGGCCCGGAGATGCTGTTCCTGATGCGTACCGGGCACCCCTCGAAGACCACGGCCGTCGCGGCGCCGGTCGACGTACCCAAGGTCAAGCTGTCCGGGCGGGAGAGTCTCGTCGCGGTGCTCTCCTGGGTTCTCGGCCCGCTCTGCCTGCTCCCGCAGGGCGTGGTGCCGGCGGTGATCCTGCTCGCCGGCGCCGATCTGAAGCTGTGGTTCCTCGCGTTGTACTTCCCGGACCCGCTGCGCTGGCCGGTCGCCGTCCTCATGGTGCTGCTCGGGATCTTCCTCGTCCACCAGGCGATCCGGCTCACCCTCAAGAGCGGCCGGCCGGCACCCGTCCGCCCCGGCGACCGGTCGTCCGGGCGCGTCGATCAGGAGTTCGAGTCGGTCTGATCCGTCCCGCGTCCCGCCAGCGGCGCCAACCCCAGACCTTTCGTCTCGCGATAGCAAAAGTTTGACTGCCACGCCGCAAAGGTCTTGCAGGTTCGACGAATGTGGCCGATCATTTCCCCCAGCCGCCAATCGAGGAACATCTTCGTCCCCCGAGCAGGCGCCCTCGGCGATGGTCCCGACGGCGGCTCCCAAGGGCACCGTCGAAGGGGGAGGGAATGTCTCCACGCCCATCACGAACGAACCGGCCGGCCATGCTGCTCGGCGTCGCGCTGCTCGCCTCGATGGCCGTCGTCGCCACGTCGCCGGCCGCCGCCCAGGCCGCGGACCTGCCACCCCAGCAGCCGGGGGTGACGCTGCGTACGTACGACGTGCGGGTGCCACTCACCGAGATCTGCACCCTCAAGCCGAGCCAGACCCCGAACATCGACAAGCTGATGCCGGACATCGACTGGTCCACAGCCGACGAATTCGGGCTGGAGAACAACTTCGTCACGCACGCGCTCGGCCACATCCACATCCCCACCGCCGGGTCGTACACGTTCCGGCTGACCAGCGACGACGGTTCCCGCCTCTACATCGACGAGGCGGTGGTGGTCGACCACGACGGGCTGCACGGCGCGACGTCGAAGGACGGCAGCGTCACGCTGACCGAGGGGCACCACGCGCTGCGGGTCGAATACTTCGAGGCCGGCGGCGGCCAGCAGCTCACCCTGTCGTGGCAGCCGCCGGGCGCGACCGGGTTCGCCGTCGTACCCACCTCGGTGCTGAGCACGGACGCCGAGGCGGTGCGGGTGGTCTCGCCCGGACGCAAGGAGTGCGAGGGTGTCGCCGACACTCCGGGCGACGGGCTTCCGCTCGATTCCGTGCATCCCGACTACACCCTCACCGACCTGCGGCCGGACGGCTTCCAGCCGCAGGTCTCGGGCATGGACTGGACCCCCGACGGCCGGCTGGTCATCGCCACCTGGGGCGGCAGCAACCAGGTCCTCGGCGAGGTGTACATCGTGGAGAACGTGACCGGGGCGACCGGCCCCGACCAGGTCACGTACAAGCGGGTCGCCAGCGGGCTGCGGGAGCCGATGGGCGTGGCGGTGGTCGACGGCACCATCTACGTCTCGCAGAAGCACGAGCTGACCGAACTGCGGGACACCGACGGCGACGAGGTCGCCGACGAGCACCGTACGGTGGCCACCTGGCCGTACGGCGGCAACTTCCACGAGTTCGCCTTCGGGCTGCTCTACAAGGGCGGCAACTTCTACCTCAACCTCTCGGTCGCGATCGACTACGGTGGCGCCACCACCGACCCGCAGCCGGTCGGCAACCGCGGCACCAGCGTCGTGGTGAACCGGCGCACCGGCAAGATCAGCTACGTCGCCGGTGGCCTGCGCACCCCGAACGGCATCGGATGGGGACCGGAGCAGGAACTCTTCGTCACCGACAACCAGGGCGGCTACCTGCCCGCCTCCAAGCTGGTCCGGATCGAGCAGGACCGCTTCTTCAACCACTACACCAATCCGGACGGGCCGTACGACGCCAACCCGGTGACCCGGCCGGTGCTGTGGCTGCCGCAGAACGAGATCGGCAACTCGCCGAGCACGCCGGTGCTACTCAAGAAGGGTCCGTACCGTGGGCAGTTCCTGATCGGCGACGTCACCTACGGCGGGTTGCAGCGCGCGTACCTGGAGAAGGTCCACGGCGAGTACCAGGGCGCGGTGTTCCGGCACACCCAGGGGCTGGAGGCCGGCATCAACCGGGTCTCGCTCGGCCCCGACGGCGCGATCTACGTGGGCGGGCTCGGCGCCGACGGCAACTGGGGCCAGGCCGGCAAGCTCCGGTACGGGCTGCAGAAGCTGACGCCGAACGACAACCGGACCTTCGACATGAAGTCGATGAGCGCCACCCCGAACGGCTTCAGGATCGAATACACCCGACCGCTGTCGACCGCCACAATCCAGGACATCGCACAGCGCTACCGGCTCCAGCAGTGGCGCTACGCCCCGGCCCCCACGTACGGCGGGCCGAAGGTCGACGAGGAGACCCTGACGGTCACCGGGGTGAAGGTCTCCAACGACCGCAAGACGGTGACACTGACCGTCGACGGTCTCCAGGCCAACCGCGTGGTGCACCTGCGCTCGCCGCGCTCGTTCACCGCGTCCAACGGTGAGGAACTGTGGAGCACCGAGGCCTGGTACACCCTCAACGCCATCCCGGGCGCGCAGCCGGACCAGATCTTCTACGAGGCCGAGGAGGGCAACCGGGAGGGCGGCGCCGGGTTCGACACCGAGCACGCCGGCCACTCGGGGGTCGGGTTCGTGGACAACCTCGGTGGGCTGAACGCCTCCACCACCGTCCACGTCGACGTGAAGCGGGCCGGCGAGTACGAGGTCGGGCTGCGCTACAGCAACGGTCCCAACCCGTTCCAGGGCGACAAGACGATCAGCATCTACGTCAACGGCCGCAAGGTCAAGCAGACCGTGCTGCCCACGACGGTCACCTGGAAGGAGTGGGCGACCAAGACCGAACAGCTGACGCTGCGCCGCGGCGTCAACGCGATCCAGTACCGGGTGGACGCGACCGACACCGGACACGTCAACCTGGATCTGATCACCGTACGCAAACCCGGTGAGCGGATCACACTGTTCGACGGCGGCAGCCTTTCGGAGTGGCAGCACACCGACGGGCGCAGCGCGACCTGGCGGCGGGTGGACGGCGACGCGATGGAGGTCTTCGGCGGCGACCTGCGCACCAGGCAGGCGTTCGGTGACTTCCGGCTGCACGTCGAGTTCAAGGTGCCGCTCCTGCCACCGGACGTCACCGGCCAGAACCGCGGCAACAGTGGCGTCTACCTCCAGGAGCGGTACGAGATCCAGGTCCTCGACTCCTACGGGGACCCGACCCTGGACAACAACGAGGCCGGCGCGATCTACCTGCAGAAGGCGCCGGACGTCAACGCCGCGACACCACCGGAGACCTGGCAGACGTACGACATCGAGTACCGCGCCGCGCGCTACGACAGCGCGGGCAACAAGACCGAGAACGCCCGGGTGACCGTGGTCTGGAACGGCGTACTCGTCCACGACGACGTCGCCATCACCGGCCCGACCGGCGGCAACATCCCGGAAGGACCGGCGACCGGGTCGATCCGCCTCCAGGATCACCAGAACACCGTGCAATACCGCAACATCTGGATCGAGCCGCTGACCTGACGCCTCGGCGGCCGTGCCGGACCAGTCCCTGGCCGGCACGGCCGCCGGGTGTCCCAACAGGGACGGCCGCTCCACCTCGGATGGCACAGCGTCGAGGCCGCAGCCGGACTCGAACCGGCGTCTACCGCTTTGCAGGCGGTCCCCTGACCACTCGGGCACACGACCGTGGCGTTCCCCGGACCGGATCGCGTAGCGCGGACGGGATTCGAACCCGCAACGTGTCCCGGGTGAAAGCCGGGCGACTCTCCCATTCGTCCACCGCGCCAAGGGTGCGTGTCCCGGGCTGGAGTCGAACCAGCGACCTCCGCCGTGTCGGGGCGGCGCTCTGACCTGCTGAGCTATCGGGACGGGAGCAGGGGCGGGATTCGAACCCGCGGTCTCCGGCTTATGAGGCCGGCGAGGACGACCGAACTCCTCTACCCTGCGGCGTGCGCCGCCGGGAGTCGAATCCTGGCGGCGCCGCGTTGTCGCGTACCCGGAGCGCGATTCGAACGCGCACTGGCGCCGTCCTAATAGTGCTTTGTTAGGTCGTTGTGGCGTGTCGCTTGTATGTGGATCGTGGCGGTGTTTGGCTGCCGTGTGTGGATGAACGCGAGCTGGCCCGGGTGCGGGCACGGTTGGAGGACTTCGCGGCAGGGGTGTTCGCGGGGTTGCCGCGTGCGGATCAGCGTGCGACCGGTCTGCGGTATCTGCGGGGGTTGATGCTGGACGGTCGACGTAAGTCGATGCAGCCGATGGCGCAGCGGCTCGGGGTCGATCACCAGCAGTTGCAGCAGTTCCTGACCTCGTCCACATGGGATGTCACCGGGGTGCGGCGTCGGCTGGCCACGGCCGCGGTCGACACGGTGACTCCGCGGGTGTGGGTGGTGGACGACACCGGTTTCCCCAAGGACGGCAAAGCCTC
>NZ_JBFAKM010000040.1:0-83021 GCF_040655695.1 Polymorphospora sp. NPDC050346 | reverse complement strand
GGACCGGCAAACCGCCGGCCGGGCGCGCCGCCGCCCCCCCCCCCCCCCCCCCGCAGGGCGACTCCCCGGGGCCGGCGGCGCGGACGGCCGGCCCCCCCAGCCGGCGGTCGGTGCGTCCCCCGGCCGGGCGGACCTGGTGCGGGGTCCGCCCAGCCGGTGGTTCTGTCCGGTCCCGCCGGCGGCGCCGGCCGCCGGTGGGACCTTGGCCGTCACCGGGTGGTGACGGGCCGGGTCAGGGGGTCGAGGTGGCGAACTCGACCCAGTTGAGGTTGAACAGTGCGGTCGTCGGGCCACCGGAGACCGACCTGAACACCAGGTAGAGCGGCTGCCCGTAGGTGTCCGGCTGGTCGACCTGGATGCTCTGGCTGGCCCAGACGTTGGTGCCCGAGGTGGCGGTCAGGGTGGCGGTGCCGGCGAGGGTGCCGTCCGGCGCGCCGACCCGCAGCTCGACGACCGCCCGCGGGGTGCCCGCAGTCGCCGCCGAACCACCGGCGTAGCGGAAGACGACCGAGTCGGCGTCGCCCAGGTTGATCGGGTCGAACGCGATGTGGTCGCCGTTGTCGATTCCGGTCAGGTGCTGGCCGGCCCCGGCGTCGTTCGTGTTCGCGACCGTGACACCCTGCTTGACCTGGGCGTACTCCGCCTGCTGGAGGCGCAGCTGGACCCTCGACTGCTCGACCGTGGTCAGCGCCGGCTGGCCGTTCGCCCCCAGGTCGGTGTAGCTGGCGCTGATGCCGCCGTAGAGGTAGCTGCCGGCGTGGTCGGCGCCGTCGGCCGGGCTCGGAACCACGCCGGAGCAACCGGTCGTCGAACCCTGCGGGTGGCCGTGCTCGTCGTGGCCGAGCACGAACGTCACCTCGACCCGGCTGCAGTCGATCGTCCCGTCCTCCGGGTCGGTGACCGTCAGCGTGTACGGGATCTGGTCGCCCCACTCGAAGAACGAGCCGGAGACCGGCGTGTGCAGCGTGATCGTCGGTGCGGTGTTGCCGACCGTGATCGTGCGGTTCAGTGTCGCCGCCTTGCCGCTGTTGTCGGTCACCGTCAGCTGGGCGTAGTAGACCCCGTTGGTGGTGTAGGTGAAGGACGGGTTCGCCTCGGTCGAGTCGGTCGTGCCGTCACCGTCGAAGTCCCAGGCGATCGAGACGGTCTCGCCCGGCTCCGGCGAGTGCGAACCCTCGCTGGAGAACTGGACGGTCAGCGGCGCCTGGCCCGAGGTCGGGGCGGCGTCGATCTCGGCCACCGGGCCCCGGGTGCCCTTCACGTAGCGGATCACCGACAGCGCGGCGTCCGGGTTGGCCCGGAAGAAGCCGTCGCCGTACTCCAGCACGTAGAGGCTGCCGTCCGGCCCGAACTCCATGTCGATCGGGTTGTCGAAGGTGAAGCCCGGCAGGAACTGCTCGACCCCGAGCAGCTGGCCGCTGCCGTTGGTCCGCATCATGAAGATCTTGTCCCGGCTGAACTCGCCGAAGACGACCGCGTCGTTGTAGTACTCGGGCAGCTTGACGTCGGAGTCGAGGTCGGCGTCGTACTTGTAGATCGGGCCGCCCATCGGTCCGACGCCGCCGGTGCCGATCACCGGCCACTTGAAGTCACAGGTCTCCGCCGGAGCGAGGTACGCCCCACGGCACGGGGTGACCGCGTTGAAGGTGTAGTGGAACTGCGACGGCTGCACCGGTGGCAGGACCGTCCGGCCGGTGTTGCGCGGCGAGTCGTTGACCGGCGCCGCACAGTTGAACGGCGTCTCCTTCGACGTCCGCGTCGCGAAGTCGTAGTCGATGTAGGGCTGGTCCGGCTGGGTGCAGTACGGCCAGCCGTAGTTGCCGGCCTTGTTCGTCGCCAGCCAGCGGCCGGTGCCCTCCGGGCCACGGGTCGCGCTGGGCACCCGGGTGTCCGGCGAGTAGTCGCCGACGTACACCCAGCCGCGGGCGTCGACGTCGAACCGGAACGGGTTACGCAGACCCATCAGGAAGATCTCGGGGCGGGTCTTCCCGTCGGTGTTCTGCGCCTGCGGGAAGAGGTTGCCGGCCGGGATGCTGTACGTGCCGTCCGGCTTCACCTTGATCCGCAGCACCTTGCCCCGCAGGTCGTTGGTGTTGGCCGAGGAGCGCTGGGCGTCGTACGCCGGGCCCTGGGTCGGCGACTCGTTGATCGGGGTGTAGCCGTCCGAACCGCTGGCGTTGGTGTCGTCACCGGTCACCAGGTAGAGCAGGCCCTTGCCGTCGAACTTGACCTCACCGCCGACGTGGCAGCAGGCGCCCCGGTCGGCCTCGACCTGGAGGATCTTCTGTTCGGTCGAGAAGTCCAGCGTGGGGTTCTCGCCGTCGACGAACTTGACCCGGGAGAGCTGGTTGTAGCCCTCGAACTTGTCCCAGACGGTCGGGTCGTTGCTGGTCGCCGGGGCGTCGCCCTCGTTGACGCCCGGGGTGGCCGGGTTGTCGACCGGGGTGTCGAGCGGCGGGGCGTAGTAGAGGTAGACCCACCTGTTGTTGGCGAAGTCGGGGTCGAGCGTGACGGACTGGAGGCCGTCCTCGTCGTGCTGGTAGACCGACATCGAGGCGATCACCGGGCTGGCGCCGTTGGCCGGGTTGTAGAGCCGGATCTCACCGCTGCGGGTGTTGTGCAGGACCCGGCCGTCGGGCAGGACGGCCAGCGACATCGGCTCGCCGGGCTGGTCGTTGAGCACGACCCGCTCGTAGTTGGCCAGCACCGTCGCGCCACAGTCGCCCTCGGCCACGCCGGCGGCCCACTGGATGCCGCCGAGCAGGTGCTTGCGGAAGGCGCCGTTGGCGTACGTCGCCTCGGAGTGCCCGAGTCCGGTGTAGAAGGACCGGCCGCCCTGGTAGTCACGGCACCACGAGATGGGGTGGTCGTAGCCCATCGTGCCACCGGTGTAGCTCTTCTCGTCGACGGTGGCCAGCACGTGGGCGGTGCCGCGCACGTTGCTGGTGTAGTTGTAGATCTCGTCGTCGAGGGTGATCTGCCGGGACACGGTCTTCGTCGCCGGGTGGGCCCGGTCGGCGACGTCGATGCGGGCGTTGCCGCTGCCGCTCGTGCCGGCGGCCGAGGTGCCGACCAGGTCACGGTAGAAGGCCCAGTCCGGCTCGGCCTCGACGGCCGCGTGGATGCCGAGGTAGCCGTTGCCGGCCTGGATGTAGTCCTCGAAGGCGACCTGCTGGTTCTCGTCGAGTACGTCCCCGGTGGCGTTGAGGAACACCACGGCCTTGTAGTTCGCGAGGTTCTCGGGGGTGAACGCGGTGCCGTTCTGTGTCACGTCGATGGTGAAGCCGTTGTTGTTTCCGAGGGTGCGGATCGCGTTGACGCCCTTGGCGGTGGAGTCGTGGGCACCCGCGGCCGCGCGGGTGAAGACGAGGACCTGGTAGCCGTCCGGGTGCTCGTGGCCGGGATGGGCGTACGCCGGCGCGGCGGCCGCCAGGGGCACCGTCAGCGCGGCGCCCGCGACGATGGCGAACCACCGTCGAACGGATCTTGCCATGGTAAACCTCCGGGGGTCGGGGAGGCTCGTGGAGCCTCACCGTTGGCACTGGTCCGGATGCCGGACCGGTTCTGCGTTGGTGCCTCACCCCTGGCGCGGTGCCACGTCCGCCAAGGTCCTGCGCTGCGCCTGCTGGTCGTCCGGCGCGACCGGGGAATCCCGGTCCGGTCGCGCCGGACGGCCTACCCTCGGGCCCTCGTCAACCGGACGTGGGGCGCAACCACGTCCGGCTCCTCGCACTCGGGCCCGAGGAGCCTCGTACTCCGGTCAGGCGATGACCGCGGTCAGGGCCGAATCCACCGCGGTCCACGCTCCCGTCGCGGCGGACCGCTCCACGGCCTCCAGCACGAGCTGGACGTGGAGGGCGTCGTCGAACGACGGCGTCGGGTCCACCCCGGTCGCGACCGCCTCGAGGAAGTCGCGGGCCTGGTGGGTGAACGAGTGTTCGTAACCGATGATGTGGCCGGCCGGCCACCACGCCGACATGTACGGGTGGTCCGGCTCGGTCACCAGGATCCGGCTGAAACCCTGCTCGCTGACCGGCCGGTCGGCGTCGTAGAACTCCAGCTCGTTCATCCGCTCGAAGTCGAACGCGACCGAACCGAGCGAGCCGTTGATCTCGATCCGCAGCCCGTTCTTGCGGCCGGTCGCGAACCGGGTCGCCTCGTAGCTGCCGACCGCGCCGCCGTCGAGCCGGGCGGTGAACAGCGCGGCGTCGTCGACCGTGACCGGGCCGGTCGCCGGACCGGTCCCGTCGGCGATCGCGAGCGACTTCGCCGCCAGCCCGCTCGCCTCGCCGGGCAGCGGGCGTTCCTTGACGAAGGTCTCGACCAGGCCGCTCACGCTCGCGATCCGTTGGCCGGTGACGAACTCGGTGGCGTCGATGATGTGGGCACCGATGTCGCCGAGCGCGCCGGAGCCCGCCTTGTCCTTCTGCAACCGCCAGGCCAGCGGCACCGTCGGGTCGACGAGCCAGTCCTGGAGGTACGTCGCGCGGACGTGCCGGATCGCGCCGATCCGGCCGTCGGCGACGAGCTGACGCATCAGGGCGATCGCGGGGACCCGGCGGTAGTTGAACCCGCACATGGACCGTACCCCGACCGACCGGGCCTCGGCCGCCGCGGCGGCCATGGCGCGGGCCTCGTCGACCGTGTTGGCCAGCGGCTTCTCGCACAGCACGTGCTTGCCGGCCGCCAGCGCCGCGATCGCGATCTCGGCGTGGCTGTCACCCGGGGTGCAGACGTCGATCACGTCGATGTCGTCCCGGTCGATCAGCGAACGCCAGTCGGTGGTGTGTCCGTCCCATCCGAGTCGCGCGGCGGCCTCGGCCACCTTGGACTCGTCGCGGCCGCAGATCGCCGTCATCCGGGCGTACGCCGGCAGGTCGTAGACCCGGTTGACGGTGCGCCACGCCTGTGAGTGCGCCGCACCCATGAAGGCGTAGCCGACCATCCCGATCCGCAACTCTTTATCTACAGTGGACAACGTGGGCCTCCCCCCGCCTTGCCGTGGATCAGAACCCGAGCGAGATGTAGTTGCTCGCGTTCTCCTTGGTGATGGTCTCGGAGGCCAGCGTGATCTCCTTCGGCACCTGGAGCTCGACCAGGTCGCCCATTCCCTTGTTCTGGCCGATCAGCCGGGCCAGCGAGATGGCCGAGGAGGCCATCGACGGGCTGTAGGTGACCGTCGCCTTGAGCACGCCGCTGTCGGCCTGGATCGCCTCGATCGCGGCCTTCGAGCCGGCGCCGCCGATCATGATGAGCTCGCTGCGGTTCGCCTGGCTGATCGCGGCGAGCACACCGATGCCCTGGTCGTCGTCGTGGTTCCACAGTGCGTCGATCTTCGGCAGGGCCTGGAGCAGGTTGGCCGCCTCACGCTGGCCGGAGTCGGCGGTGAACTCCGCCGCCCGCCGGTTGGCGATCTGGAGGCCCGCGGCGGTCAGCGTGTCACGGAACCCGGCCGACCGCTCCTGGGTCAGCGGCAGCGAGTCGATGCCGGCGATCTCGGCGATGACCGGGCTGGTGACGCCCTTGGCCCGCATCTGCGCGATGACGTAGTTGCCGGCCGATACGCCCATGCCGTAGTTGTCGCCCTTGATCAGGGTGCGGTAGGCGAGCGCCTGGTTGAAGGCCCGGTCCAGGTTGATCACCGGGATGCCGGCCTGCATCGCCTTGACGCCGCTGGCGGTCAGCTCCGCACCGTCGTGCGGCAGCATCACCAGGACGTTCGGCTTCTCGGCGATCAGGGTGTCGACGCCGGCCCGCTGCGCCGCCGCGTCGGCGCCGGCCTCGACGACCTTGAGCTCCACGTCCGAGTACGCCGCGGCCTGCGCCCGCGCGTTGTTGATGATGGCGGCCATCCAGCCGTGGTCGGCGGCCGGCGCGGAGAAGCCGATCACCACCCGCTGGCCCGGCGAGGAGTTCGGGTTGCCCTCGTTGGCGCCCATGGTCTGGGCGGTCTGCGGGGCGGCCTCGTTGCTCGTGCAGGCGGTGAGCAGGGCGCCGGCGCCGAGCGCCGCTCCGCCCAGCAGCAGCCGGCGGCGGGACAGATCGCGTCCGTCCTTGGTCATGACGACCTCCTGGATTCCATCAGTGGTGGGTGTTTGAGGGTGTGACGATCCCGGCGGGCGTCCCGACCGGACGCTCACCTGGTGTGGTGCGGTGGCTGTGCTAGGCGGTGGCGCCCTTGTTACGGGTGAAGAGCTGGCTCACTGACTTGAAGCGGAACTCCTGGATGAGCACGGCGGCCACGATGATGGCGCCCTTGATCATGTTCTGCGACTCGGTCGACAGACCGTTGATCGCGAACAGGTTGGTGATCGTGGAGAAGACCAGCACGCCGAACAGCGCGCCCATGATGGTGCCGCGACCACCGCTGAGCAGCGTGCCGCCGATGATCGCCGCCGCGATGGCGTCGAGTTCGTAGAGGTTGGCCATGGCGGCCTGGGCCGAGTTGGCCTGCGCCATGAGCATGATCGCGGCGATCCCGCAGCACAGCCCGGAGAGGCCGTAGAGCAGCAGGGTGTGCCACTTGACGTTGATGCCGGCGAGGCGGGCCGCCTCGCTGTTGCCGCCGACGGCGACCGTACGCCGGCCGAACGTGGTGCGGTTGAGCAGCACCCAACCGGCCGCGACCACCAGCGCCAGGATGATCACCAGCAGCGGGATGCCGAGGATCCGCTGGGTGGCGATGCCGTTGATCACCGAGGAGGTGGAGACCTGGGTCTGCTTGTCGGAGATCTCGGCGGCCAGCCCCCGGGCCGCGACCATCATCGCCAGTGTCGCGATGAACGGCACCAACCTGCCGTAGGAGATCAGTACCCCGTTGACCAGACCGACCCCGAGACCGACGGCCAGCGCGGTGAAGATCATGCCGCCCGCGCCGAAACTCTGGGTGGCGACCGTGGTGGCCCACACCCCGGCCAGCGCCATGATCGCGCCCACCGAGAGGTCGATGCCACCCCCGATGATCACGAACGTCATGCCGACGGTGACCACACCGATCGCCGACGCCTGCTGCAGGATGGTGAAGATGTTGTTCTTCACCCAGGTCGGGTCGCTGTAGAGGTCCGGCCGGGTGGCGATACCGATCACCACCAGCGCCACCAGGACGCCGACCAGCCCGAGGTTACGACGGGCGTTCTCGGTGGCGTCCGACTTCCACCAGCTCTCCTTCGCCGGACCACCGGAGCCGTGCTGCGGGCCGGCCGGCGGAGCCGCCTTGCCCACCTGCCCCGGTGTGGCGGCGGCCGTCTCTTTCTCGCTCGTCGTCACGCGGCTTCGCCTTCCATAAGCGACCCCGCCATGACGAGGTCGAGCACAGTCTCTTCGTCGATCGCGTCGCCCGGCGCCTCGTGGATGACCCGGCCCTCACGCATCACCAGCACCCGGTCGGACAGACCGAGCACCTCCGGCACCTCGCTGGAGACCAGCAGCACCCCGACCCCCTTCGCCGCCAGGTCGCGGATCACCTGGTACAGCTCGGCCCGGGCGCCGACGTCGACACCCCGGGTCGGCTCGTCGAGCAGCAGCAGCCGGGTGTCCCCGAGCAGCCAGCGGCCGACCACCACCTTCTGCTGATTGCCGCCGGAGAGCTGGCGGACCGGCCGCCGTACGTCGCGGGGGCGCAGCTCCAGCGAGTCGGCGACCTTCTCCGCCTCGGCCAGTTCCTGCCCGGACCGGGTGAAGCCGCCCTTGGCGATCCGGGCGAAGGTGGCCAGCGTGACGTTGCGGTAGATCGGTTCCCCGAGCAGCAGCGCCTGGCTCTTGCGCTCCTCGGGCGCCATGCCGAGCCCGGCCCGGACCGCCGCACCCACACTCCCCGGGCGCAGGGTCCGGCCGCCCATCCGGACCGTGCCGGACTCCGACCGGCGGGCACCGAAGATGGTCTCCAGCAGCTCCGAACGGCCCGACCCGACCAGACCGGCGATCCCGACGATCTCGCCCGGGTGCACGGTGAGCGACACGTCGGCGAACTCGCCGTGCCGGGTGAGCCCGTCGACCCGCAGCAACTCCTCGTCGGGGCGGGCCACCGGGGCCCGGTCCGGGAAGACGTACTCGATGGTGCGGCCGGTCATCTTGCTGACCAGTTCCCGCGTCGGGGTGCTCTGCGCGGGCAGGTTGGCGGCGGTGGTGCGACCGTCCTTGAGCACGGTGACCCGGTCACCGATCTCGCGGATCTCCTCCATCCGGTGCGAGATGTAGATGACCGCGATCCCCTGGGCGGTCAGCTCGCGGATGATCCGGAAGAGGTTGCCGACCTCGTCGTGCGCGAGCACCGCGCTCGGCTCGTCCATGATGATCAGCCGGGCCTCGTGCGACAGCGCCCGGGCCATGCTGACGATCTGCTTGCCGGCCGCCGGCAGCGACCGGACCAGCCGGTTGGGCGGGATCTCGGCATGCCCCAGCCGCCCCAGGATCTCCCGGGTCTGCCGGGACATCGGTCCCTTGCGGACGAAGCCGAACTGGCGCGGCTCGTGCCCGAGGAAGGCGTTCTCCGCCACCGACAGGTCCTCGACCAGGTCGAGTTCCTGGTAGATCGTGGCGATGCCGGCCTTCATGGCCGCCTGCGGGTTGCCGAAGTTGACCTGTTCGCCGAGCCACTCGACCTGGCCCGAGTCCGGTCGGTGCACGCCGGACAGCACCTTGATCAGGGTGGACTTCCCGGCGCCGTTCTGGCCGAGCAGGCAGTGCACCTCGCCGGCCCGGACCTCCAACTGCACCCCGTCCAGGGCCCGTACGCCGGGAAAGGTCTTCACCACGTCGGTGAGCCGCAGGACGACCTCGGCCGCGGCGCCCTTGCCGGTGTCGACGCTCATGACGTCCGCTCCCTTCGGTCGCGACCGCCATGCGCCAACCTGAGCCAACCGATTCGCTCGCTACGCTCGCTCATGACGTCCGCTCCCTTCGGTCGCGACCGACATGAGGCAAACTGAACCAACCGATTCGCTCGCTACGCTCGCTCATGACGCCTGCTCGAAGGCGACGTCGCTGGCCAGCACGGCCGCGCCGGTGACCCCGGCCCGCGAACCCAGCTCGGACAGCACCACCGGCAGGTTGCCGGTGGCCAGCGGAAGTGAACGGCGGTAGACCACGCTGCGGATCTCCGCCAGCAGGATGTGCCCCAAGTGAGCGAGCCCTCCCCCAATGACGATCATGGACGGGTTGGCGAAACTGACCAGCCCGGCGAGCACGCTGCCGACCCGGCGACCCCCGTCGCGGATGAGCCGCACGCAGGTGACGTCGCCCTCGGTGGCGCCCTGGGCGACGTCTCGGGCGGTCAGTACGCCGGCGGCGGCAAGCCGCTCGGCCAGCGCCGGGGAGGCGCCGGAGCGGGCCGCCAGGGTGGCGTCCTTGGCCAGCGCCGCGCCGCCGAAGTGCGCCTCGAGACAACCGACGTTGCCGCAGGTGCACATCGGACCGTGGCTGTCGACCTGGATGTGGCCGATGTCGCCGGCGCAGCCGTCGATGCCGCGGTAGACCTCGCCGCTGAGGTAGATGCCGCAGCCGATACCGGTGCCGATCTTGACGAAGAGGAAGTCGTCGACCGAGTGCGCGACACCGCCGTGCCGCTCACCGATCGCCATGATGTTCACGTCGTTGTCCACCGCCGCCGGGCAGCCGTGCTCACGGGTGAGCAGCTCCCGGACCGGGAAACGGTCCCAGCCCGGCATGATCGGCGGCGACACCGGTACGCCGTCGCGGTAGCTGACCGGACCGGGCACCCCGACTCCCACCGCGTCGAGCCGCTCGTAGACCCCGTCGACCCGGGCCTTGGCCAGCAGTTCGTTGATCCGGTGCAGGATGGCCTTCGGGCCGGACCGGATGTCGGCCGACTCGGTGTAGTTGGCGATCGGCTCCAGCCGGCCGTTGGTCACCTCGACGTCGATGGAGCTGGCGCCGAGGTCGACGGCCGCGAAGCGCAGGCCGGGGTTGAGTTCGACGAGGGTGGAACGGCGGCCGCCGCGCGAGGCGGCCATCCCGGCCTCGGTGACGAAGCCGGCGCTGACCAGCCGGTCGAGCTCGGCGAGCAGACGCGGCCGGGGGATCTGCAACTGATCGGCGAGCTCCGCGCGGGAGATCGCACCATGGTCTCTCAGAAGCCGTAGCAGGCGCAGGTGCAGCGCATCCGCGGTGCGCACTGGTCCACCTCCGGTGGTTTACGCCGCCGCAACATCGGCGTGTCGTGTTGGACACAGTAGGAGCCGTCTCGGCCGACTGTAAAGACCTTTGGTCACTTGAAGCCGAACTTTTATCAAGTTGGACAGAAGTCTTCGATCAACCTGCCGGAAGCAATCGTCGGACCTGCGCAACCTTGTCTCGCCCGACGACAAAACGCCTGGTCAGCAGGGGTTTCCAGAGACCGTCCGGCACCCTCGACCGGAGGGCATGCCGATGTCCCGGCCGTGCGGGGCACGGCCGGGACATCGACAGACGTGGGGCTACTCGTTACGGTAGATGGTCAGATCGGCCATGTTCTGGTAGCTGAGCGCGGCGAAGTCCAGCGACTGCCCCGGGTTGGCGGCGCCGCCCGGCGCGGTGTCCTGCTCCCAGTTGGCGTGGTGGAAGTCCGGCTCGCCGATGGTCTGGAAGAACTGCTGGAAGTTGATGTCGCCCTCGCCGAGCGGGGTCATCTCGTAGCCGTTGGCCAGGGCGGTGTTCCTGTTGCCGTCCTTGGCGTGGAAGAGCGGGAAGCGCTTGGTCCGCCGGGCCACGGTCAGGATCGGGTCGAAGATGCTGGTCCGCTCCCGGCCCGCCGAGTTGATGTACTTGGTGTGCTTGAAGCGGGCCACGTAGCCCCAGTAGATGTCCATCTCGAAGAAGACGTACTTGGCGTCGGTCTTCGCCATGAAGTATTCGAGCTTGCGGACGCCGGAGGACCGGGTGGGCCGGCCGTTGCCGTCCAGCGGTCCGGCGTCGAGCAGGAAGTTGTACGCCGCGTCGTGGTTGTGCGTGTAGAGCCGCATCTTGCGGTCCCGGGCCTGCCGGCCCAGTTCGTTCCACACGTCGGCGGCGGCGTCCCAGTCGGACTGGTAGTTGCTGTTGGTCGGGTCGCTGCCGGTGCCGATGTTCTTCATGCCGAGTTCCTCGGCGATGTCGAGCTGCTGTTGGAAGGTGGCCGGGTTGATGGACGCGTGCGTGCCGTTGGCGACCAGCCCGTTGTCGTCGAGGATCTTGCGGATCTCGGTCGGGGTGATCTGCCGGCCCAGGATCGAGCTGTGCTGGTTGTAGCCGGCGAACTCGATCTCCTTGTAGCCGAGTTCGGCCAGCCGGGCGAGCACCCGCTCGAAGCCGTACGGCACACCGCTGTCGTCGGGCGCCGCCGAGATCCGGTCCCGCACGCTGTAGAGGATGATGCCGCGGTTCTGCTCGGGGATGAGCGGCTCCACGGTCCAGGTGCCCTTGCCGATCGCCGGGGTCGCGGTCTGCAGGATCGGCAGGCCGGCGGCGCCGAGGGCGGCCGCGGCACCCGCGGAGGCGGTGAGGATACGACGCCGGGTGAGCTGGGGGTTGGGCCGACCGGGCTGGCCCTCGCGGCGCTGCGCCTCGTCCATTCTTGTCCACCTTTCTGGGACGGCCGACGGCCGCCGATGACGAGTAGGAGGATCGTTCGCGTCTGCCCGCCCTCAGGGGCACGAACCGGGCTCGACGGACCTCGATAGGGTTCTGACCTCGACTTTTGCGACGCCATGTCGCGCGTGTTACGTCTGGGGCAGACGGTATCGCTAGCAACGAGGGAAAGAAAGACTTGCAGGAGTCAAACTTTGTCCTGCACCGTCGAGAAGTAGTCGGCCCAGCGATCGACCGGGTGGCGTACGCGCAGGTCAGCGGGTCAGCAGTCGGCCCATGCGGCGGCCGGCCAGCACGAGCCCCAACACGGTCAGGGCGACCAGGTAGGCGACGTCGAGAAGCTGCGCCGGGCCGGCCGAGCCGATGCTGAGGTCACGGATCAGGTGCACCGACCGGTAGAGCGGGGTCAGCTCGACCACCCAGCGCAGGACGGCCGGATAGATCTCGGCTGGCACGAAGGTGCCGGAGAAGAGGAAGAGGCTGAACTGCACCGACCCCATCAGGTCGAAGTCCTGCCAGCTGCGCATGAACGTCGACAGCGCCATGCCGAGCGCGCCGAAGGTGAAGCCGACCAGCACCGCGGCCGGAAAGGCGACCAGCGCGCGGCCGACCGTCGTGAGGTCCATCCAGACCATGACCACGAGGAAGGCGGCGGAGTAACTGGAGCCGCGGATCATCGCCCAGGCCAGCTCGCCCAGCGCGATCTCGAAGGGCTGCACCGGGGTCGCCAGGATCCCGTCGTACAGCTTCATGTACTTCATCTTGCCGAAGAAGTTGAAGGTGGTCTCCGACAGCGCACCGGTCATCGCGGACGCGGCCAGCATGGCCGGCGCGACGAACGCGGCGTACGCGACCACCTGACCGCCGGGCAGCGTCAGGTCGCCGATCAGCGCCCCCACCCCGACGCCGATCGACAGCAGGTAGAGCAGCGGCTCGAAGAAGCCGGAGATCATCACGACCCAGTAGGCCGACTTGAGCGCCGCCGCGTTGCGCTCGGTCACCGAGAACGCCCGGCGGGCCGGACCCTCGAAGCTGACCAGCTTGGGCAGGACGATGCTGACCACGCCGACCTCCTCTCAGAACACCAGTCGGCGCTTGAACCGGGCGTGTGCCAGCAGCCAGCCGGCGACCGCCCAGGCCAGCAGGTAGAGCAGGTGACCGGCGACCGACCACTGGGGAGCGATGCCCAGGGTGGCCGCCCGGGTCAGGTCGACGCCGTGCCACAGCGGGGACAGGTAGGCCAGCCAGCGCAGCACCACCGGCAGCTCCTCGACCGGGAAGAAGACCCCGGCGAACAGGGTCATCGGGACCACGGCGAAGCGGAACAGCAGCGACAGGTAGCTGTCGGACCTGATCGAGGCGCTGAAGGCGAACGTCGGCGCCGCCACGGCGAACCCGATCAGCAGCGCCAGCGGCAGCGCCGCCGGCGCCCACGGCGAGTGCAGCGTGCCGAAGGCCGCCGCCACCAGCAGGAACGCGATGCTGCTGATCAGCACCCGGAACAGGACGAAGAGCAGATGCCCACCGAGGATGTCGGCGACCCGCAGCGGCGCGCTGGCCTGGGCGAAATAGGTGCGGACCCACTCGAAGTTGCCGAGCACCTGCCAGGACGACTCCCCGATCGCCACCTGCAACGCGGTCGAGGCGAGCAGGCCGGGCAGGATGAAGTCGAGATAGGACACCCCGCCGACGCCACCATCGATGTAGGAGCCGACCCCCACCCCGAAGCCGATCACCGTCAGCAGCGGCAGGAGGAAGGACGACAGCGCGCTCGAGCGCCAGGTGCGCCGGTAGCCGACGATGTTGTATTCGAGTACGGAGAGCGGCCCGCCGCCGCGTCGGGCCGCCGCCGTGCCGACGCTCATCGGTCGACCAGCGTCCGGCCGACCGCGCTTGCCCACATGGCTGCCTCCCGCTCGGTGTCGTCGACTACGGCCCGGGCCGCCAGCGGTGGCAACCCCGACCGGGAGACCGACGTTATCGAAGGCCCCGACGTGTCCGGTAGCGGGAATCGCGGCCGGGTCAGCCGGCCGGTGCGGGACGGACGGGAAGCAGGTTGCGCTCGGCGAAGACCTTCTTGGCGACGAGGGTGGCGTTGACCGCCCGCGGCACACCGCAGTAGACCACCGACTGCAGCAGCGCCTCGACTATCTCGGAGGGCGTCAGGCCGGCGTTGAGCGCACCGTTGACGTGGACCTCGAGCTGGGCCTCGGCGCCACCGAGACCGGTGAGAATGCCGAGCGTCAGCAGTTCCCGGTCGCGGCGCTGCAGTTCGGGCCGGACGTAGAGGTCTCCGTAGGACCAGGCGACGGACCGGTGACTCAGCTCGGGTGAGACGTCGGCCAGGGCCGCGAGAAGCTTCTGCCCGGCGCCCCCGTCGGCCTCCCGTAGCGCCACCAGGCCGCGCTCGTATTGTTCGTCCGCGTTCATGGTCATGGTCGTGCCCCACCTCTGCGCAGTCGTCCGGTCTCCCTGGGGCAACGGCCCCGGCGCCGGCTACCCACGGTTTCGCCGGGCAAACGACCCGTCTTCCGCGGGACGCTCCAGGCCGCACCCTAGTCCACCAGGGTCCGGCCGGTCAGGTGCAGGAAGACGTCCTCGAGCGAGCTGCGCCGGACCAGCACACTGGCCGGGGTCAGCGCCCGCCCGTGCACCTCGGCCACTGCCGCGTCGCCGTCCGCCACGTAGAGCAGGATGCGGTCGGGCAGCACCTCGATCCGCTCGCCCAGCCCGTCGAGCTTGCCGGCGAAGTCCTCCTGCGACGCGGCGGCGAATCGCAACTCGACGACCTCGCGGGTGGAGTATCGCTCGATCAGCGCCCGCGGCGAGCCTTCGGCGACGATCCGGCCGCCGTCCATGACGACGAGCCGGTCGCACAACTGCTCCGCCTCGTCCATGTAGTGGGTGGTGAGCACCAGCGTCACACCCTGTTGCTTGAGCCGGAACAGCCGCTCCCAGACCAGGTGCCGGGCCTGCGGGTCGAGCCCGGTCGTCGGCTCGTCGAGCAGCACGATGTCGGGTTCGTTGACCAGGGCGCGGGCGATGGTGAGCCGGCGCTTCATGCCGCCGGACAACGGCTCGACCTTGCTGTTGGCGCGCTCGGTGAGCTGCACGAAGTCGAGCAGCTCGGTGGCCCGCTGCCGGGCCACCCGGCGCGGGATGCCGAAGTAGCGGGCATAGGTGGTCAGGTTTTCCCGCACGGTCAGCTCGGGGTCGAGGTTGTCCTGCTGGGGGCAGACGCCGAGGCGGGCCCGGATCGCCGGACCGTCCTTCCGCGGATCGAGCCCGACGATGCGCAGGACCCCGTCGGTCGGCGGGGAGACGCACCCGATCATCCGCATGGTCGAACTCTTGCCGGCGCCATTCGGACCGAGGAATCCGAACGCCTCACCGGGCTGCACGTCGACGTCGATCCCGTCGACGGCCGTGAAGTCACCGAACCGCTTGACCAGGCCCCGCGCGTGGATCAGCGCGCTCCCTCCGGCCGCCGCCGGCTCGTGGCCCGGTGACTGTTCGTGGCCCGGTGGTCGCTGCCGCGTCTCGTTCACCGACAGAACCTATCCCCTCGGTACGACATTCACCCCACTCATTTCACATCTAGGAACTTTTCGATCTCTCCGAACAAAGTTGGCCCTGCACCGCGCCAACTTGTGGCCACCGTGCGGTATCTTTTCTCACACCGAGCCCCTAGGGGCTCTCCAAGTCGACTCGCCGCCGCGGGTCTCGCCGCGGCGGGATAAGGATGATGACGGACGTGTTGGGCGTATGGCCGGAAAACCCGCACCAGGCCCGGGTGCTTCGCCTGTTGCGTGACGACGGCCCGGCGTCCCGTGCCGAACTGGGCGAGGCGGTGGAGCTGTCCCGTTCCAAGGCGGCCACCGAGATCGACCGGCTCATCGAGCGGGGCCTGGTCGAGACGGTCGGCCCGGCCGCCTCCCGTGGCGGCCGGCGGTCGTCGATCGTCCGGATCGCCGGGGGAACCCGGTTCCTCAGCGTGAGCATCGGCGCGACCAGCATCGAGGTCGCGATCACCGACGGCGAGCTGCGGGTCATCTCCCGGATCACCGAGCACACCGAACTGCGCCGCGGGCCGACCACCGTCATCGGGCAGGCCCTCGAACTCGTCAGCAAGCTGCGCGCCGACTCGGGCACCACCCGCTTCACCGGTGCCGGGATCGGCATCCCCGGCCCGGTCAGCTTCCACGAGGGAATTCCGGTGTCGCCGCCGTTCATGCCCGGTTGGCACCGCTTCCCCGTACGCGAGATGTTCAGCACCGAACTCGGCTGCCCGGTCCTGGTCGACAACGACGTGAACATCATGGCACTCGGTGAAAAGCACGCCGGGATCGCGAAGTCCTTCGACGACTTCCTCTTCGTCAAGATCGGCGCCGGCATCGGGGCCGGGATCGTCGTCGCCGGGTCCGTCTACCGGGGCGCCAACGGCTGCGCCGGCGACATCGGCCACACCGCGGTCGACGACAACGGCCCGCTGTGCGTCTGCGGCAACAGCGGCTGCCTGGAGGCCTACTTCGGCGGGGCGGCACTGACCCGCGACGCGCTCGCCGCCGCCCGTTCCGGGCGCTCCGACCAGCTCGCCGAACAGCTCGCCGGGGCCGGCACGCTGACCGCCCTCGACGTCGCGCACGCGGCGGCGGCCGGTGACCCGGTCGCGATCGGGATGGTGCGCGACGGTGGCCGGCGGGTCGGCAAGGTGCTCGCCAGCCTGGTCAGCTTCTTCAACCCCGGCATGATCGTCATCGGCGGTGGGCTCGCCGGCATCGGGCACGCGCTGCTCGCCGAGATCCGGGGCGTGGTCTACCGCTCGTCGCTGCCGCTGGCGACCGGCGCCATGCCGATCGTGCTCTCCGAGATGGGCGACCAGGCCGGCCTGGTCGGCGCCACCCGGATGATCAGCGACCACGTGTTCACCGCCGCCGACGTACCGGGCTGACCACCCCCAGGATCCCCGTGATCAGGGATCAGGTCGCGCGGGTCGCCGGCGGGTCGCGCTTCCCCGCCCCTGATCACCGGGATCTTGGCACAGTCGTAACTTCGAGCTTCTTCGATGTTCATCGAAACTCGATTAAGATCGTCAGGCATGAATGCCACAGCTAGTGTGCGGTCGAGGCCGCGACAGCTCATCCTGGCCGCGGCTCTCGTCCTCGCGGTCGGCCTACCCGTCGGCGTGGTGTCGACCGCGGCGTCGGCGGCGTCCGGCATCACCGTCGCGGCGGCCATCGCCGCCCAGGACGGCCGGACGGCGACGGTCACCGGCTACGTCGTCGGCGAGCCGACGGCCACCAACACGGTCCGGCGCTCCGCGTTCACCGGCGA
Source organism: Polymorphospora sp. NPDC050346 (assembly GCF_040655695.1). NCBI lineage: Bacteria > Bacillati > Actinomycetota > Actinomycetes > Micromonosporales > Micromonosporaceae > Polymorphospora > Polymorphospora sp. NPDC050346. The sequence goes on along the minus strand of NZ_JBFAKM010000040.1, from coordinate 66,125 downwards.
CACCGCCATCGCCATCGCCGACTCCGCCGCCGAGACCGCCACCGGTCGGATGCTCTACGTCCAGGTCACCGCGGCCTACCGCGGTGCCTTCGGGCTGCGCACCAACCCGGGCACGCTCGGTTCGACGGTCACCGTCACCGGCACGCTGACCGCGTACTTCAGCCACGCCGGCCTGAAGAACCCGACCGCGTTCACCCGCGGCGGCACGACCCCCACGCCCTCCCCGACCGCCACCCCCGGACCGACCCCGACCGGCAACCCCGGCTCGACGTACTACGCAAACGCCATCGGCAAGACCGGGCCGGCCCTGCGCAGCTCGCTGCACAGCATCATCAAGGTGCAGACCAAACTGTCGTACGCGCAGGTGTGGGACGCGCTGAAGCAGACCGACCAGGATCCGAACAACGCCAACAACGTGCTCCTGCTCTACTCCGGCACCTCCCGGAGCAAGAACAGCAACGGCGGCAGCACCGGCAACTGGAACCGCGAGCATGTCTGGGCGCAGTCGCACGGCAACTTCGGCACCTCGGCCGGGCCGGGCACCGACGTGCACCACCTGCGCGCGACCGACGTCACGGTCAACTCGACCCGTGGCAACAAGGACTTCGACAACGGCGGCAACCCGGTCAGCAGCGCCCCGGGCAACTACACCGACAGTGACTCGTGGGAGCCGCGCGACGCGGACAAGGGCGACGTCGCCCGGATGCTCTTCTACATGGCGATCCGCTACGAGGGCAACGACGGCTGGCCCAACCTGGAGGTCAACGAGTCCACCAGCAACGGCAGCTCGCCCTACCACGGCAAGCTCTCGGTGCTGAAGCAGTGGCACCAGCAGGACCCGCCGGACGCCTTCGAGCGCCGCCGCAACCAGGTCATCTTCGACAACTGGCAGGGCAACCGCAATCCGTTCGTCGACCACCCGGAGTGGGTCTCGGCGATCTGGGGCTGACCCGCCCCGGCGGGTGTCGCGGCCGACGGTCGCGGCACCCGCCACCCCGCACCGGGTCGCGCGAACGCGGCCCACCGCGTCACAGGTCGGACGGCGTGCTCTCCCGCTGGAACCGCTCGACGAGTTCGACCGTCGCGGCGCGGATCTCGTCGTCGTCGTACGCGGTCCCGGGGTCGTAGCGGACCGCCCAGCTCAGCCCGTCGACCCCGCCGACCCGGCGGGCGACGATCCGCACTCCCCCACCGGGCAGCGGATGGTGCACGGTGTGCGCGACCGACCCGGTGACCCGGGTACGCACCTGGTGCGGCACGTCGCCCGGGTCGAGCAGCAGATAGGACTCGGCCGGCCGGTCGGCGACCACGGCGTACTCGTCGTGCACCCGCAGCACCTCGGCCGGGGTGACCGTCAGCTCCCGGCCCGACCAGACCGCCTTGTGGATCTCGTGCCAGGGCAGCCGGCCGGAGCGGCCCGGCAACCACAGGCCCCGGTTGGTCAACACGACCACGTCGTCCCCGGAACCGGCCGGGGACCAGGCGACGATCCGCTCCTCGGGGTCGAGGGCCGGGCGCCGGTCGGCGGGCAGCTTCGGTCGGCGACGGAACAGACGCATGTCACAAACCTCCCACGGCCTGCTCGCGCAGGGCCCGCGCATGCTGCTCCAGCGGCACCAGGGCCCCGACCATCGCCAGGTATTCGTCCTTGTGCGCGACCGGGTTGATCCGCTGGATCCTCGACTTCAACTCCCGGATCCGGGCGGTGACCGAACCCAACTGGATCTGGGCCAGGGTCACCGACACGTAGCCGGGATCGGGCTCCCGGTCGATCCGCAGCGGCTCGACCGCCAACTCCCCGACCAGGGCCCGGCCCACCAGGTCGGTGCAGGCGTCGCGGACCCGCTCGATCCAGACCGCCCCGCTGACCGCCGCGGTGGCCCCGCCGGCCTCGGCCACCGCCGCCCGGACCACCACGTGCACCGGATGCCGGTAGGCGTCCGCGCCGACCGCGTCGAACATCGGCCCGGCGAGCACCGGCACCTGGAGCGCGAGCTTGAGCGCCTCCCGCTCGACCAGCGACTGGGGGCTGTCCAGCACCGGTTCGGTCCGCTTCGGCCGGGCCGGCGACGCGGCACCCGGATCCGATCCGGCGGCCAGCACCGCCCGCTGCACCGGCTCGATCTCCATGCCGAGGTCCAGGGCCAGCTTGCGGACGTACTCGGGGCGTTTGTCGCGGTCCTTGAGCTTGGCCACCAGCGGCGCGGCACGGCGCATCGCCTCGACCCGGCCGTCGACGGTGTCCAGGTCGTAGCGGGCCAGGACCTGGCGCAGCGCGAAGTCGACCAGCGGCTCGCGGCGCGCGACCAGGTCACGGACCGCGAGGTCGCCCTTTGCCAGCCGCAGGTCGCACGGGTCCATGTTGTCGGGCGAGACCGCGATGAACGTACGGCCGACGAAGCGCTGGTCCTCCTCGAAGGCGCGCAGCGCCGCCTTCTGCCCGGCCGCGTCGCCGTCGAAGGTGAAGATGATCTCGCCGGTGACCTCGTCGCTGTCCATCAGCAGCCGGCGCAGGACCCCGATGTGGTCGACGCCGAACGCCGTGCCGCAGGTCGCCACGGCCGTCGTCACGCCGGCCAGGTGGCAGGCCATCACGTCGGTGTAGCCCTCGACGATGACCGCCCGTCCCTGCTTGGCGATCTCCCGCTTGGCCTGGTCGATGCCGTACAGGACGTGGGACTTCTTGTAGATCGGCGTCTCGGGGGTGTTGAGGTATTTCGGGCCGTCGTCGGTGTCGAAGAGCTTGCGGGCGCCGAACCCGATCACGTCGCCGGTCAGCTCCCGGATCGGCCAGAGCAACCGGCGGCGGAACCGGTCGATCAGCGAGCCGGACCGTGACTCGCGGGACAGCCCGGCGGTGACCAGTTCCGGACCGGTGAAGCCCTTCTGCCGCAGGTGCTTGGTCAGGTGGTCCCACGCGTCGGGGGCGAAGCCGCACCCGTAGCGCTCGGCGGCGGCCCGGTCGAAGCCGCGCTCGGCCAGGAACTCCCGCGCCAACCGGGCGCCGGGGGTGCCGAGCTGCCCGGTGTAGAACTCGACCGCGGCCGCGTGCGCGGCCACCAGCCGCTGCCGCTGGCCGGGCTGCTGGCGGGTCGGCGACGGGCCGGTCTCGTCGTACCGCAACTGGATGCCGGCGCGGTCGGCGAGCCGCTCGACCGACTCGACGAACGTCAGGTGCTCGGCGTCCATCAGGAACTTGATCGCGTCGCCGCCGGCGCCGCAGCCGTGGCAGAAGTAGACGTTGCGGGCCGGGGCCACGGTGAACGACGGCGTCTTCTCGTCGTGGAACGGGCACAACCCCTTGAGGTTGCCGCCGCCGGCCGAGCGCAGCGTCACCCGGTCGGAGATCACCTCGGCGATGGAGGTGCGCTCGCGGACCAGCGCGATGTCCTCGTCCCGGATCCGGCCAGCCATGCGGTGTCCACCCCCTCCGGGTACATCCTGCCCTGCCGCTCCGATTCGGGCCGGCGGGGGTCCCGCGGTCGCGGGTCGGGTCAGCCGGCGACGAGACGGCCGTGCCAGGCGACCGCCGCCGGGTCGGTGAGCGACGCCACCTGGTCGACGACCACCCGGAGCCGGGCCGGGTCGTCGGCCGCCGCCCGCCAGGACGCCGCGAACACCGGGTCCAGCCCGCCGGGCGCCCGGTCGAGGAGTGCCGCGACCAGTTCGGCCAGGACGATCCGTTGCCGTTCGTAGCGTTCCTCCGCCCCGGACCGGCGCATCACGTAGCGCAGCGCCATGCCCTTGAGCAGCGCGCAGCGGGCCCGGATCTCCCGGGGTACGACCAGGTCGGCGGCGTACCGGCGCAGCGGGCCGTCGCCGAAGGTCTCCTTGGTGGCGGTCACCGCGGCGTGCACGAACCGGCCGGTCAGGGCGCTGGTCATCCGCTTGAGCGCGGCCTGTGCGTCGTGGCTGCCGTCGTATCCGGCCAGCGGCGCCAGCACCGGATCGGCGAGCAGGGCGAGCAGCACCGGGTCGAGGTCGGCCGCGGACTCGTCGGAGTAGACCGTCGCCACGTCGGCGCAGAGCGCGGCGCGTTCGTCGGCGTCGTCGAGCAGCGGCCGGACCGCCAGGTAGCCGCCGTGGATGCCGTCCTCGACGTCGTGTACCGAGTAGGCGACGTCGTCGGCCCAGTCCATCACCTGCGCCTCGAGGCAGCGCCGGGTGCCGTCCGGGGCGCCCCGGCGTACCCACTCGAAGACCTCGGTGTCGTCGGCGTACACCCCGAACTTGCGCCCGCCGGCGCGGCGCGGCCACGGGTACTTGCAGGTCGCGTCGAGCGAGGCCCGGGTCAGGTTGAGGCCGGCCGGTCCGCCGCCGGGCCGCAGCGCCTTGGCCTCCAACCTGGTGAGTACGCGCAACGTCTGCGCGTTGCCCTCGAAGCCGCCGCAGGCGCTGGCGACCGCGTCGAGCGCCGCCTCGCCGTTGTGCCCGAACGGCGGGTGGCCGAGGTCGTGGGCGAGCCCGGCCACGTCGACGACGTCGGCGTCGCAGCCGAGCCGGGCGCCCATCTCCCGGGCGATCTGCGCGACCTCCAGCGAGTGGGTGAGCCGGGTACGCAGGAAGTCGTCGGTGCCGGCGGTGTGCACCTGGGTCTTCGCGGCGAGCCGCCGGAACGCGGCCGAGTGCAGCACCCGGGCCCGGTCCCGCTCGTACGGGCTGCGGCCGTGGCCGGTGTCCTTCGGGGACTCGGGTGCCCAGCGCTCGGCGTCGGGTGGCGTCGTCACCGGACCATCGTGCCGCGCACGGTCGACCGGCGGGCGCACGGGGTGTCGTACGCAACCTTTCCTCCGCAACACCCGAACAGCCGATAGTTGCGGACTAATAGCTGACCGTCACCACACTCCCCAAGAATCACAGCGTGGGGTAGCGTGCCGAGAGCACAAAGTAACCGGCTGGCGAACCCTAACGCGACCCCGCATCCGCGCGCCGCCCCGACCGAGCGGTACCCGTCCGCCCCGAGGCAACCGTAGGAAAGAGGACATCCGTGGACGCTGACGTCGCGATCAAGGCCGAGATCAACGCGCTGCGGCGGCGCCTGCCCGACGTGTCCGGCACCGTGCTCGCCGGCCTCGACGGCATGCTCATCGCCAGCGACGTGACCGGCATCGAACCGTCGAGCGTGGCCGCCCTGTCCGCCGCCCATCTCGGCCTCGGCCAGCGGTTCGCGCTGACCGCCGGGCTCGGCACCCTGCACGAGACGGTCCTGCAGGGCACCGACGGTTACGTGATCGTCTACGCCGCCGGCAGCCGCGCGCTGCTGACCGTACTGACCACCGCCGACGTCAACCTGCCGCTGCTGCACCTCGACGCCCGCCAACTCGCCGCCCGGCTGGGCACGATGATCGAGCGGGCCAGCGCCGCGGCGTCGGCGACCCCGGTGCCGCGCCGCGGCGGCCTCGGCAACGGCAACGGCTCGACGCCGCTGGCCGTACGCACCCCGATGGCGACCCTGCCCGGCCGTCGCTGAGCCGGCCGCCGGACCCACGCCCGACCGCCGGACCCACGCCCGACCGCCGGCACCTGGGGACCGGTCAGGGGTGCAGAAGCCGACCGGTCCAGGTGACGAGGTCGGAGATCAGCGGTGAGTCGGCGGCGACGAGGCCCATGTGGTCCCGGCCGGCATAGGTGCGGTAGTCGACGCGCTGTCCGGCCGCCGCCAGCCCCGCGACGTAGCTGTCCTGGATCGCGAGGGTGACCAGCGGATCGCTCGCCCCCTGCGCGAGCAGGACCGGCATCTCGAAGGGTCCGGTCGGGGTGTTCTGCGCCAACCGCCGCCCGAGGCTGCCACCGGTGGGGTCGCGGGCATAGATCGGCCGGTCCCGGTCGATCGACAGCGCACCGAGCACGGATACGAACAACCCGGGCTCGGCCAGGCAACGGGTCGCCATCTCCCGCACCAGGATCCGCGCCGACGGGATGACGTAGTCGTCGAGGTCGACGTCCGGGTACGTCCGCGCGTACGCCTCGATGACGAACGACGCGAACACCGACCCGCCGCGTACCTGCGGCAGATGCCGGGTCAGCGCGAGCGTGTCGGCCGCCGGCGCCATCGCCGCCACCCCCGACAACGGCACGTCGGGCGCGTACGTGGGCTGGATCTGGGCCGTCCAGAGGGCGGCGTGCCCGCCCTGGGAGTGTCCCCAGACGACGGTCTCGGCGGCCAGGCGCAACTGGTCCAGTTGCCGGGCGGCCCGTACCGCGTCGAGGACCGCGCGGGCCTCGCCCTGGCCGATCAGGTACGGCTGCGGCCCGTCGGTGCCGAGCCCGGTGTAGTCGGTGGCCACCAGCACCCGGCCCGGCCCGAGAATCCGGTCGAGGGCGGGCAACGCGCCCGCCGTGAAGGGGGACGGGAGCAGGCTCGGCGCGCAGTTGGCCGCGTAGCCGGTCGTACCGTGGGCCCAGGCGATGACCGGACGCGGCGTGGTCGCCGGGGCCGCCGGCGCCACGACGAGGCCGCTGGCCACCGCCGGCACCCCGTCGTCGCGGGTGGTGGTGTAGAGGATCCGCCACGCCTTCGCGTCGGCCGGGACGTCCCGGCCGAACGGTTCGTGGCGCAACAGCACGCCGGGCCGGTCGGGCCGGTCGTCCGGCGCGGTGTAGAAGCCGTCGACGACCGGCGAGCCGGCGTCGATCCGGCCGGTGATCACCAGGGCGGCCAGCGCGGCGGCCGCGGCCAGCACGGCGCCGATCGACCGCGACCAGCGCCGTACGCCGGTGGCGGCGCGACCGGGCCGGGCCGGACCGGCACGGCCGACCCTCTGCCCGACCGCGGCCCAGACCTGGGCCAGGCCGAAGAGGACGGTACGGGCGCCGAACAGCACCGCCACCACGAGCAGGGTGACGTCGGGCCAGGCCAGCGCCAGCACCCCGAAGCCGATGTCGGCCGCCCCGAACAGCACCGCCGCGAACCGTTCGTCGGGTGTGCCCCGCCACGCCTGCAGGCACTTCACCGCGCCGGACACGAGAAGCGCGACCGCGACGACCCTGGGCAGCAGTTCGACCGCGGTGCCCACCCAGACGAGGACGGCCACGCCGAGGACGATCCAGCCGAGGCCGAGTGCCGCCGACGGTGCCGGGACCGGGCCGTCCCGCCGGTGCGCGGTGAGGTCGGCGACACCGGACGCGAGACAGCTCAGGCCGACGTAGACCGCCAGCACGCCCACCGCGCTGAGCGGCCGGGTCATCAGCAGCAGGCCGAGCCCGGCGGCACCCAGCCCCACCAGAGCGGAGACCCACCAGGGCAGCCGAGCCGCGATCCTCGGCAGGAACCGGGTCCGGTGCGCCAGGCGGTGGCGAAGCGACGATTCACCCACAACCCACATTTACCGTACATACGGGCACGACTACCTCACGCCACGCGGTCGTGCCCGTACGCGGCCCGCGGGTCAGCGACTGTCGGAGCCGGCCGACTCGATCACCGCCCGGCCGGCCTCCAGCCGCGCCACCGGGACCCGGAACGGTGAGCAGGAGACGTAGTCCAGCCCGACCTCGTGGAAGAAGTGCACCGACTCGGGGTCGCCCCCGTGCTCGCCGCAGACTCCGATCTTGAGCCCTGGACGGGCGGCCCGGCCCTCCTCGACGGCGATCCGGACCAGCCGGCCCACGCCGTCGCGGTCCAGCGACTCGAACGGCGAGATGCCGAAGATGCCCAGTTCGAGGTAGCGCCAGAAGAACGCCCCCTCGACGTCGTCGCGGGAGAAGCCCCAGGCCATCTGGGTCAGGTCGTTGGTGCCGAAGGAGAAGAACTCGGCCGCCTCGGCGATCTGGCCGGCGGTGAGCGCCGCCCGGGGCACCTCGATCATGGTGCCGATCAGCACCTCGACGGCGTGCTCCCGGGTCACCTCCGAGATGATCTTCTCGGCCTCGACGCGTACGGTCTCCAGCTCCTGGACCGCCCCGACCAGCGGGACCATGATCTCCGGCCGGGGGTCGCGGCCTTCGGCGACGAGCTGGGCGGCGGCCTCGGTGATCGCCCGCACCTGCATCGCGAACAGGCCGGGGATGACCAGGCCGAGCCGCACCCCGCGCAGCCCCAGCATCGGGTTCTGCTCGTGCATCCGGCGTACGGCGGCCAGCAGCGCCTGGTCCTTGCCCGGGTCCTCGCCGCGCTCCTGGGCGACCGCGACGTGCACGGCCAGTTCCTCCAGCGACGGCAGGAACTCGTGCAGCGGCGGGTCGATCAGCCGGACGGTGACCGGCAGCCCGTCCATCTCACGGAAGATCTCCACGAAGTCGGCCCGCTGCAACGGCAGCAGCGCGTCCAGCGCCTCGTTGCGCTCGGTCTCGGTGCGGGCCAGGATCAGCCGCTCGACCAGCTCGCGGCGGTCGCCGAGGAACATGTGCTCGGTACGGCACAGCCCGATCCCCTCGGCCCCGAAGCGCCGGGCCCGCGCGGCGTCCTCGCCGGTGTCGGCGTTGGTCCGCACCCGCAGCCGCCGCACCCCGTCGGCGTGGCCGATGATCCGGTGTACGGCGACCACCAGCGGGTCGGTGCTCGTCGCCGGATCGACCGAACCCTCGAAGTACTGGACCACCTCCGACGGGCGGACCGGCACCTCGCCGAGGTAGAGGCAGCCGCTGGTGCCGTCGATCGAGACGACGTCCCCCTCGTTGACGACGTGCCCGGCGACGGTGAACCGGCCGGCCTTCACGTCCACGTCGAGGTTGTCGGCGCCGCAGAGGCAGGTCTTGCCCATGCCCCGGGCGACGACGGCGGCGTGGCTGGTCTTGCCGCCCCGGGCGGTGAGGATGCCCTGCGCGGCGATCATGCCCGGCAGGTCGTCGGGGTTGGTCTCCCGGCGGACCAGGATGACCCGCTCGCCCTGGCCGGCCAGCTCGACGGCCCGGGCGGAGGTGAAGACGACCCGGCCGACGGCGGCGCCCGGTGACGCGCCGACCCCGGTGGTGACGACCTCCGGCGAGCCGGAGAGGTCGAAGCGGGGGAACATCAGTTGGGCGAGCTGGGCGCCGTTGACCCGGTGCAGCGCCTCGTCGAGGTCGATGATCCCCTCGTCGACGAGGTGGTTCGCGATGTTGAACGCGGCGGCCGCCGTACGCTTGCCGACCCGGGTCTGCAACATCCACAGCTTGCCGCGCTCGATGGTGAACTCGATGTCGCACAGGTCGCGGTAGTGGCCCTCCAGCGTGGCCATGATCCGCAGCAGCTCGTCGTACGACGGCTTGTCGATGCGTTCCAGCTCCTGGAGCGGGACGGTGTTGCGGATGCCGGCGACCACGTCCTCGCCCTGCGCGTTGGCCAGGTAGTCGCCGTAGATGCCCTGGTTGCCGGTCGCCGGGTCGCGGGTGAAGGCGACGCCGGTGCCGGAGTCGGGGCCGAGGTTGCCGAAGACCATCGCGACGATGTTGACAGCCGTGCCGAGGTCGGCCGGGATGCGCTCCTGCCGGCGGTAGAGCACGGCCCGCTCGGCGTTCCACGACTCGAAGACGGCCCGTACGGCCAGGTCGAGCTGCTCGCGGGGCGGCTGCGGGAACTCCCGCCCGGTGTGCTTGGCAAAGATCTTATTGTACGCCCCGACCAGCGCCCGCAGGTCGTCGGCGTCCAGGTCGAGGTCGTTGGTGGTGCCCTTGGCCCGCTTGGCGTCGTCGAGGGCGTGCTCGAACTCCTCGCCGGGCACGTCGCAGACGGTCTTGCCGAACATCTGGATCAGCCGGCGGTAGGAGTCCCAGGCGAACCGGTCGCCGCTGCCCGGACCACCGTCGGACGCCTGGCGGGCGAGCCCGGCCACGCTCTCGTCGTTGAGCCCGACGTTGAGGACGGTCTCCATCATGCCGGGCATCGAGAACTTGGCACCGGAGCGTACGGACACCAGCAGCGGGTCGGCGGGGTCGCCGAGCCGCTTGCCCATCGCGGATTCCAGCGCCGCGAGGTGTGTGGCGACCTGCTCGGCCAGCCCGTCGGGCTCGGCGCCGGTGGCCAGGTACGCCTTGCACGCCTCGGTGGTGATGATGAAACCGGGCGGCACGGGAAGCCCGAGGTTGGTCATTTCCGCCAGGTTGGCGCCCTTGCCGCCGAGTAGATCTTTCAGATCCTTGTTGCCCTCGGCGAACCCGTAGACGTATTTGTGCTTGGTCGTCGCCTTTTCCGCTGCCACCAGAGCCTCCCACGTGCGCCGGGACCGACACTTAACGAAGATTCAGCCGCTCTCCGTTACCCCGGAAGTCGAGTTTCGTATCAGGGAACCAATGGCCATTGGTGGGCGAAGGCTAAGCGACGCCGGGGTGACGTGGCAGCATTCGGTGACAATTGGCACACTGGTCGGCACTAACCGCGATTGCCGCGGTTCCTGGAAGCGTTCCCACACGCACGACCGCGCACGCACGACCACATAACGCAGGGAGAACACCCGTGTCGCCCGTTGCCCCCCGTCCCCGTCCCGTTCCCTCGAATGAGCTACCGACCTACGCCGATCTGGTGCCCGCACCGGTCAGCGTGGAGCCGGTCGCCGGGGAGCACTGGACCCTGACCGCCGACACGGCCGTCCACACCCACCCGGCCCCGGTCGCCGTCGCGGTCGCCGAGCACCTCGCCGCCGTGCTGCGCCGGGCGACCGGGCACCCGGTGCCGGTCGTGGCCGACGACGGCCCCGGCCCGATCCGGCTGCGCTTCGCCCGCGACGAGGTGCCCGAGCACGGCGAGGGCTACCGCCTCGACGTGACCGCCGACGGCGTCACCGTCGCCGCCCGTACGGCCGCCGGCCTGTTCCACGGCACCCAGACCCTGCGGCAACTGCTGCCCGCGCAGGTGGAGGGCGGTGCCGCCGGCCCCGGCCCGTGGACGGTGCCCGCCGGGCGGGTCGTCGACCACCCCCGGTTCGCCTACCGGGGGGCGATGCTCGACGTCGCCCGGCACTTCCGGCCGGTCGCCGACGTGCTCCGGTTCATCGACCTGATCGCCCTCTACAAGATCAACCACCTGCACCTGCACCTCACCGACGACCAGGGCTGGCGGATCGCGATCGACAACTGGCCCCTGCTCGGCGAGTACGGCGGCGCCGGCGAGGTCGGCGACGGGCCCGGCGGCCACTACAGCAAGGCCGACTACCGGCGGATCGTCGAGTACGCCGCCACCCGTGCCATCACCGTCGTCCCCGAGATCGACGTACCGGGGCACACGAACGCCGCGCTGGCCGCGTACGCCGAACTGAGCCCGGACCGGACCTCCCCGCCGCGCTACACCGGCACCGAGGTCGGCTTCAGCGCGCTCGCCGTGCACAGCGAGACCACCTACGACTTCCTGCACGACGTGTTCACCGAGATCGCCGCCCTCACCCCCGGCCCCTACCTGCACATCGGCGGCGACGAGGCGTTCAAGGTGCCGGCCGACGACTACGCCACCTTCATGGCCAAGACCCAGCCGCTGGTCGTCGCGACCGGCAAGACCGTGATGGGCTGGCACCAGCTCGCCGTCACCACGCACAGCCCGGGCCGGGTCGTCCAGTTCTGGGGTACGTCGGACAGCGACGACACCGTCACCGACGCCGTCCGGCGGGGTGCCCGGGTGGTGCTCTCCCCCGCCAACCGCGTCTACCTCGACATGAAGTACGCCACCGACACCCCGGTCGGCCACGACTGGGCCGGGCTGCTGGAGGTACGCGACGCGTACGACTGGGACCCGGGCAGCTTCCTCACGGGGGTGCCGGAGTCGGCCGTACTCGGCGTCGAGGCCCCGCTGTGGACCGAGTCGGTCACCACGATGGCCGAGGTCGAGCTGATGCTCTTCCCCCGCCTGGCGGCGGTCGCCGAACTGGGCTGGTCACCGGCCGGCAGCCGGGACTGGACCGGGTTCGCCCGCCGGCTGGCCGCACAGGCACCACGCTGGACCGCCGCCGGCATCACCTTCCACCGCTCACCGCAGATCCCCTGGCCGGCGGCCGGCGACGTTCCCTCGGCCGCCCAGGCGCCGGCTCAGCGGTAGGTCGTCCAGAGGCTCAGCCCGCAGGGCCACCCAGAGGCTCAGCCCGCAGGGCCACCCAGAGGCTCAGCCCGCAGGGCGCACTAGAGGCTCAGCCGCCGGAGTCGTCGAGTTCGGCGCCGGCCGGGACGGCGGCGCTGTCCCGGTCGGCGAGCCAGCCGTCCGGCAGGTGCACCTTGCCCGGCGAGTTGGTCCGCCCGCGCGGCTGGCCGAGGACCGCGGTCGGGAACGGCTCGGTCGGGTCGAGCCGGGCGAGGAGGTCGTCGAGTTCGGCCAGGCTGGAGATCATCGCCAGCGAACGGCGCAGCTCCGAACCGACCGAGAACCCCTTGAGATACCAGGCCACGTGCTTGCGGAAGTCGGTGCAGCCGTCGCGCTCCGGCTCCCACCGGCCGCCGAACCACTCGACCAGGAGTTCGGCGTGCCGGCGCATGATCGCCGCCACCTGGCCGAGATCGGGCAGCACGGGCTTCGTCGCCGGGATGCCGCCGGGCGCCTCCCCGGCCGCGCGCCGGGCGTCGAACGCCGCCTCCAGGTCGGCGAAGAGCCACGGCCGGCCCAGGCAGCCCCGGCCGACGACCACACCGTCGGCGCCGGTGTGCGCGACCATCCGCAGCGCGTCGTCGGCCTCCCAGATGTCGCCGTTGCCGAGCACCGGCACGTCCAGCGCCTGCTTCAGGGTGCCGATCGCGTCCCAGTCGGCCGTGCCCGAGTAGCGCTGCGCGGCGGTCCGGCCGTGCAGGGCGACCGCGGCCACCCCGGCGTCCTGGGCGGCGAGCCCGGCCTCGACGTACGTCAGGTGGTCGTCGTCGATGCCCTTGCGCATCTTGACGGTGACCGGGATTCCGGCCGGTGCCGCCGCCTCCACCGCCCCGCGCACGATCCGGGCGAAGAGCCGGTGCCGCCACGGCAGCGCCGCACCGCCGCCCCGGCGGGTGACCTTGGGTACCGGGCAGCCGAAGTTGAGGTCGACGTGGTCGGCGAGGTCGCGTTCGACCACCATCCGCACGGCCGCGGCGGTGATCTCCGGGTCGGTGCCGTAGAGCTGCAGGCTGCGCGGGCGCTCGTCGGAGCCGAACGCGATCATCCGCAGCGTCTTCGGGTTCTTCTCGACCAGCGCCCGGGTGGTGATCATTTCGCAGACGTAGATCCCGCCGCCCTGCTCACGGCAGAGGCGGCGGAACGCCACGTTGGTGATGCCGGCCATCGGCGCCAGCACGACCGGCGGCCACACCTGGTGTGGCCCGAGGGTCAGCGGGCGGACGGCGGCGGGGGCGGTCGTGGTCACCGTACGAGGATTCCACGTCGCGTGCCCGACGACGAACCGGGCCGCCCCGGCCGAACTGGTCCGCCGGTGCCCGCCGGCCAGGGTGTTCCCGCCGCCCGGCGGGGGTGGTCCCACCGCCCGCCCGGCGGCCGAGGCCGGGTCACTGTCGTGGCCCACAGCGAATTCGCTGTTTTCACACTGAATTCGCTGTGGGCCGCACGACCATCACTCCCTCGCCGGCAGCGCCGCCGGCCGGCGGCACGAAGCACCGTCAGCCGGCCGGCGGCACGGACCGCCGTCAGCCCGGCCGGCGCGGGTCAGCAGCCGGGAAGGCGGTCGAGCAGGTAGCGCTCGACCTGGTCCAGCGACACCCGCTCCTGGGTCATCGTGTCGCGGTCGCGGACGGTGACGGCGTTGTCGTCGAGGGTCTCGAAGTCGACGGTGACGCAGAACGGGGTGCCGATCTCGTCCTGCCGGCGGTAGCGGCGGCCGATCGCCTGCGAGTCGTCGAACTCCACCACCCAGCGCTTGCGCAGCGTCGTGCTCAGGTCGCGGGCCTTCGGCGACAGGTCGGGGTTGCGCGACAACGGCAGTACGGCGACCTTGACCGGCGCCAGCCGGGGGTCGAAGCGCATCACGGTCCGCTTGTCGACGCCGCCCTTGGTGTTCGGCGCCTCGTCCTCGTCGTACGCCTCGAGCAGGAACGCCAGCACGGCCCGGGTGAGGCCGGCGGCCGGCTCGATGACGTACGGCACCCAGCGCTCCTGCTTCTCCTGGTCGAAGTACGACAGGTCGACGCCGGAGTGCTTGCTGTGCGTGGTGAGGTCGAAGTCGGTCCGGTTGGCGATGCCCTCCAGTTCGGAGAACTCGGTGCCGCCGAAGAGGAAGCGGTATTCGATGTCGACGGTCCGCTTCGAATAGTGCGACAGCTTCTCCTTGGGGTGCTCGTAGAACCGCAGGTTCGACTCGCTCAACCCGAGGTCGAGATACCAGTTCCAACGCTCCTGGAGCCAGTATTCGTGCCACTGCTCGTCGGATCCAGGCTCGACGAAGAACTCCATCTCCATCTGCTCGAATTCGCGGGTGCGGAAGATGAAGTTGCCCGGCGTGATCTCGTTGCGGAACGACTTGCCGACCTGGGCGATACCGAACGGCGGCTTCTTGCGGGCCGCGGTGGCGACGTTGTTGTAGTTGACGAAGATGCCCTGTGCCGTCTCCGGCCGCAGGTAGTGCAGGCCCTCTTCGCTCTCCACCGGACCGAGGTAGGTCTTCATCAGCCCGTTGAACATCCGCGGCTCGGTGAAGGTGCCCTTGTTGCCGCAGTTCGGGCAGTTCAGTTCGGCGAGCCCGGCCGGCGGCCGGCCCTGCTTGGCCTCGTACGCCTCTTCGAGGTGGTCGGCGCGGAACCGCTTGTGGCACGACTGGCACTCGGTCAGCGGGTCGACGAACGCGTCGAGGTGCCCGGAGGCGGCCCACACGTCGCGGGACAGGATCACCGCGGAGTCGAGCCCGACGATGTCGTCACGCTGCTGCACCATCGTCTTCCACCACTGCCGGCGGACGTTCTCCTTGAGTTCGACACCGAGCGGGCCGTAGTCCCACGCCGATCGGGTGCCTCCGTAGATCTCGCTGGAGGGAAAGACGAAACCCCGGCGCTTGGCGAGGCTGACAATGGCGTCGATACGGTCGGCTGGCATGGTTCCTCCTACGCCGGCTGGCGGCCGGCGGGGACGTGGCACGACTAGGTGCGGGACGGTTCTGTTCGGGCGACGGTTCCGTTGGACAACGGATCTGCCGGTGCCGCGGTTATCGGCGCGGCCCACCGAGATTACTGGCCGATGCCGCAGACCTCGAATTCGCCCGTACCGGTGTTCTGCGCCAGCGACACCCACACCCGGCCGCTGCCGCCCTCGGCATAGGTGACGTCGACCGGCACCTCGAGTTCGTCGGTGATCTCCAGGTCGCCGACCTGGTAGTTGGTCAGCCTGGGTTCGGTGGCCAGCCGGGTGCGGAACCGCAGGATGGGCTCGCGCTGCTGCTCCCGCCGGCACAGCAGCGAGTAGGCCCGGTCGTAGTCCCCGTCGGTGACCGCGTCGAAGTAGTCGCCGACGACGGCGCCGGCCTGCTCGTTGAGCGCCTGCGTGCCGCTGACCGCCAGTCCCACGAACGCCACCGCGCCGCCGCCGCAGCACAGTGCCACGGCGAGCGCGGCGGCACCGAGGCCCCACCACAGCCGGGCGGTCCGCCCCTCGGTCGGTGGCGCGGCGAACGGCGGCGCGACGCCGGGACCCGCCGGTGCCGCCCCGCCGGGAGGCACGGTCGATCCACCCTGACCAGCGGGTACGGCGTACGGCAGCGGCGGGCCCGCCGGTCCGGGAGTGGTCATGACAGCAAGGGTAATGCCCGTGCGCGCGCCCGGTGTGGCACGGCCGGTGCCACCGACCCGCTTCAGCGGCCGGGGTTCGCGGCCCGGTCGCTCGTGCCGACCACGACCTCGCCGCCCGGGGCGGCGGTGGCCAGCGACTCGTACGCCGACGGCTCGTCGACCGACTCGGCCAGCAGCGGAATCGCGGTGATCTTGACGTCGAAGTCGCCGAGGGCGCGACGGTACGCCCCGACCGACTCCCATTCGGTGAGCAGGCTCCAGTACGTGGGGTCGTCGAGGGCGCGGACGAGTTCGCCGCGCCGGTATCCGGGCCGGCGGGCGAGGGCGGCCAGGGCGGCGTGGGCCCGGTCGGCGAACGTCCCGGCGCCGTCCTCGTCGACGACGAAGCGGTTCAGCACCAGCAAGATGTCAGCCTCCTCGTAGCATGTGTCGGATGCAGCCTACGCACCGTGGCGTGCCCGCCCGACTCGCCCGGATCAATCCGACGGGGGCCTTCCTGGCGGCGCTGGCGCTCATGCTGGTCGGGCTTCTCTCACCGGGCATCATCGGCGGCGGCATCCTGCTCGTGCTGGCCGCCGCCCTGGTGGCGCTGCTGGTCCTGACCTGGCCGATCCAGCCCGCCCCCACCCGGGTCCTCCGCCTGGCCGTCGTCACCCTGCTCCTGGCCGCCGCCCTCCTGAAGATCCTCTGACCCTGGTGATCCGCGTGATCAGGGACTGAGTCGCGCGTGTCGCCGGCGCGCCGGCCGTCGAACTCCCTGATCACGACGATCAAGGGCGGGCCGGGCGGCCGTATGCACCCATGCGTTTTTGACAATCATTCTCATTGTCGTGAGAGTTGGGGCATGTTTGAACGCTCCACCCCCCGTATCGCCGCCACCTGCGCCGCCGCCCTGCTCGTGCTGGGCGGGGCTGCCGCGTGCGGCGACGACTCGTCGGCCGGTGCCGACGGCAACCGGATCGACGTCGTCGCCGCCTTCTATCCGCTCCAGTTCGTCGCCGAGCGGGTCGGCGGCGACGCCGTCGCCGTCACCAACCTCGTCAAGCCCGGCGCCGAGTCGCACGACCTCGAACTCAACCCGCAGCAGGTCGGTCAGCTCACCGACGCCAAGCTGGTGATCTATCTCAAGGGCTTCCAGCCCGCCGTCGACGAGGCGGTGACCCAGCAGGCGGGCGACCGGGCCTTCGACGTCGCGACCGCCGTACCGCTGCTCGACGCCGCCGCCGGCGGTCACGACCACGACCACGAGGGCGAGGACGGGCACGACGACCACGGCCACGGGGACGAGGCGAGCCCCGAGCCGACGGCCGCCGAGGAGGACGGGCACGACCACGACAGCGGAGGCAAGGACCTGCACTTCTGGCTCGACCCGAGCCGGCTGGCCACCGTCGCCGACGAGTTCGCCAAGCGGCTCGGCGAGACCGACGCCGACCGGGCCGCCGACTACACCGCCCGCGCCCAGGCGCTGCGCACCGAGTTGACCGCCCTGGACCAGGAGTACGAGCAGGGCCTGGCGACCTGCCAGCGCCGGGAACTGGTGACCAGTCACAGCGCGTTCGGCTACCTCGCCGACCGTTACAAGCTGGAGCAGATCGGCATCACCGGCCTCACCCCGGAGGACGAGCCGTCGCCGCAGCGGCTGGCCGAGGTGACCGAGGAGGCCAAGCTCCACGGCGCCACCACGATCTTCTTCGAGACGCTGGTCAGCCCCAAGGTCGCCGAGACGATCGCCCGCGAGGTCGGGGCGCGGACGGCGGTGCTCGACCCGCTCGAAGGCCTCCAGGCCGGCAGCACCGGCGACTACCTGTCGGTGATGCGCACCAACCTGGCCACCCTCAAGCCCGCCCTCGGCTGCTCGTGACACCTGGACCGACCAGCCCGCCCACCCTCGACCCGCGCCACCGGGTACGGCCGGACGCACCGTACGGTGGTGCGGTGAGCACGGCGGTTGTCGACGTCCGGCACGGGGTGGTCGCCTACGACGGCCGCCCCGTGCTGCGGGACGTCTCCCTGACGGTGACCCCCGGCGAGGTGGTCGCCATCCTCGGCGCCAACGGGTCGGGCAAGTCCACCCTGGTCCGCGCCATCCTCGGCCTGGTACCGCTGGCGGGCGGCACGGTCGACCTCTTCGGTACGCCGCTGCGCCGGTTCCGGCAGTGGCGGCGGATCGGCTACGTGCCGCAGCGGATCGGGGCGGGCAGTGGCGTACCGGCCACGGTCGGCGAGGTCGTCGCCTCCGGCCGGCTGGCCCGCCGGGGCGTACTGCGGCCGGCCGGGGCCGCCGACCGCCGGGCGGTGACGGCGGCGCTGACCGCCGTCGGGCTCGCCGAGCGGGCCGGTGACCCGGTCGCCACCCTCTCCGGCGGGCAGCAGCAGCGCACCCTGATCGCCCGCGCGCTGGCCGGCGAGCCCGAGGCACTGGTCCTCGACGAGCCGACCGCCGGGGTCGACGCGGCCAGCCAGGAGGCGTTCGCCGAGGCACTGCGCGGCTTCAACGCCGGTGGCGGGACCGTGCTGCTGGTCGCCCACGAGTTGGGGCCGCTGCACCCACTGGTCGGCCGGGCGGTCGTCGTACACGACGGTGGGATCGCGCACGACGGGCCGGTGCCGGCGCCGGCCGGCCACCACGCGGCACCCGGCCACGACCACGTGCATCCGCACGCCGACGAGGAACCGCCGACGGCCGGGACGTGGGGACGATGAGCCTCTTCCAGTACGACTTCATGATCCGTGCCCTGGTCGGGGCGCTCGTCATCGGGCTGGCCGCCCCCGCCCTCGGCATCTACCTCGTGCAGCGCCGGATGTCGCTGATCGGCGACGGGGTCGGCCACGTGGCGCTGACCGGGGTCGGCGTCGGCCTGCTGCTCGACCGCTCCCCCGTGCTCACCGCGGTGCTGGTCGCGGCCGCCGGGGCGATCGCCATCGAACTGCTCCGCGAGCGCGGCCGTACCTCCGGCGACATGGCCCTCGCCCTGCTCTTCTACGGCGGCATCGCCGGCGGCGTGATGCTCGTCGGCCTGTCCGCCGACCGCAGCAACGCCAACCTGATGGCATACCTGTTCGGCTCGCTCACCACCACCAGCGCCCAGGACCTGTGGGTGATCGTCGGGCTGGCGGCGGCGGTCCTGGTGGCGATGGTGCTGCTGCGTCCGGCGCTGTTCGCCATCTGCCACGACGAGGAGTACGCCCGGGTGTCGGGGCTGCCGGTCCGGGCACTGAACCTGCTGATCGCGGTGACCACGGCGGTGACCGTGACGATCGCGATGCGTACCGTCGGGCTGCTGCTGATCAGCGCCATGATGGTCGTACCCGTGGCGGCGGCACAGCAGGTCACCCGGGGCTTCAAGGCCACCATGGCCCTCGCGATGGCGCTCGGCCTGCTCAGCGCCGGCTCCGGCGTCTGGCTGGCCGCGCAGGCCAACACCGCGCTCGGCGCGACGATCGTGGTCCTGGCGATCGCCGCGTTCCTCGGCATCGCCGTCGGGTCGGCGGTGTGGCGGTCGCTGCGCCGCCGTACGGCCCCCGCCGCCGCGCCGGTCGCCGAGGTCGAGCCGCCGGAAGTCGTACTGAAGCACTGACCCGGCGGCCATCCCGGTCGGGCTGGCCGACGGTGCCGGGCCGCGGCCCGACGACATTGGTTACCGTTACGGCATGACGACCGGGAACGGCTACGAGGCGTACGAGGGCGCCGGCGAACTCCTGCGCGCCCTGTCCGCTCCGATCCGGGTCGCCATCGTGACCGAACTGGCCGGCGGCGAGCGCTGCGTCCACGAACTCGTCGAGACGCTGGGCGCCCCGCAACCCCTGGTCTCCCAGCACCTGCGGGTGCTGCGCGGGGCCGGCGTCGTACGCGGCTCGCGGCGCGGCCGGGAAATCGCCTACGCTCTCGTCGACGAACATGTCGCCCACATCGTCGCCGACGCGGTCAGCCATGCTCGGGAAGCGCGGTGAACGCGCTACCGTCGGGCGTCGGCACCCCCACCCGTCACCGCCGCCACGGGACCGGTCGGAGCGAGGAGATGTCAACATGACCGGTGACGCCACCGCGACCCGCAACACCCGGCAGCGCAGCGCGGTCAGCGCCCTGCTCGCCGAGGTCGAGGGCTTCCACAGCGCCCAGGAACTGCACGGCATGCTCCGCGACCGGGGCGAGCGGGTCGGCCTGACCACCGTCTACCGCACGCTCCAGGGGCTCGCTGACGCCGGCGAGGTCGACGTGATGCGCCCGCCCGGCGGCGAGCACCTCTACCGCCGGTGCAGCGAGGGCCATCACCACCACCTGGTCTGCCGGTCGTGCGGCCGTACGGTCGAGGTGGAGGGACCGGCCGTCGAGACGTGGGCGGAGCGGGTCGCCGCCCAGCACGGATACGCCGACGTGAGCCACACCCTGGAGATCTTCGGTACCTGCCCGGAGTGCCGCCGCTGACCCGCGCCGCCGCACCGGCACTGCGATGATCGTCTGCTGCACAGACCGACGACACGCCGGGCGGACAACGCCTGAACCGCAAGCGATCAGGGCTGCCCCGGCACCGCCACACGGCAGTGCTGCGAAACGGCACCGGTTGCGGCACGCTGTGCGGCGTGAAGATCTACGCTGACCGCTTCCCGACCGCCCTGCGGCAGTTCGTCACCGACGTACTCGTCGTCGTCTGGGTCTACGCCGCCATCCGGGCGGCCATGTGGCTCCACGACCTGGTCCAGAAGCTCGCCGTACCCGGGCAGAAGCTGGCGGGGGCCGGCGGCGGCCTGGCCGACAACCTGGCCGACGCCGGCGGCAAGGTCGGCCGGGTGCCGATCGTCGGCGACGAGCTGACCGCGCCGTTCGAGCGGGCGGCCGAGGCGGCCCGCTCGATGGCCGACGCCGGCCGCGAGCAGCAGGATCTGGTCGGCGACCTGGCGCTCGCGCTGGCCGTCGCGGTGCTGATCTTCCCGCTGGGGCTGGTGCTCTTCGGCTGGCTGCCGCTGCGGGTGCGGTGGATCCGGCGGGCGACCGCGGCGCGGGCGCTGCGGTCGGCGCCGGCCGGCCGGGACCTGCTCGCCCTGCGGGCGCTGGTCTCCCAGCCGCTCGGTCAGCTCACCCGGATCGACCCGGACGTGGCGGAGGCGTGGCGGCGCGGCGACGACGCCACAGTGGAGGCGCTGGCCGCCCTGGAGCTACGCGGCCTCGGCCTGCGCCCCGGCAAGCGCTGACCGGCCGCCAGCGGTGGACCTCAGGGCCGTGGTACGGCGACGTCGGCCGGGTGGGCCCGTTCGACGAACCGGACCACGGCCACCCCAGTGACCAGGACAAGCAGGGCCAGCGCAGGCGCGGTGACCAGTCCCGCGATACCGGACGGCAGCGGTCCGGCCGCGGGGATCAGCCCCGAGAACGCCTGATCGAAGGAGAGTTGCGCGACAACGAGCAGGGTGACGATCGGCAGCAGGAGCGCGAACACCCGTCGCCGTACGGGTGGCCGGCCACCGGCGACGGCGGGCAGGAGCAGTACGGCGATCACCAGGTAAGTCGCCCCCGCCAACATGGCACTCCGGCGTAGGTCCAGGGTGAGCAGACCGCCGTCCCGCACCCAGAGCAGCGATTCCGCCATCGGCGCGGACGCGGCGACCACTCCGGCGCCGACGACCAGGGCCGTACGCCCGCGGCCCAGCAGTGCGGAGCCGGTAGGACGGCTCAGGGCGGCCACGCTCAGCACCCCGGCCAGCAGCAGCGCCAGAAGGATCGACCACCAGGCCAACTCGCCCGCCCAGCGGGACATCAGGACCAGGCGCAGCGCGTCGGCCGACACCCCGAACCACGCCGCCGCCGCTGCCACCAGCGGCCGGTTCGCAAGGATCGCCGCGACGACCGCGGCCCACACCACCAGGCACAGCCAGATCGCCGGGGTCGGATCGGGGGCGGACATGTCGGTGCCGAACCTGAGCCAGCCGCCCAACTCCCAGGTCAGTGGCCGCAGATGCCGGGCGAGGAGCAGCACCGCTCCCGTCAGGCCGAGAATCGTGAACGCCTCGCCCCAGCGCGAGCCCGACGCCCGTGCCCACCAGGTCGATCCTTTGCCGATGCCGCCCACCATGCGGTGACGATATCGGCGCCGCGCGCCCGGTATCGGCCGTTCACCGGACGCGCGGCGCCACCAGTCAGTCGGCCGGCGGGATGCGGCGGCGGACGTCGCGCACCGTGGCCGGTCCCGGCTCCCAGGCGGCCACCTGGTCGACATCGGTGGCCGGGGTCACCACCCCGTCCTCCAGGAACGTGTACCGGCCGCCGAGGATCCGCTTCGCCGCCTTCACATCGATCGAGTCGGTGTTGTCCCACAACTCGGCGAAGAGCCGTTCGGCGCGCAGCCGGGCCTGCCGGCAGAACAGGTCGGCCAGTTCCATTCCCTCCGGCCGGGTCTCCCGCTCGGCCCTGGCCCGCACACAGGTCGCCGCCATCGCGAACAGTTCCGCGCCGATGTCGACGATCCGGGCCAGGAACGCCTGCTTACGCTCCATCCGGCCCTGCCAGCGCGACATCGCGTAGAACGTGGAGCGGGCGAGTTTGCGCGACGTCCGCTCGGCGTATCGCAGGTGGCCGGCGAGCGGGCCGTACTCGGCGTAGCCGGTCGGTGTCTGGCCGCGGCCGACCGCGAGGGTCGGCAGCCAGCGGGCGTAGAAGGCACCGGCCCGGGCGCCGGCCCGGGCCTTGCGGGTCAGGTCGGCGTCCGGGTCGATGATGTCGCCGGCGACCGACAGGTGGGCGTCGACGGCCTCGCGGGCGATCAGCAGGTGCATGATCTCGGTGGAGCCCTCGAAGATCCGGTTGATCCGCAGGTCGCGCAGGATCTGTTCGACGGCGGCCGGCCGCTCGCCGCGGGCCGCGAGCGAGTCGGCGGTCTCGTAGCCGCGGCCGCCGCGGATCTGGACGAGTTCGTCGGCGACCTGCCAGGCGAGTTCGCTGGCGTAGAGCTTGACCAGGGCCGCCTCGATCCGGATGTCGTTACGGTCGTCGTCGGCGAGCATGCAGCACAGGTCGAGCATCGTCTCCATGCCGTACGTGCTGGCGGCGATGAAGGACAGTTTCTTGGCGACCGCCTCGTGCTCGCCGACCGGGCGGCCCCACTGGACCCGTTCGGCGGCCCATTCGCGGGCCACGTTCAGCGACCACTTGCCGGCGCCGACGCACATCGCGGGCAGCGACAGCCGGCCGGTGTTCAGCGTGGTCAGGGCGATCTTGAGTCCCTTGCCGACGCCGCCGATGACCTGGTCGGCCGGTACGAACACGTCATGGAAACGGGTCACGCTGTTCTCCAGGCCGCGCAGGCCGAGGAACTCGTTGCGCCGTTCGACGGTGATGCCCGGCGAGTCGCCCTCGACGACGAAGGCGGTGATGCCGCCCCGCTGCCCGTCGGTCGCCGGCACTCGGGCCATCACCACCAGCAGGGTGGCGACGGTGCCGTTGGTGGCCCACAGCTTGACGCCGTTGAGCTTGAAGCCGCCCTCGACGGGTTCGGCGGTCGCGCCGAGCCGGGCCGGGTCGGAGCCGACGTCGGGCTCGGTGAGCAGGAACGCGGACACCTCACCGGCGGCGAGTCGCGGCAGGAAGCGCTTCTTCTGCTCGGCGCTGCCGAACATCTTCAGCGGCTGCGGTACGCCGATCGACTGGTGTGCCGACAGCAGCGCGCCGATCGCCGGGCTGACCGAGCCGGCCAGCATCAGCGCCCGGCAGTAGTGCAGGTTGGACAGGCCGAGGCCGCCGTACTCCTCGTCGATCTTCATGCCGAAGGCGCCGAGCCGGCCGAGGCCGCGGAAGACCTCGTCGGGGATGCGGGCGTCGCGTTCGATCTGTGCGCCGTCGACCTCGGTGCGGACGTACTCGCCGAGCCGGGCGAGGAAGTCGTCGGCCTTGGTCACCCGCTCCGGGTCCGGTTGCGGCCACGGGTCGATCAGGTCGAGCCGGAGCCGGCCGAGGAAGAGTTCCTTGCCGAAGCTGGGCTTGCCCCACTCGGTTTCCCGGGCTGCCTCGGCGACCTGCCGGGCCTCCTTCTCCGAGACCTGGCCGGCCTCCATCGGCAGTGGCCCGGCACCGCCGTCGATCCCGCCCGCCGCCGGGCGTTCGTCCTGCGTCGTCGTCACGGCAACCCCCTCCTCCGGGTACGGCTCAGCGTGCTGCTTCCCATCACGCTACTGACCGGTAATACCCAGGACAGGGTCTGTTGATTCAGCATCTGAACAAGCAAGATCGGGGCAGCCCAGACACGGGCACGCACAGCCATCCAGTGATCGTCTGCTGCTCAGGCGTCGGCGGCCGGCGTGTCGACTGCCTCAACAGCAGACGATCACCAATCCGACGCCGGCGAAAACTGGCGTGGCCGATTCACCGGGTCGACGTGGGTGCCTCCTCGTCGTCGAGGTCGTCCTCGTCCCCGTCGCCCCAGTTGCGCCGCAGGAACGGCAGGCCGGCCCAGTAGACGAGGAAGAAGATCGCGGTGATGCCACTGAGGATGAAGGCGACCGGCCGGGGCAGGATGAAGTCGGTGATCAGCAGTACCGAACTGACCATCGCGATCAGCATGAATCCCAGGCCGCCGCTGGCGACGGCGTGGGCGTACCGGACCAGTTCCGGCTTGCGGCCCTGCCGGAACAGGGCCCGGTGGAACGCGACCGGCGAGATGATCAGCGCGGTGGCGCCGGCCGCGGACAGCAGCGCCACCACGTAGACGTCCCGCTGGAACGCTGTGGTGTCCGGGAAGCCGCTGCTGAACGGCAGCGTGAGCAGGAAGGCGAAGAGAATCTGTACGCCGGTCTGCGCGACCCGCAACTCCTGGAGCAGGTCGGCGAAGTTGCGTTGCCAACGCTGCTTCTCGGTCTCCTTGGCCACCTGACGCCTCCTATGGCACCCCGCCGATGACAACGCCCGTGAATGCCCCGGCGGAGGGGTGACGAAACAACCTCAGCTACCGCGCCTGATCCGGCCGGCGTACCGCCGCTCCAACTCCTCGTTGTGCGCGTCGCCGGCCGGGATGTTCGCCGACAGGTAGACCGGCGGGGTCTGCCCGGCGTCGACCAGCCGGCGCACGACCTCGACCACGATCTGCTGCGCCAGCAGGGCGGCGGTGATCGACGAGACCGCGCCGACCGCGCCGCCGCCGGGCAGTTCCAGGGTCGCGTCCCCGTACGGGGCACCGTTGTCGAGGACCACGTCGGCGAGGTCGGCGAGCTTGCGCCCGGACGGGTGCCGCGACTCGACGCCGGCCGAGTGCTCCCGCGAGGTGATCGCGATCAGGCCGTGGCCGCGCTCCTTGACGAGCTGGGTGAACTCCACGATCGCCCCGTTGACCCCGGAGTTGGAGGCGACGACGAAGACGTCGGCGGGGCTTACCGGCAGCAGGTCGAGCAGGCGGTGGGCGACGGCCGGGTCGCGTTCGAGGGTCGGCCCGAGCACGCTCGGCGACTCACCGCCGTGGATCACCACGTCGCGCAGCGCCACCCGGTTGGTGGGGACCAGTCCCCCGGCCCGGCCGGCGATCTCCATGGCGAGCGCCTCGGAGTGGCCGGTGCCGAAGGCGTGCACCACCCCGTCGGCGGCCAGCGCCGCGGCGATCAGGTCGGCGGCTCCTTCGACAGCTTCGCGCTGGCCGGCGGAGACCCGGTCGATCGTCGACCGGACGACGGACAGGTAGGCATCGGCGCTGAGGGTCATCGGTCCTCCGGGTTCATCGGTTGGCGGCGATCCAGTCCACGGCGAAGTCGACGGCGGCCCGCTGGCGCATCAGCCGGCACCGGGCGGCACCGACCTCGCCGAACCGGACCGCGCCGGTCCCGTCCAGGTCGGCGCCGAGCAGTTCGAAGTCGCCCTCGTCGAGGTCGACGTCGTCCCACCAGCTCCATTCCCGGCCGCCGTCGCCGGTCAGCACGGCGGCGCCGAGGCGGTCCCGGGGCGGGTCCGGCTGCCGGTATTCGGCCAGGTGCAGCGAGGTGTTGGAGTCGTGGCCGACGCCGAGCAGCAGCACGTCGGCGTCGAGGTCGTAGAGCCGGCCCAGCGGCGAGGCGTCGCCGAGCATCCCGGCCCGCGGGTGGTCGGCGACGATGTCGCCGGCCCGGGCGCCGAGGGCCGCGAACGACACCTGCGGGTGGTCGCTGCGCCGGGCTCCCGGCGACGTACGCACCAGCTCGGCGAGCGCCCCCATCCAGCGGCTCGGCGTCACGGCCGGGTCGAAGCCCGGCATCTCGTCGCGGATGGTCGCCCACCAGTGCTCCGGTACGGGCGGGTTGCGCCAGTTCGCCGGGTCGGAGTTGTCCGGGGTGTGGGTCGGCACGACCAGGGTGCCGTCCGGGCCGAGCACGTCCCGCAGGGCCAGTACGACGATCTGCGGGCCGCCGCACACCCAGCCGAGCGGGCGCATCGAGGCGTGTACGACGAGCACCGATCCGGGCCGTACGCCGAGCCGGACGAGGTCCGCGGCGAGCATGGCGCGGGTGAGCGGGGCCGCCTGGGTGATCTCCACTCCCGCCACGGTACGTCGGCTACCCGTACTGCTGTTTCGGCGGGTCCACCTGTCGCCAGGACTCGACCTGGAGGTAGGGGATGTCCTCGCCGTTGACCGGGTCGGTCATGACACGGTCGGTGTAGCCGCCGACCACCTCGACCCAACTGTCGGCGGGCAGCCCGACCGGAACGTTGCCGCTCATCCCGAGTTTGATCGGCCGCCCGTCGGCGGCGCAGCAGGACAGGATCATCCGGGCCAGGATCGGTTCGCCGCCCGGCCCCTCGGCGAGGAAGCCGGTGAGCTGCACGGTCCGGCCGGTCAGCGAGGCGCCACCGTCGAAGATCGCCCGGGACGCGTAGTCGAGCACGCTGATCTTCGCCGGGTCGCCCTCGGGCAGCGGCGGGTAGCTGTCGGCCCGCTGGCTGGAGAGCGCGGTGCCGGCCTGGCCGGCCGCGAACGAGCCGAGCGCCGGCGGGGCGACCAGCAGCAGGCCGAGCACCGGTGCGATCAGCAGCCAGCCGACGCGTGGCTCGTGGTGTCCCTTGCCCCCGTGCTCGTGGCCGTGGTCGTCGTGCTCGTGGTCGTGCCCGGCGCCGGTGGTGCCCGGCCGGGGGCGCAGGTCGTGCAGCAGCGTCATCACCGCGACCGCGACCAGCAGGACACCGGAGGCGATCAGGAACGGCCGCAGCCCCTCCTTGACGTAGCGCAGGTACATGTCGGTGAAGCTGGCCTTGAGTACCGAGCCGCCGAGCAGCAGCAGCACCACGGCCTGGGCCCGCCGGTTCATCGCCGTCCTCCGCTCACAGCAGCACCACACCGACCCCGACGGCCACCAGTACGGCCACCACGAAGGTGGCCGGGGCGAACCGGAACGCGAACCGCCGGCCGAAGACGCCGGCCTGCATCGACACCAGCTTGAGGTCGACCATCGGGCCGACGACCAGGAAGACCAGCCGGGAGGTCAGCGAGAACTGCGACAGCGACGCGGCGACGAAGGCGTCGGCCTCCGAGCAGATCGACAGCAGCACGGCGAGCACGGCCAGCACCAGCACCGACAGCACCGGGTTGTCGGCGACCAGTTGCAGCCAGCGCTCCGGCACCAGCACGTTGATGCAGGCCGCCGCCATCGCGCCGAGCACCAGGAAGCCGCCGGCGTGCACCACGTCGTGGCGTACGGCCGCCCAGAACGCCCGGCCCTTGGACATGCCGTCGAGTTCGGGGCGGTGCGGCAGCCGGATCCAGTCGGCGCGGCCCAGCCGCAGCCACAACCAACCCATGATCATCGCGACGACGATGCTGGCCAGGCCGCGGGCGACCACCATCTCCGGGTTGCCGGGAAAGGCGACGGCGGTCGAGGCGAGCACGATCGGGTTGATCGCCGGCGCGGCGAGCAGGAACGCCAGGGCGGCGGCGGGGGTGACCCCGCGCCGGATCAGCGAGCCGGCGATCGGCACCGCGCCGCACTCGCAGCCGGGCAGGACCACGCCGGCGGCGCTGGCCACCGGTACGGCCAGGGCCGGGTGTCGCGGCAGCGCCCGGGCCCAGAACGAGCGGGGCACGAAGACCGCGATCACGGCCGAGAGCACGACGCCGAAGACCAGGAACGGCACCGCCTGCACCATGACCGAGACGAACACGGTCGTCCAGGTCTGCAGGCGCGGGCTGGAGATCGCGGTCGAGAGCGGCCCCCGGAAGACCACCAGCAGGAGCAGCAGCGCGGCGAGCACCTCGACCGAGCCGATCCGGTCGCCGAGGAGCGGGCGGCGCGGTGGTGGTCCGGGGTCGGGTGGGCCGCCGCCCGCCGGTCCGGTGCCGCTGGCGGGGCCGGCCCCCGTGGTGTCGGGGGCGGCATTGGCCGTGGTCACTGAAGGCTGGTCCCTTCACTACGGACGGTCGCGGTGGGGGCAGACCACCCTACCGCGCGACCAGGTGTCGGGGGCCACATCCGACCTCGGCGCTGTCGCGAAATCACCGTCGGTGCTAGCGTCGGCGCCACAACTTCATATCCGACAGGGGAGCGCACAGCGCTGAGAGTGCGGGACACCACCGCAGACCCTCGAACCTGATCTGGGTAATGCCAGCGCAGGGAGTTCGGTCGATTCTCCAGCCGCGCCACGACCGTCCGGTCGTGGCGTGCGTCTTGCCTGGTTCGCTCGAAGAACTGGGAGGCACAGCCATGACACAACCCACCGCCAGCCGCTGGCGTACGGTCGACATCGTCGTCGCGTCGGTGATCGCCGTCGCGTTCGGCGTCATCTTCTGGGCCTGGAACCTCGTGTGGAGCGCCACCGACCCCGCCTTCGCCTTCTTCCCGGGGGCCCAGGGCATCATCTACGGCATCTGGCTGCTGCCCGGCGTGATCGGCGGGCTGGTGATCCGCAAGCCGGGGGCGGCGTTCTACTGCGAGTTCCTCGCCGCGTTCATCTCGGTGATCCTCGGCAGCCAGTGGGGTGCCCTGGCCATCGTGCAGGGCGCCTTCCAGGGCCTCGGTGCGGAGGCCGCGTTCCTCGCGTTGCGTTACCGCTCCTTCAAGCTGCCGGTGGCCGTGGTCTCCGGCGCGCTCGCCGGCCTGGCCGCCGCGGTCTTCGACCAGATCCGCTACTACGCCGGCTACGACCTCGTCTCGTACCGGATCCCGATGTTCGTCTTCACCGTGATCAGCGCCGCCGTGATCGCCGGTGCCGGCGGCTGGGCGCTGACCCGGGCGCTGGCCCGGACCGGGGCCCTGGATCGCTTCCCGGCCGGCCGCGAGCGGACCGCCGTCTGAACCGGATGCACCGATCAAGGACCGGGTACGCGGCGGCGCCCGCGTACCCGGACTCGGCCTGGACCGGCAACGGCCCGGCGGGGCGCCGGTGAGCGCCGTCGAGCTGCGCGGCTTCGGGTGGCGGCACGCCGGCCGTAAGGCGTGGGCGGTCCGCGGCCTCGACCTGCGCGTCGAGCACGGCGAGCGGGTGCTGTTGCTCGGCCCGTCCGGGGCCGGCAAGAGCACCCTGCTCGCCGCGCTCGCCGGGCTGCTCGCCGAGGACTCCGGCGAGCAGGAGGGCACCGTCGAGATCGACGGGCTCGACCCGCGCAAGTCGCGGGAGCGGGTCGGCATCGTCTTCCAGGACCCGGAGAGCCAGCTCGTGATGGCGCGCTCCGGTGACGACGTGGCGTTCGGGCTGGAGAACCGGGGGGTGCCGGCCGGCGAGATCTGGCCCCGGGTCGACGAGGCGCTGCACCGGGTCGGCTTCCCCTACGACCGGGACCGGCCGACCGCCGCGCTGTCCGGCGGCGAACAGCAGCGGCTCGCCCTGGCCGGCGTCCTCGCCCTGCGCCCCGACCTGCTGCTGCTCGACGAACCGACGGCCAACCTCGACCCGGCCGGCGCGGCGCTGGTGCGCGACGCGCTCGATCGGGCGGTCGGCCGGGACACCACGATGGTCCTGGTCGAGCACCGGGTGGCCGACGCGCTGCCGCTGGTCGACCGGGTGGTGGTGCTGGCGCCGGCCGGCGGCGTGACCGCCGACGGCGCACCGGATCAGATCTTCGCCAGCCACGGCGACACGCTGGCCGACGGCGGCGTGTGGGTGCCCGGCCGGCAGGTCCCGGCCCGCCGGGCCACGACGGCACCGGGCGACGTGCTGCTCACCGCCGAGGCGGCCGGCCTGCCGCCGCGCCTGGCACCGACCGACCTGGCCGTACGCGCCGGCGAGGCGGTCGCCGTACTCGGGCCGAACGGGGCCGGCAAGTCGACGCTGGCGCTGCTGCTCGGCGGGCTGCTCCGGCCGGGCACCGGGCAGGTGGTGGCGACGCCGGCCCTGGCCGGTGCCGACCACCGCCGGCCGCCGCACCGCTGGCGGGCACCGGCGCTGACCCGCCGGATCGGGTCGGTCTTCCAGGACCCGGAGCACCAGTTCGTCACCGGCACGGTCTTCGACGAACTGGCGCTCGGCCCGCGCCGCACCGGCGCCGCTCCCGCCACCGTCAAGTCCACCGTGGACACTCTGCTGGCCCGGCTGCGGCTGGACCGGCTCGCCGGCGCCAACCCGTACACGCTCTCCGGTGGCGAGGCGCGGCGGCTGAGCGTGGCGACCGCGCTGGCCACCGCACCACGCCTGCTGGTGCTCGACGAGCCGACGTTCGGCCAGGACCGGCGTACCTGGATCGAACTGGTCGATCTGCTCGCCGGCCTGCGCGACGCGGGGCACGGCGTCGTCGCGGTCACCCACGACGCCGACTTCGTCGCCGCGCTCGCCGACCGGACCGTCCAGGTGGCCCCGGCGGTGCGGCGGTGACGGTGCCCGGCGGGCCGGTCGCCCGGTCGGACGCGCCGCTGGCCCGGCGCAACCCGGTCGCCAAGCTCGCCGCCGCACTGGTCTTCTCGGTGCCGCTGATCGCGACCCTCGACCCGGTCGCCCCGGCCGTCGCCATCGCCGTCGAACTGGCCGTGCTGCCGCTCTTCGGCGTCCGCTACGGCCTGCTGCTGCGCCGGGCCTGGCCGTTGCTGGTCGGCGCGCTGGGCATCACGGCGACGCTGACCGTCTTCGCCGCCGAGCGCACCGGCACCCTGCTCTTCGCGGCCGGGCCGGTGGTGATCACCACCGGCGTCCTCGCCACCGCGCTCGGCCTGTCCCTGCGGATGGTCGCCGTCGCGCTGCCCGGCGTGTTCGTCTTCGCCACCACCGACCCGACCGACCTCGCCGACGCCCTGGTGCAGAACGCGAAGGCGCCGGCCCGGTTCGCGATCGGCGCGCTGGCCGCGTTCCGGCTGATGCCGCTGCTGGCGCAGGAGTGGCAGATGTTGTCGATGGCCCGCCGGGCGCGCGGCGTCGACGCCGGCCGCAACCCGGTGGCCCGGCTGCGGCTGTTCGCGTCGACGGCGTTCGCGCTGCTGGTCGGCGCGATCCGGCGGGGCACCCGGCTGGCGACCGCGATGGACGCCCGGGGCTTCGACTCGACGACCCCGCGTACGACCGCCCGCCGCCAGCGGTTCACGGCGGCCGACGCCGCCCTCGTGGCCGGCGCGGCGACGCTGGCCGCCGCCGCGCTGGCGACCAGCCTCCTGCTCGGTACGTTCCGCCCCGTGATCTCCTGATCCCCGTGATCAGGGAGTGCGTCCCGCGCGTGCGGGCTCCCTGATCACGGGGATCTCGGGGCGTCAGCGGGTGGTGGTGGCGTCCTGGACCTCGCCGACCAGCACCTCGATGATGTCCTCCAGGAAGAGCACACCCGTCGTACGTCCCTCGTCGTCGAGGACCCGGGCGATGTGCGCCCCGCCCCGCCGCATCGTGGCCAGGGCGTCCTCGAGTTCGCTGTCCCGGCGTACGGCGGCGAGCTTGCGCACCCGCTTGCCCGGGACGGCGGTGGTGTAGGCGTCCCCGGTCAGGTCCATGACGTCCTTCAGGTGCAGGTATCCGCTCGGCTGCCCGTTGTCGGTGAGCAGGTAGCGGGAGTAGCCGCGCGCGGCCACCGCCTGCTGGAGCTGGGCCGGAGTCACGGCCGCCGGGAGCATGACCAGGTCACCGAGGGGCACCTCGACGTCCCCGACGGTCTTCGTGGTGAACTCGAACGCCGCGGTGAGCGTTCCCGAGCCGTCGACGAGCACCCCCTCACGGGTGGACTGCGCGACGATGGTCGCCACCTCGTCGAGGGTGTAGGTGCTGGTCGCCTCGTCCTTCGGGGTCACCTTGAACAGCCGCAGGATGCCGTTGGCGACCCAGTTCAGGCTCCAGATGATCGGCTTGAACACCCGGGCCACGAAGACCAGCGGCGGGGCCAGGATCAGCGCCGCCCGGGTCGGTACGGAGAACGAGATGTTCTTCGGCACCATCTCGCCGAACACCACGTGCAGGAACGTCACGAGCCCCAGCGCGACGACGAACGCGAGCACGGTCACCGCGCTGGGCGACAGCGGGGTGTTGGCGAGCGGGATCTCCAGCAGGTGGTGGATCGCCGGTTCGGAGACGTTCAGGATGAGCAGGGAGCAGACGGTGATGCCGAGCTGGCTGGTGGCCAGCATCAGCGTCGCGTGCTCCATCGCCCAGAGCGTCGTCTGGGCGGCCCGGCTGCCGGAGGCGACCTTCGGTTCGATCTGGGAGCGCCGCGCGGAGATGACCGCGAACTCGGCGCCGACGAAGAAGGCGTTGACGACCAGCAGGACGAAGAGCCAGATGATGCCTGGCAGGTATTCGCTCATCGGGCCTTCGCCTCCGTGCGGTCGCCGGCCGTCCGGTCGAGGCCGGAGGCGCTGGAGCCGTCCGCGGGCACGAACCGCAGCCGGTCGACCTGTACGCCGTTGAGGTGTTCGACCCGCAGGAGGCCGCCCTCGATGGCGACCTCGTCGCCGATCTCGGGGAACCGGTCCAGGCGGGCGGTGACGAACCCGGCGACGGTGTCGTAGTCGTCGTCCTCGGGAACGGCGATCTTGGTCCGTTCGAGCAGCTCGTCGGGGCGCAGCGAGGCGTCGAACAGGATCGTCCGCCCCCGGCGTACGACCATGGTGCGGGCCCGGTCGTGCTCGTCCTCCAGGTCGCCCACGATCTCCTCGACCAGGTCTTCGAGGGTGACGATGCCGCCGGTGCCGCCGTGCTCGTCGTAGACGACCGCGAACTGCAGCCCCTGACCGCGCAGCGCGGTCAGCAGCGTGTCGAGGCCCATCGTCTCGGGAACCTGGAGCGGTTCGACCATGATGTCGGCCGCTCGCACGTTGGAACGCTCCTCCAGCGGGATGGCGAAGGCGTGCTTGACGTGCAGCACGCCGATGATGTCGTCGACGTCCCGGCCGATGACCGGGAACCGGGACAGGCCGGTGGAGGTGGCCAGCCCGATGATGTCGGTGGCGGTGGCGGTGGCGTCGACCGCCGTCATGCGTACCCGGGGGGTCATGACGTCGGAGGCGTCACGGTCGGAGAACCGCAGGGTACGGTCCAGCAGCGTCGCGTGTTCCGGGTCGAGCACGCCGGCCCGCGCCGAGTGGCGCAGCAGCGCGCTCAGCTCCTCGGCGCTGCGGGCACCGGAGAGTTCTTCCTTCGGCTCGATGCCGAAGCCGCGGATCACCGCGTTGGCGGTGTTGTTGAACAGCAGGATCAGCGGCTTGAAGACGGTGGTGAACAGGGCCTGGAAGGGCACCACGAACTTCGCGGTGGCGAGCGGTACGGCGAGGGCGAAGTTCTTCGGCATCAGCTCGCCGATGATCATCGAGAACAGCGTCGCCAGCAGGATTCCGGCGACGGCGCCGACGCCGGGGACCACCGCCTCCGGCACGCCGGCCGCGGTCAGCGGCCCGGCGAGCAGCCGGCTGACCGCCGGCTCGAAGGTGTAACCGGTGAGCAGGGTGGTCAGCGAGATTCCGAGCTGCGCGCTCGACAGGTGCGTCGAGGTGATCTTCAGGGCGGCGATCGTCGGACCGAGCCGCTTCTCACCCCGGGACTGGCGTGCTTCGAGTTCCCCGCGGTCGAGGTTGACCAGCGCGAACTCGGACGCCACGAACATTCCGGTCCCAATGGTGAGGATCAGCCCGATCCCCAGCAGGACCCACTCATTCATCGATCAGCCCCTCTCGTTCGGTGGCCGCCGTGTGGGCGACCGGGACGACGAGGGGCCACGGACTGTGATAAGGAAGATCATCCATAAGGCTGCCGATGCTAGCAGGCGAGGCTGGGATCGAGCTGGGAATCCCAGACTCTCCCGCCGTACGGTCTGAGCTGCGAAAACGATGACGATCCGGGCGATCGGCGAGCATGTTCCCCGACACGCGTGGGCTAGTCCCCGATCACCCGGATCCTGAAACCTCTAACTGCGGCGGAAGGCGTAGCGGCGGGCCGACACCGCGCCCCGGCCACCGCCGCCCCCGGCGAACGGGTTCCCGTTCCGCGGCGGCGGGCCGGACCTCGGCCCGACCGGCCGCGCGGCCGGCTGGTCCGCCTCCACCGGTTCGGCGGCGAAGGCGGCGGCCTCGACGGTGGCGGCGAGTTCCGCCGCCCCGATCCGCTCCCGGTCGACGGGTACGGCGAACGCCTCACCGGCCACCGGCCGGTCGTCGGACGGCAGGGGAAGCCGGCCGTCCACCGCGTTCAGCGCGTCGAGAGCCGGCAGGTCGGGCGGTGCCGCGACGACCGCCGCACCCGCGGGCCGGGCACGACGGTGGGAACCGGACTTCCTGGTGGATCGCTTGGCAGCCATACGGTGCCTCCTTTGACTGTGATCACCGCGACAGCGGTGCGAGCGAAGAGGGAGGCCCGGACATCCGGCGACAGGAGGGCTGCGCGAGAAGATGGACGCCCGAGCGGCCGGGCCGTGGCAGTGGTGGCCGCCGGCCGGCGCGGTCTCGAAGAGGGCGTCAGATACGCATGAGCGCGACGATACCCGCCCCCGGCCCGGGCCGCACCGCCTTTTCCCGCCGGCCTTCTCACAAGACCGGAAACGGCGTACGGGCGTGCCGGCGGACCGGCCCGGATGGCACGATCGGCCGCATGCATCCGCGACCACCCCGGCTGATCATGTGGGACATCGACCGCACCCTGATCCACGCGGGCCGGATCGCCGTCCAGGCGTACGCCACGGCGTTCACCGCCGTCACCGGCCTCGCCTGGCGGGAGGCGACGGTCTTCGCCGGCCGTACGGACCGGGCGGTGACCGCCGAGATCCTCACCGGGTACGGGGTGGCCGACACCGCCGAACTGCGGGCGACGTTCTTCGCCCGGTACACCGAGGAGTTCGCCGCCCGCCGGCACCTGATCGCCGCCTCGGGCCGGGTGCTGCCCGGGGTACGCGAGGTGCTCGCCGCGCTCGCCGACCGGACGCACGTGACGCAGACGCTGGTCACCGGGAACATCCCGGCGGTGGCCCTGGCCAAGGTCGCCGCGTTCGGGCTGGACGGCCCGTTCGACGTGGCGGTCGGCGGCTACGGCATGGACGATCCGGTACGCGCCGAACTGGTCGCCCGCAGCCGCCGGCTGGCCGAGGCGAAGTACGGCCCCTTCGCGCCGTCGGACATCGTCGTCGTCGGTGACACGGTGCACGACGTCGAGGCGGCGCTGGCGGTCGGGGTGACCGCGATCGGGGTGGCGACCGGCGACACCGGCACCGACGAGCTGGCGGCGGCCGGCGCGCACCTGGTCTTCACCGATCTAGGCGACGTCGACGCGGTGGTGGCCCGACTGGCCGGCGACCTCCCGCCCGCGTCACCGCCGTCACCGCGCCGGCCCGCACCATCCGGCAGCGCCGAACCGGCCGGGACCGCCTAGCCGGCTGCCGGCTAGGCGGTGCTGCCGGGCGCGACCGGGTTGGGCAGCGCGCCGCCGAACCGGCGGTCCCGCCGGGCGTACAGCTCGCAGGCGTACCAGAAGTGGCGCCGGTCGAAGTCGGGCCAGAGCGTGTCGAGGAAGACCAGTTCGGCGTACGCCGACTGCCAGAGCATGAAGTTCGACGTCCGCTGCTCGCCGGACGGCCGCAGGAAGAGGTCGACCTCGGGAATCTCGGGGTGGTAGAGGTAGCGGGCCACCGTCTTCTCGGTGACCTTCGCCGGGTCGAGCCGGCCGTCGGCCACGTCCCGGGCGATGGCGGCGGCCGCGTCGGCGATCTCGGCCTGCCCGCCGTAGTTGACGCAGAACTGGAGCGTCAGCGTCGAGTTGTGCTGCGACATCTCCTCGGCGGTGCGCAGCTCGGAGATCACGCTCTTCCACAGCCGCCCGGCCCGCCCCGACCAGACCACCCGGACGCCGAGGTCGACGAGCTGGTCGCGGCGGCGGCGGATCACATCGCGGTTGAAGCCCATCAGGAAGCGCACCTCGTCGGGTGAGCGCCGCCAGTTCTCGGTCGAGAACGCGTACGCCGACAGGTAGGGGATGCCCAGCTCGATGGCGCCCTCGACGGTGTCGAACAGCGAGTACTCGCCCTGCTCGTGGCCCTTGGTGCGGGGCAGGCCGCGTTCCTTGGCCCAGCGGCCGTTGCCGTCCATGACGACCGCGACGTGCCGGGGCAGCGCCTCCTTCGGCAGCACCGGCGGCCGGGCACCGGAGACGTGCGGGGTGGGTGCCTTGGCCGGCCCCCGGCGACTGGACGTCCTAACCATCACTCCCCGCTTCCGACGGTGGCCGCGTGAGCCGCGCCCGCCCGACCCCTGAGTCCCGATCAACCAGCGGCAGCGAGCGTAACCCGCGCTCCAGATGCCACTGCAGGTGCGCCGCGACGAGGCCGCTGCACTCCCGCCGTACGGCGGTCTCGGTGGCGTCGGCGACCCGCCAGTCGCCGGTGGCCAGGGCCGACATCAGGTCGAAGGTGGCCGGCGCCGGATGCGCCGAGCCGGGCGGCCGGCAGTCCGGGCAGACCGCACCCCCGGCCGGTACGGAGAACGCCCGGTGCTGTCCGGGGGTGCCGCAGACCGCGCAGGCGCGCAGGGCCGGCGCCCAGCCGGCGAGCGCCATGCCGCGCAGCAGGTAGGCGTCGAGGACGAGGGTGCTGTCGTGCGTACCGTCGGCGAGCGCCCGTACCGCCCCGAGGGTGAGCAGGAAGAGTCGCAGCGCGGGTTCGCGCTCGACCGGGGTGAGCCGTTCGGCGGTCTCGGCGATGGCGCTGGCCGTGGTGTAGCGCGGGTAGTCGGTGAGGAACCGCTTCCCGAACAGGTCGATCCCCTCGACCTGGCTGATGGTGTGCAGCCCGCTGCCCTGGCCGTCGGGGTTGCCGGCGAGTTGCAGGTCGACGTGGCCGAACGGCTCCAGCCGGGCGCCGAAGCGGGACGTGGTGCGGCGTACGCCCCGGGCGACCGCGCGCAGCCGGCCGTGCCGGCGGGTCAGCAGGGTGATGATGCGGTCGGACTCGCCGAGTTTCTGCACGCGCAGCACCACCGCGTCGTCGCGGTAGAGCTGTCTGCGATAGCCGGCCACCCGCCCATTGTCGCCGCCGGCCGGTGGGCCGGCCGCCGCCGGGGTGCCGGGTCGCCCGTGGCGACTTCGCGACACCCGGACGCGGCGGAGGGGGGACCGGACGACGCCGGTGGATCTCTTCCCCTACCGTGCAGGCATGCGTCTCTCCCGCAACGTAGTGGCTGTCGCCGGCGCGGTGGCCCTCTTCGCCATCGCCGGCTGTGGAAGCGTGTCGGAGCGCCGGCTCGACTTCACCAACACCGAGGAGGTACGGGTCACCGAGATCGTCGTGGTGTCCGGCTCCGGCAACGTGACCGTACGCACCTCCGCACGCTCCGACGTGGAGATCGACCGGACGGTGCAGTACCGGGGCAGCGAACCCGACCGGACCTACCGGATCGAGGGCACCACCCTGCGGATCGAGACCGGCTGCGGGCAGTGGTGCAGCGCCTCGTACGAGATCGACGCGCCGGAAGGGGTGTCCGTGCGGGGCGAGAACGGCTCGGGCAACGTCGACCTGACCGGGGTGGCCGAGGTCGACCTCAAGGTGGGGTCGGGGTCGATCACCGTCACCGGGGCGACCGGTTCGGTCAAGGTCGAGACCGGTTCCGGCGACATCAAGGTGAGCGACCCCGGCGCGGCGTTCACCGCGAAGGCCGGTTCCGGCTCGGTCACCGGCACCGGGCTGGGCGCCGGTCCGGTGTCGGTCGAGGGCAACTCCGGCGACGTCGCGCTGACCCTGGTCCAGCAGGTCGGCGTACGCGCGCACGCCCAGAGCGCGAACGTGACGGTGACCACCCCGGCCGGCTCGTACCGGGTGACCACCGACACCGGCTCGGGCAAGGCCACCATCGAGGTCGTCAACGACCCGCAGGCCGCCACCCACTTCGACCTGAAGACCGGCAGCGGCGACATCACCGTCAAGCCGGCCTGACCCTCGGCGGGGGCGGCCGTGCCGGGCACGGTCACCCCCGCCCTTCTCACCGGCGGGTCGCGATGGATTCGGTGACGACGCGTGTGGTGGCCCCCGCGACGACGTCGGCGACCGGGCCGACGTCCGCCGCCGGTCGCGGCTCGGCGGGTGGGCGCCCGTCCGGCAGCAGCACCGGCCGGCGCCGGGCGGCGATGTCCTCCACCCAGCCGAAGAGCGCCACGGCGACCCCCGTCAGGGCGGCGACCAGGGCGACGCGGAACGCCACTCCCCCGGCCCCGCCGCCGGAGCGCAGGATCTGCCAGCCGGTGACGGCGGCGACCCCGTTGAGGCCGATGATCACCGGCAGGTGCCACAGGTAGATGGTCAGCGCCCGGCGGTTGAGCACGGTCACCGCCCGGCTCACCGGCCTGAACCGGTCGACCCAGGCCGCCGCGGCGGGCGCCAGGCCGAGCACCACGAGGATGAACCCGGCCGAGACGAGCCCGTTGGCGAGCCGGATGTCGTTGAGGTCGATGCCGCGCGGCCCCGGGTGCGTCAGGGCCCAGACCAGACCGGTCGAGACGAGTACGGTCGACAGCCCGACGAGCAGCCGGCGGGACAGCCGGCGCAGCAGGCCGTCGTGGTGGGCGAACCCGAGCAGCCACGCCCCGAAGTAGAGCCCGAAGTCCCGCAGCACCAGGTTGTCCGGCGGCAGCAGCCCGAACGTGTCGACGACGAGCAGGACGTACGGCGCGAGCAGGGTGGGTAGCGGGAAGCGGCGGAAGAGCCGCAGTGCCAGCGGCGAGACGATGACGAACCAGAGCAGGTCGCGCAGGTACCAGACGGCGCTGAGCGCCTGGGCTCCCCATCCGTTGCTCGGCGGGTCGGACAGCGGCGCGGCCCACAGGATCAGCCGCCAGTCGACCGCCAACCCGGTCAGCAGCATCGCCGGCACGAAGAGGGCGGCGAGCAGCCACAGGGACGGCAGCAGCCGGCGCAGCCGGCGGCCGACGGCGGCCGTACCCGAGCGGTCGAGCGAGGCGGCCATCAGCGAGCCGGCGAGCGCGAACATCACCGACATCGCGGGAAAGACCACGGTGAGAAACGCCCACCCCGTGCTGTGGTAGACGACGACGCGGACGATGGCCAGGAAACGCAGGAAGTCGAGGTACCGGTTTCGCATCAGCTCGAATCTCGGCGTGGGTGGCGGGGCGGTGGGCTACCTACCCACCCCGGAACCCATCCAACCCTACCGATGCACGTTGAGCCCGGTTTGACCGGGTCCGCCCGGTCAGCGTGGCTTGCCGAGCGGCAGCGTGCAGAAGGTGCCACCGAGCAGGCCGACGGTCGGCGCGTGCGCGTCGTCCATCGGCGTCATACCGGCGGTGTACGCCTCCGCGTCGTCGACCGGGTCGTATCCGATCGCGGCGCCCTCGGCGAGCGACCACCAGCGGTCCCGGTTGCGGCTGACCCCCCACAGCACCCGGAAGCCGGTGGCGTCGGTGGTCAGGCAGACGTCGACGAGCCGGGCGCAGTCGTCGGGCGACAGCCACGCGTCGCGGTTCCAGGCCGCCGGCGTCGTGGTGCAGGCGCCGATCCGCAGCGCGAAGACGGTCATCCCGAACCGGTCGGCGTAGAGGCTGCCCAGCGACTCGGCGGCCGCCTTGCTCCAGCCGTAGTAGCTGTCCGGGCGCGGCACCGACCCCGACGGGACGCCGTCCGGCCCGGCCGGAGCCGGCACCCCGGACGGCTCGGGCGCGGCGCCGGCACGGCGGTAGAACCCCGCGGCGTGGATCGACGAGGCCAGCACGACCCGCGGCACCCCGGCGATCCGGGCGGCCTCGAGCAGGGTACGGGTGCCGTCGACGTTGACCCGCAGGATGTTCTCCCAGGTGTCCTCGCCGCGCAGCGCGGCGAGATGGACGACCGCGTCGACCCCGGCGCACGCGGCGGCGACCGCGCCTGCGTCGGTCAGGTCGGCGCGCAGCACCTCGACCGGCTCACCGGGGGCCGGCGGGGCCTGCGGACCGACGTCGAGCAGGCGCAGTGCCCGATCCGGGCGGGGCAGCCGCTCGCGCAGGTAGTTGCCGATCCGGCCGCCCGCGCCGGTGACGAGGATCCGCCGCACCGGGCTCAGAACCCCAGCCGGCGCAACTGCTTCGGGTCGCGCTGCCAGTCCTTGGCGACCCGGACGTGCAGGTCGAGGTAGACCCGGCGGCCGAGCAGCGCCTCGATCTCGGCCCGCGCCCGGGTGCCGACGTCCTTGAGCCGGCTGGCCCGGGCCCCGATCACGATCGCCTTCTGGCTGGGCCGCTCGACGTAGACATCGGCGTAGATCTTGAGGACCGGGCCCTCTTCGATCATCTCCTCGACGACGACGGCGATCGAGTGCGGCAGTTCGTCGCGTACACCCTCCAGCGCGGCCTCGCGGACCAGCTCCGCGATCAGCACCTGCTCCGGCTCGTCGGTGAGCATGTCGTCGGGATAGAGCTGCGGTGACGGCGGCAGGTAGTTGGTCATCACGTCGACCAGCGTGTCGACCTGGTGGCCGGAGACGGCGCTGACCGGCACCACCTCGGCGAAGTCGCCCATCTCGCTGACCGCGACCAGCTGCTCGGCGAGCCGCTTGCGGTCGACCAGGTCGGTCTTGGTGACCACGGCGATCACGGTCGCCTTGAGCTCGGCGATCTCGCCGGTGATGAACCGGTCGCCCCGGCCCACCGGCTCGTCGGCCGGCACGCAGAGGCCGATCACGTCGACCTCGCTCCAGGTCTGCCGGACCAGGTCGTTGAGCCGCTCGCCGAGCAGGGTGCGCGGCCGGTGCAGGCCGGGGGTGTCGACGAGGACGAGCTGCGCGTCGGGCCGGTGCAGCACGCCCCGGATGACGTGCCGGGTGGTCTGCGGCTTGCTGGAGGTGATGGCGATCTTCTGGCCGATGATCGCGTTCGTCAGGGTGGACTTGCCGGCGTTGGGGCGCCCGACGAAGCAGGCGAACCCGGCCCGGTAGGTGTCCTCGGGACGCCGGCCCCGGATCTCGCCGGACCGGCCCCGGCCGGCCTGGCCGCCCCGGTCGGCGGGCCGGGCCGGACCGCTGGTGCGACCGCTCACTCGACCACCGTGCCGAGCAGGGTGCCGTCCGGTGCGGCGACGTGGATCGGGGCGTCGGCGGCCAGGTCACGCACTGCCGCGTGCCCGGAACCGTCCAGGGTGGACGCCTCGGTCACCACGGCGGCGGCCTCCAGCCGGCTGGCGCCGGCCGAGGCGGCGGACGCGACGGCCAGCTGGAGAGCGGTCAGCGTCAGCGAGGGCAGCGAGACGTTGGTGGCCGCGTACGTCCGGCCGTCCTGGTCGCGTACCGCGGCGCCTTCGAGCCCGCCGGTCCGGGCCCGCGCGCTACG
This sequence comes from Polymorphospora sp. NPDC050346, assembly GCF_040655695.1. NCBI lineage: Bacteria > Bacillati > Actinomycetota > Actinomycetes > Micromonosporales > Micromonosporaceae > Polymorphospora > Polymorphospora sp. NPDC050346. The sequence goes on along the minus strand of NZ_JBFAKM010000040.1, from coordinate 24,916 downwards.
GGCGAGGGTGACCAGCTTGGCGTCCTCGGCGCCCAACTCGACGGCGCCGCTCTGACCGCCGGGAATGGCGGCGGCGGTGGGTGACTCAGGCATCTGCGGGTTGCCTCTCCTGGGGTGTGTCGTGGGATCCACGCGACTTCGGGGTCGCGCCGCCCTCGGCGGGTCGCGACTCGGCCTCGTCGGGCGAGACGAGCACCGTCTCGATGCGGTTGCGGCGGCCGGTGGTGCCCTCGGCGACCAGCACCAGCCCGCCGATCCGTGCCCGCGCTCCGGGGATCGGCACCCGGCCGAGCGCCTGGGCGAGCAGGCCACCGACCGTCTCGACCTCGTCGGCGGGCAGGTCGACGCCGAACAGCTCCCCGAGGTCCTCGACCGGGAGCCGGGCGGTGACCCGTACGGAGCCGCCGTCGAGGCGCTCGACCGGCGGGCGTTCGACGTCGTACTCGTCGGTGATCTCGCCGACGATCTCCTCGAGGATGTCCTCGATGGTGACCAGGCCGCCGGTGCCGCCGTACTCGTCCACGACGATCACCAGGTGGTTACGGGCCGCCTGCATCTCCGAGAGCAGGTCGTCGACCGGCTTCGACTCCGGCACGAAGGTCGCCGAACGCATCAGCTCGGCGACCGGCACCTGCTGGCTGCGCGGGTCGCCGCCGCCCTGCGCCCGGACCACGTCCTTGAGGTAGAGCAGGCCGAGCACGTCGTCGACGCTCTCTCCGATCACCGGGATCCGGGAGAAGCCGGAGCGCAGGAACAGCATCAGCGCCTGGCGGGACGTCTTGGTCGACTCGATCCAGACCATCTCGGTGCGGGGCACCATGACCTCGCGGGCGATGGTGTCGCCGAGCGCGATCACCGACCGGATCATCTGTCGTTCGCCGTGCTCGACGACGCCGCGCTGCTCCGCCAGGTCGAGCAGTTCGCGCAGCTCGACCTGGGTGGCGAACGGGCCGTCACGGAAGCCGCGGCCCGGGGTGACCGCGTTGCCGATGACGATCAGCAGCGACGCGAGCGGGTTGAGGGCCCGGCCGAGCCAGCGCACCAGCGGGGCGGTGGCCCGGCCGACGGCGTACGCGTGCTGGCGGCCCAGGGTGCGCGGTCCGACCCCGACGACGACGAAGCTCACCACGGTCATCGCGCCGGCGGTGACCAGCGCGGCGGTCCAGCCGGCGCCGAACGTGTCGACGGCGACCAGTGCGACCAGGGTGGTCGCGGTCAGCTCGCACAGCAGCCGCAGCAGCAGCAACAGGTTGAGGTGCCGTACGACGCCGGTGGCGACGACGTGCAGCGTCTGCGCGCCGCGTACCCCCTCCCGGGCCAGTTCGGCCGCCCGGGCCGGCGAGATCGCGGCCAGCGCGGCCTCGGTCATCGCAAACAGCCCGGCCAGGATCACCAGCCCCGCGGCGAAGACCAGCAGTTGCAGGTCGGGGAGGTTGGCCGCGGAGCCGGTGGCGGCTAGGAGGGGCGGCATCACTGGGCCCGGGTCGCCCGCCAGCTCGACAGGAGGCGGGCCTGCAGCTCGAACATCTCCCGCTCCTCCTCCGGCTCGGCGTGGTCGTAGCCGAGCAGGTGCAGGACGCCGTGCACGGTGAGCAGGTGCAGCTCGTCGGCGGCGGAGTGGCCGGCGGTGACGGCCTGCTTCGCCGCCACCTCCGGGCAGAGCACGATGTCGCCGAGCAGCGCCGGCTCACCGCCGGCGACCTCGCCCGGGCCGTGGTCGACGCTGCCCTCGTCCATGGGGAACGCGAGCACGTCGGTGGGTCCGTCGCCGTCCATCCAGCGGTGGTTGAGCTCGGTCATGTAGTCGATGTCGACCAGCAGGACCGACAGCTCGGCGAGCGGGTTGACCCCCATCTCCTCGAGGGCGTGGCGGGCGACGGCGAGCACGGCGTCGGTGTCGACCCCGACACCGGACTCGTTGGCTATTTCGATGGACACTGTTTCCCCTGGTTGACGGCTAGCGGCGCCGGCCGGCACGCGCGGCGCGACCGGGTACGGCGTGGACACCCTGGCCCTGCTGCTGGGCCTCGCGGTCGGCGTCGTAGCGGGCGTACGCGTCGACGATGTCGCTGACCAGCCGGTGCCGCACCACGTCGGTGCTGCTGAGCTGGGCGAAGTGCACGTCTTCGACGCCCTGGAGGATGTCCCGCACGACCCGCAGGCCGCTGGTCGTGCCGCCGGGCAGGTCGACCTGGGTGATGTCGCCGGTGACGACGATCTTCGAGCCGAACCCGAGCCGGGTGAGGAACATCTTCATCTGCTCGGGCGTGGTGTTCTGCGCCTCGTCGAGGATGATGAACGCGTCGTTGAGGGTGCGGCCGCGCATGTAGGCCAGCGGGGCGACCTCGATCGTGCCCGCCGCCATCAGCTTCGGGATCGAGTCGGGGTCGAGCATGTCGTGCAGCGCGTCGTAGAGCGGACGCAGGTAGGGGTCGATCTTCTCGAAGAGGGTGCCGGGCAGGAAGCCCAGCCGCTCACCGGCCTCGACCGCCGGCCGGGTCAGGATGATCCGGTTGACCTGCTTGGCCTGCAACGCCTGGACCGCCTTGGCCATCGCCAGGTAGGTCTTGCCGGTGCCGGCGGGCCCGATGCCGAAGACGATGGTGTGCCCGTCGATCGAGTCGACGTAGCGCTTCTGGCCGAGCGTCTTGGGGCGGATGGTGCGCCCGCGCCGGGAGAGGATGTTGAGCGTGAGGACGTCGGCGGGACGCTCCTCACCACCCTGCTCGAGCATGCCCACGGTGCGGCGGACGGCGTCGGTGGTCAGTGTCTCGCCCTTCTGGATCAGCTCGAGCAGTTCGGCGAAGAGCCGCTCGGCGACCGCGTTGTCCGCGACGGCGCCGGTGATGGTGATCTCGTTGCCGCGCACGTGGACGTCGCTCGCGACGGACCGTTCGATGAGGCGCAGGATCTCGTCACCTGCACCCAGCAGGTTGACCATAATCTGCGAGTCAGGAACCGTGATCCTGGTCTGCACCCGGGCCGGCCCGGGTGATGGGGTGCCGGACATAGGTCGGGCCGCGGGCCCTGCGCCACCTGCTCTCGGTCTCGGCGCCGCGCGGGCGGCGCACTGTCGTTCCTCACGCCGCGTGGGCGGCGCGTTCTCGTTGCTCGCGCCGCGTGGGCGGCGCTGTCGTTGCTCGGCGCCGCACGGGCGGCGCACTGTCGTCGCTCGCGCCGCGGGTGCGGCGCGCTGGTTCTTACCGCACCGCACCTGCGGTGTTTACGAACCGTCCTGCCATCGTATCGGTTCCGCGGCGGGATGACCCGGGCCATTTTCGCCCGTACCGCCGACCCGCCGGTGGTGGTGGGCGGTCACCCACCACCACCGGACGAAACAGTACGAAACACTCAGAGCTCGTACGTCGTGACCCCGTCGAACGTCTCCTGCGTCCGGGTGAACCGGTAGGTCGCCCAGTGCATCCGGACCACCCGCCCGGCCGCGTCCCGGGTCAGCCGCAACAGCTCGCCGGTCTCCCGCCCGGACACCGTACGCAGCACGTCCGGCCGGTCCGGCAGCGGCGCGAACACCGCCGGCGGCGCACCGGCCGGCGCGTCGGCGGCCCGGGCCCGCAGCGCGCCGTCGCGCCAGAAGAACACGAACGGGAACCCCTCGCCCCACCAGTGCCCCAGCACCGACCGGTAGGCCGGCGGCGGCGCCTCCCCCGGCACCCAGGCGGTCACCTCGGCGGGGTCGTCCTCGACCGCCGCGGCCAGCAGCCGGTGCGACAGTTCGTTGATCTCGTCGGAGGTGCCCGAGGAGGCGAGCACCGCGCAGCCCATCGCCTTCGGCGTCGCGCCGCCGCCCCGCCGCCCGTAGACCGACGACAGGAAGCCGGGCATCGCCCCGTCGTGCCCGACGTGCACGATCCGCTCGCCGGCCACCGGCTCCGCCGGCCGCTGCGGAAGCAGGATCAGCCCGAGTCCGAAGCCGGCCTGCCAGGACGCCTCGTCGGTGGTGGTCAGCGGCCAGCGCATCTCGTCGAGGGTGGCCGGGGCCAACACCGCACCGGACGGGTCGACCACGGCCGGGTCGGCGAGGAACGCCGCCCAGCGGGCCATGTCCGTCGCGGTGCTCCACAACTGCGCGGCCGGGCCGAGCGCGCCGAGGTCGAGGCGCGGTTCCGGTCGGGCGTGGTCGGAATAGGCGTCGACCAGGAACCCGGTCGCCGCCCCCGGGCCGGGATACACCGTGGTCGACGACAGCTCCAGCGGCCGCAGCACCCGGTCGGCGAGCACCTCGGCCCAGGTGCCGCCACGCAGCCGGGCGACGGCGTGCCCGAGCAGCGCCAGGCCGAGGTTGGAGTAGTGGAACCGGCGGGCCGGGGGCAGCGCCCGGTCGATCCGCGCCAGGTCGGCCAGCAGCTCGGGTACGTCGGGCGAGCGCAGCGTGTCCCAGATGTCGCCGTACGGCTCGCGTTGCAGGCCGGCGGTGTGCGACAGCAGCCGGCGTACGGTCGCCGTGCCGTGCGCGGGCACGTCGAGGTGCCGGCCGATCGGGTCGTCGAGGTCGAGCAGCCCGTCGTCGCGGCACTGCATGACCAGCACCGCCGTCAGCGTCTTGGTGACCGAGCCGATCCGGAAGACGGTGTCCGGGCCGAGCGGGTTCTCGTTGCCCGTGCCACCGACCGTGCAGGTCCACAACGGACGGTCGGCACGGTGCAGCGCCACCGAGAGCGCCGGCACCCGCGCCTGCGCCTGGGTACGCCGGACCAGCCGTTCCAGCCGCTGGTTCACGCCCGCCACCCCGCGCCTACCGGGCCACCATCGGGCCCAGCGGTGTGCCGCCGAGCAGGTGCGCGTGAACGTGGAAGACCTCCTGGCCGCCGTACCCGCCGGTGTTGAAGATGGTGCGGAACCCGCCGGTGAGCAGGCCCTCGGTCTCGGCCACGACGGCGGCCGTGGCCAGCACCTCGGCGGCGAGGGTGGGGTCGCCCTCGGCGAGGGCGACCACGTCGCTGTAGTGCTCCTTGGGGATCACCAGCACGTGTACCGGCGCCTGCGGGTTGATGTCGCGGAAGGCGAGGGTGTGTTCGGTCTCGCGGACGACCGTGGCGGGGATGTCGCCAGCGACGATGCGGCAGAAGAGGCAGTCGTTGTTCACGTTCCGCATGGTAGGCGCGCCGGGCCGCCCCCGCCGCCGCGGCACGGCGTACGGCATGATGCTCGGCATGACGGGACGGGCGGTGCTGGTCACCGGGGCTTCCAGGGGCATCGGACGGGCGGTCGCGGCGCTGTTCGCGCAGCACGGCGACCGGGTCGCCGTGCACCACCGCGATTCCGCGGACCTCGCCGGGGAGCTGGTCGCGTCGCTGCCCGGCGCCGGCCACATCGTCGTACGCGCCGACCTGGCCGACCCCGAGCAGGTGCGCGCCGCCGTCGACGGTGCGGCGGAACAGTTCGGCGGGCTCGACGTGCTGGTCAACAACGCCGGTGTCTACACCCCACACGGCATCTTCGACACCAGCTACGAGCAGTGGCAGCACGAGTGGCGGCGGACCCTGGACACCAACCTGGTCGGCGCCGCCAACGCGATCTGGTGCGCGGCGCGGCACATGCGCGAACGCGGCGGGCGGATCGTCAACGTCTCCTCGCGCGGGGCGTTCCGCGGCGAGCCGGGGCAGCCGGCGTACGGCGCCAGCAAGGCGGGGCTGAACGCGCTCGGCCAGTCGCTCGCGGTGGCCCTCGCCCCGTACGGCATAGCGGTCGCCACGGTGGCGCCCGGGTTCGTGGCGACCGACATGACCAACGAGCACCTGAAGCCGCCGCGCGGCGACGAGATCCGCGCGCAGAGCCCGTTCGGCCGGGTGGCCCGGCCGGAGGAGATCGCCGAGGCGGTGTTCTGGCTGGCCTCCCCGGGCGCGGAGTGGGCGTCGGGCACGATCGTCGACCTCAACGGCGCGTCCTACCTACGTAGCTGAGCGGGTGACGGCACACCGGCGTTATGAGTCAGCCGGGATGAACCAACGCATTGCTTAACGTCAATATGTATTCGTAGGCTCCCGGTTACCTGATCCGCGGGGTGCCGCCGGCACACCGCCACCATGGCCGGGAGGACTTCCATGGTTCGTTGGCACAGACTCGTCGGCGCCGTCGCCGCCGCCCTGACCGCGTTCACCTTCGCCGGCGCGGTCCCCGCCTCCGCCGCACCGGCCACCGCCGGTGACGTCACCCCGTTCGTCGTCGGCGGCACCCGCGCCGCCCAGGGCGAGTTCCCCTTCATGGTGCGGCTGTCGATGGGCTGCGGCGGGTCGCTCTACACCCCGCAGATCGTCCTGACCGCCGCCCACTGTGTGGGGCGGACCGGGGCCAACACCAGCATCACCGCCACCCTCGGCGTCGTCGACCTGCAGTCGACCAGCCGGATCACCCGGCGGTCGTCGTACGTCTACCGGGCCCCCGGCTACAACGGCGTCGGCAAGGACTGGGCGCTGATCAAGCTGCAGAGCCCGGTCACCGGCCTGGCGACGCTGCCGATCGCGACCACCACCGCCTACAACAACGGCACCTTCACCGTCGCCGGCTGGGGCGCGCCCTACGAGGGTGGCCCGCAGCAGCGCTACCTGCTGAAGGCCCAGGTGCCGTTCGTGCCGGACAGCACGTGCCGGACGTCGTACCCGAGCATGGTCCTGGCCGAGGAGATCTGCGCCGGCTACACCGGCGGCGGCATCGACACCTGCCAGGGCGACTCCGGCGGCCCGATGTTCCGCCCGGACGCGGCCGGCGCCTGGATCCAGGTCGGCATCGTCAGCTACGGCCGGGGCTGCGCCCGCCCGAACTACCCCGGCGTCTACACCGAGGTCAGCACCTTCGCGGCGCAGATCGCCTCGGCGGCGGCCAGCATATAGCCGGTCGACCCCCGCAGCCGACGACCGGCCGCGTCGCCGCCCACCGGCGCCGCCCCGCCCGCCAACGCGGACGGGGCGGCGCTGTCACGCGGGAAGGGCCGACGAGGTCCTGCCCACCAGGTTTCCCGGCCGGAGGGCCGGGCCGCGGGATGGTGCAGGTGTACGTCGAGCCCGCGCAGCCGTCCGGCGACCGGCCGCTGGCTTCGCCACGGTCCGGGCCGCCCCGGGCGAGCGGCGTGCCGCGGCCCGAACTTACGTTCCAGGTGTGCGGCGGCGGCTGGCGTACGATCCCGGCGACCACCTCGTCGGGGCGGCGCACAGCCTGACCGCCGCCGGCCGTCGACCGGGTGGGAACGGACCAGCCGAGAGGACAGCCGAGTGCCGTTGTTCGAGATGCGGCCGGACACGATCGTCGCCGTACCGAAGACGACCTTCGCGGTCGAGCAGGTGCTGGAGCGTGGTGACCTGCAGCGGCTGCTGCGGGCCCAGATCGCGGTGATCGCCGACGACATCCTGGTCGTCGCCGAGGAGTTCGGCGCGTTCACCGAGGCCAAACGTCGTATCGATCTGTTGGGGATCGACCGCGAGGGCCGGCTCGTGGTGATCGAACTCAAGCGCACCACCGACGGCGGACACCTGGAACTGCAGGCCCTGCGATACGCCGCCATGGTCTCGGCCATGACCTTCCGCGACCTGGTGGAGCACTACGAGCACTACCTCGGCCGGGTCGAGCCCGACGCGGTCGACGACGCCCGCAACCGGTTGACGGACTGGCTCCACGACAGTGAGGAGCCCACCCTCAGCCGGGAGGTCCGGGTCGTCCTGGTCTCCGCCGGGTTCGACCGGGAGATCACCACGACCGTGCTCTGGCTCACCGACGTGTACGGCCTCGACATCCGCTGCGTGCGGTTGACCCCGTACCGGGTCGGCGACCGCCTGCTGCTGGACGTGCAGCACGTCATCCCGCTGCCGGAGGCCGGCGAACTGACCGTCCAACTGCGTCGCCGGCAGACCGAGGCACGTGCCGCGCGGGCCGACGGCCGGGAGCGGACTTCCTACGTCGTCACGACCCCGGCCGGCTCCAGCGAACCGCTGCTGAAGCGCTGGGCGCTGCTGGCCATGGTCACCGGCCTGCATCGGGCCGGGGTGAGCGGGGCCACCCTCTCCGGCGTCCTGCCCCGCGGCCGCTTCGTGGACCTGCCCGGCACCATGTCCGGGCCGGAACTCCTCGACGCGTTCGTCGCCCACTATCCCGGCGCCGAGGACCGACCGCTGCGCTGGTTCCTCGACCATCCGCTGCACGACGGCGACCGCACCTGGGTGCTGTCGAAGATGTGGGGGACCAAGACCCAGGCCACCCTCGACCGGCTCATCGGACTCGCCCCCGGCGACGGCTTCGGCTACCGGGCCGTCGAGAACGTGTGACCGCTAGCGGCCGGCCGGGTACGCGCCGACGAGCTGGCGCTCCGCCGCCGCCAGGTAGATCTCCAGCTCGGCCCCGGCCGCGTCGGCCCCGCCGTCGACGATGAGGGTGAACAGCCGCCGGTTCCACCCGACGTACGGCAGGTGGAACGCCCGCTCGTCGGGCATGGCGTGGAAGGCCAGCCGCAGCTCGGCGAGGATCTGCCCCATCGTCTCGTCGACCCGTGGGCTGCCGAGCAGGGCCGCGATCGCCTGATGGAAGTGGATGTTGGCGGTGCCGACGTCGAGCCACTCCCCGCACGCCGCCGCGCGGTCGCCCTCGGCCACCGCGGCGCGCAGCCGCCCCAGGTCGGCCGGGGTGGCGGTGGCCACCCGACCGACGGCGGCGCACTCGACCAGCCGCCGCACCCGGTAGATGTCGATCACGTCGTCCACCCCGAGGCGACGTACCGAGACCCCGCGGTTCAACTCGTGCACGACCAGCTTCTCGTGGCCGAGCAGGCGGAACGCCTCGCGCAGCGTGTTGCGGGAGACCTCCAGTGCGCCCGCCCACTCCTCTTCGGACAACCGATCGCCGGGGCGTATCCGGCCGGCCCGGATCATCTCGCGCAGCCGGCCGGCAGCCCGCGCGGATGCGCCCGCACGCTCGGATTCGGTACGGTCCGCCCTTCCGATACGGACGGTCGCCGGTGTCCCGACCAGCTTCGCCACGCCACCTCCCGGGGCCAGCAATTGCCTGTCGCCGATATCCTGGAACCCGGATTGTTGAACGATCCTAATAAGCTCGGGCGGCAACACGTATCGGTCGTCCGGGCGCCGCGCACGACCAGCTCCCGGACCAGCCGCCTGCCCCTGGAGGTCCACCCATGACCTACCCCGCCGCCGGCGGCAACCGCCGGCTTCCACTGATCGTCGCCATCGTCGTCGGTCTGGTCGCGGTCGTCGGCACCTACCTGGTGTTACGCCCCGACGGGACGGAGGGCTCCGGCACCGGCGGCGACCGGGCGGCCCGTGGGGACTGCGTCCCGATCGAGGTCAACGCGTCGCTCGAAAAGGGCGACCTGATGGCCGAGTTGGCCGACAGCTACAACGACACCGGGCGCACCTTCGACGGCCGCTGCGCGGTCGTCAGCGTCCACAAGACCACGTCGGGCGCGGCGATGGACGCGATCGCGAGCGGCTGGGACCCGGAGCGCGACGGCGCCCCGGTCCCCCAGGTCTGGAGCCCGAGTTCGTCGCTCTGGCTCGACCTGCTCGAACAGCGTGGCGCGGCCACCGACAACCCGGTACGCATCGACGGCGACCGGCCGCCGGTGGCACAGAGCCCGGTGGTGCTGGCGATGCCGAAGCCGATGGCCGAGGCGCTCGGCTGGCCCAACGCGAAGATCGGCTGGTCCGACGTCCTCGCCCTGTCCTCCGACCCGGACGGATGGGGTTCCCGGGGGCGCCCCGAGTGGGGCCGGTTCGCCTTCGGCAAGGACAACCCGCACCTGTCCACCTCCGGCCTGGCCGCCACCGTCACCACCTACTACGCCGCCACCGGACGGTCGAGCGACCTGGTCGCCGCCGACATCACCGACCCGAAGGTGATGGACTTCGTCCGCAGCGTCGAGGGCGGCGTGCTGCACTACGCCGACGAGTCGATGAAGTTCCTCGCCAACCTCGCCGAGGTCGACGCGCAGGGACGGGCGATGTCGTACGTCAGCGCCGTGGTGCTCCAGGAGCAGCTGGTCCACCTCTACAACGAGGGCAACCCGCTGGGCGACCGGGCCCTGTTCGGCAAGGGGCGCAAGCCGCAGGTGCCGCTGGTCGCGGTGCACCCCGCCGACGGCATGCTGATGCTCGACCACCCGTACGTGACGCTGCCGTCGGCCAGCGACGACCAGCGGGCGGCGGCCGCCGACTTCCTGTCGTACCTGCAGCACGAGAACCAGCAGCGCCGCTTCGTCGAGCTGGGCTTCCGGGACCAGGACGGCCACCTCGACGAGGCCCGGGCCCGGTCGGTGGGCGCGCCCGCCGGCACCGCCCCGTCGACGATCAGCTCCCCCGGGCCGGAGATCCTGGCGAAGATCCTCGACGGCTGGGACACCCTGCGCAAGAAGGCGCAGGTCATGCTGGTGCTCGACGTCTCCGGCTCGATGGAGGAGCACACCGGTTCCGGCAAGACCAAGATGGAGGCGGCGAAGCAGGCCGCGACCCAGGCGCTGGACCTGCTGCATCCGGAGGACGAGGTCGCCCTCTGGACGTTCTCGACACCGGCGCGCGGCGCGACGAAGCCCTACACCGAACGGGTGCCGTTGTCCCGCATCGGCGACAGCAAGGCGAAGCTGACCACGGCGATCGGCGCGCTGCGCCCGGAGGGCGGCACCGGGCTCTACAGCACCATCCGGGACGCGCACGACCACATGCTGGAGCGGTTCAGCCCCGACCGGATCAACGCGGTGGTGGTGCTCACCGACGGCCGCAACGAATACCCGCGCGACAACGACCTCGACCAGTTGCTGCGCGACCTCGACGCGACCGGCCGGGAGCAGTCGGTACGGATCTTCTCGATCGCGTTCGGCGACAAGTCCGACCTCGGGGTGCTGGAGAAGATCTCGAAGGCGTCCCGCGCGGCCGCGTACGACGCCCGTGATCCGGACACCATCGATAAGGTGTTCATCTCGGTGCTGAGCAACTTCTGATCCTCGGGCCCGGTCGGGTCCGGCGGCCGCGGCGGTGCCGTCGCGGCCGCCCGGCCGCCGGGCACCGACTGGCGCCCCGTGGCACGGATGGGGCGGCCCGCCAATGGGTATCCGTAGCCCATGGGTGACGAGACGGGCGAACTGCTCGACGTGCTGGCCGACTACCGGGTCGAGGAGGACCACGACGACGACCCGGTCCTGCTGCGGGCCGACGGGCGTCCGGTCGACACCTGGCGCGAGGACTACCCGTACGACCACCGGCTCGGCCGGGAGGAGTACGACCAGGCGAAACGCCGGCTCCAGATCGAACTGCTCAAACTCCAGGAGTGGATCAAGGAGTCGGGCGAACGACTGGTGATCCTCTTCGAGGGGCGGGACGCGGCCGGCAAGGGCGGCACGATCAAACGCTTCATGGAACACCTCAACCCCCGCGGGGCACAGGTCGTCGCGCTCAACAAGCCGAACGAGCGGGAAAGCAGCCAGTGGTACCTGCAACGCTGGATCCGGCACCTGCCGGCGGCCGGCGAGATCGTGCTGTTCGACCGCTCCTGGTACAACCGGGCCGGCGTCGAGCGGGTGATGGGCTTCTGCACCCGCCGCGAATACCTGGAGTTCCTGCGGCAGGCGCCCGAGTTCGAGCGGATGCTCGTACGCTCCGGCCTCCGGCTGGTCAAGTTCTGGTTCTCGGTGTCGCAGAACGAGCAGCGGACCCGGTTCGCGATCCGCCAGGTCGACCCGGTCCGCCAGTGGAAGCTGTCGCCGATGGACCTCGCCTCGCTGGACAGGTGGGACGACTACACCGAGGCGAAGGAGGCGATGTTCTTCTGGACCGACACCGCCGACGCGCCGTGGACCGTGGTCAAGAGCAACGACAAGAAACGCGCCCGGCTCGAGGCGATGCGGCACGTGCTGGCCCGGTTCGACTACACCGACAAGGACCCCGAAGCGGTCGGCATCCCCGACCCGCTGATCGTCGGCCCGGCCGGGCTCGACCTACGCCCCGACGACCAGCCGGTGCACGTGTTTCCCCGGCTCTGACCCCGGCATCGCCGGCCACCGGAGCGCGGGGCGCCGCGGCCGTCACCACCGCGCGAAAGGCCGGCGTCACCAGCGGCCGAGGCGGGTGGCCAGGACCGCGAGGGCGGCGACACCGGCCGTCGACGTACGCAGCACCGCCTCGCCGAGGCGTACCGGCACCGCCCCGGCGGCGGTGAACGTGTCGACCTCGGCCCGGTCGATACCCCCCTCGGGGCCGACCACCAGCGTGATCTCCCCCGTTGCCGGCAGGTCGACGGTCGACAGGCGCTCGGTGGCCTCCTCGTGCAGCACGTACGCCGCCGCGCCGGCCGCGAGCCGCCGGGCCACCACCGCGGTGGACTCGTCGGGATCGCCGGCGACCGCCGGCAACCACGGGCGGCGGGCCTGCTTGGCCGCCTCGCGGGCGGTCGCGGCCCAGCGGTCCCGGGCCCGGGCGCCACGCCCGTCGCGCCACCGGACCACCGAGCGGGCCGCCGCCCAGGGCACGATCGTGTCGACGCCGACCTCGGTCATCGCCTGTACGGCGAGTTCGCCCCGGTCGCCCTTCGCGATGCCCTGCACGACGGTGAGCCGGGGGTCGGGGCGGTCGACGTGGCTCCGGTCGGTGACCCGCACGTCCAGGGTGCCCCGGCCGACGGCGACGACCTCGGCGGACGCGGTGCCGCCCCGGCCGTCGGCGAGCAGCAGCGGCTCGCCGACCCGCAGGCGCTGGACGGTCGCCGCGTGGTGCCCCTCGGGGCCGCCGAGGGTGTGCCGGTCGGTGGTGGGCAGGGCCTCGACGAGGAACAGCGGCGCGGACACGGGGACAGGCTAGCCGGACCGGGCCGGCCGGCGACCGTCAGCCGTGCCCGTTGAAGGCGTCGCGCATCCGGGAGAAGAAGCCGCCCTGCTTGCTGAGTTCGGCCACCTCCTCGCCCCGGGTCTTGGCGAAGTCGCGCAGCATCCGCTCCTGCTCGACGTCGAGCTTGGTCGGGGTTCGTACGTCGAGATGCACGTAGAGATCGCCGCGACCGGTGCCCCGCAGGTGCGGTACGCCCCGCGCCCGCAGCCGCATCGTCGAACCGGGTTGGGTGCCGGCCTTGACGTCGACCGGCTCCTCGCTGTCCAGCGTCTTGATGGTCAGCCGGGTGCCCAGCGCCGCCGCCGTCATCGGGACGGTGACCCGGCAGTGCAGGTCGTCGCCCTTGCGGGAGTAGACGTCGTGGACCCGCTCGTGGATCTCGACGTAGAGGTCGCCGGGCGTGCCGCCACCGGGGCCGACCTCGCCCTGCTGGGCCAGCCGGATCCGCATGCCGTCCTCGACCCCGGCCGGGATCTTGACGGTGAGCGACCGGCGGGTGCGGACCCGGCCCTCGCCGGCACACGTGCCGCACGGGTGCGGGATGACGGTGCCGTAGCCCTGGCAGGCCGTGCAGGGCCGGGCCGAGACGACCTGGCCGAGGAAGGTCCGCTGCACCGACTGCACCTCGCCCCGGCCGCCGCACGCCTCGCAGGTGGCGAGGTGGGTGCCGGCGGCCGTGCCGGCGCCGCTGCACGTGGTGCAGAGCACGGCGGTGTCGACGGTGATCGGCGCCTCGACGCCGAAGGCGGTCTCCACCAGGTCGAGTTCGAGCCGCAGGATGGCGTCGGCACCCGGCCGGGTGCGCGGCCGCGGGCCGCGGGTGCCGCCGGCCGCGCCGAAGAAGGCGTCCATGATGTCCTGGAAGCCCACGAACGGGCCGGCCCCGGCGCCACCGCCAGCCCCGCCTCCGCCCGGGGCGAGCGGGTCGCCACCGAGGTCGACGATCTGCCGCTTCCGGTCGTCGGAGAGGACCTCGTACGCCGCGTTGATGTCCTTGAACTTCTCGTGCGCTTCGGGGTCCGGGTTGACGTCCGGATGGTATTGGCGGGCCAATTTCCGGTAGGCCCGCTTGATCTCGTCGTCAGAGGCTTCCCGGCTGACGCCGAGAATCCCGTAGTAGTCCTTGGCCACTGCGTCTGGTGTCCTCATATCGGTCTCGCGTTTGCCGGCCTGATCGCTGGTGCTGCCGCGCCGCCCGAGTCTGCGCCGCCGCCGTGCGTCGGTCTCAGTTCTGCGCCAACAGGTCGCCTACGTAGCGTGCCACGGCGCGCACCGTGGCGATGGTGCCGGGGTAGTCCATCCGGGTCGGCCCGAGCACGCCCAGCCCACCGACGATGGTGGCTCCCGGGCCGTAGCCGGTGCTGACCACGGAGGCGGCCCGCAGGTTGTCGATCTCGTTCTCGTCGCCGATCCGGACCCGCAGGGTGCTGGGTTCGACCTCGCCGATGAGCTTGAGAAGGATGACCTCCTCTTCAAGCGCCTCGAGGATCGGCCGCAGCGACCCCTGGAAGTCGAGCAGCCCGCCGCGCGTCAGGTTGGCGGTGCCGGCGAGCGCGATGCGCTCCTCGTGCCGCTCGACCAGGGTCTCCAGCAGCACCGTCGACAGCGTCGTCATCGCCGGACGTACGGTCTGCGGCACCTCTTCGACCAGGGCCTGCACCAGCGGCGGGGTGTCGGCGAGCTTCTCACCGCAGAGCTTCTCGTTGACCCGGCGGCGCAGGTCGGTGACGTCGTCGGCGGCCACCGGCCCGGGCAGCTCGACCAGCCGCTGCTCGACCCGGCCGGTGTCGGCGATCATGACCAGCATCAGCCGGGTGGTCGAGATCGGCACCAGTTCCAGGTGGCGCACCGACGAACGGGCCAGGCTCGGGTACTGCACGACGGCGACCTGCCGGGTGAGCTGGGCGAGCAGCCGTACGGTCCGGTGCACGACGTCGTCGAGGTCGACCGCGCCGACCAGGAACCGCTCGATGGCCCGCCGCTCGGCCGGGGTCAGTGGCTTCACGCGGGACAGGCGGTCGACGAAGAGCCGGTAGCCCCGGTCGGTCGGGACCCGGCCGGCACTGGTGTGCGGCTGGCGGATGTAGCCCTCTTCCTCCAGCACCGCCATGTCGTTGCGTACGGTCGCCGGCGAGACGCCGAGCTGGTGCCGCTCGACCAGCGCCTTGCTGCCGACCGGCTCCTGCGTGGCGACGTAGTCCTCGACTATCGCCCGCAGGACGTCGAGCTTGCGGTCGTCGAGTCCCATCTCCACCTCCCTGCCCCCGATCGCGCCGGCCCCCGGTGCGTGGCGGGTGACCGCCGGGCCGTGCCGCGCGCATGACATCCGCCATGCCGACCCTCGACATGCTGGCACTCGACCGGGATGAGTGCCAGTCTACGACGCCAACCCTGGCCAGGCGATGATCGATATCAGGTACGAAAGCCGTATTCCAGACAGTCAGCCGGAATTCCACCACGGTCATCACGCCGTGACACAGCTCGACGGCCGGCCCGTCCACCACCCGGTCACCACGCCGTGACGACAGCTCAACGGCGAGCCGGTCCGGAAAGTGGCGCCCGGCCCGCGGGAAGTGGCCCGGGTGTCGTGTGGCGTTGGTTGATGCCGCCCCCTACCGTGGCCTCATGACTGAACCACCTCGCCCTCCGGGAGACGGAAATCCCGGATCGGTTCCGCCGGACCCCACGGCTCCTCTGACGCCCGGGTCCTACTCAGTGCCGGGCGAGGCGCCCTCCCCCGGCTTCCCGCCGGCCGGCGGCCAGCAGTACGGCGCGCCCGACCTCTCGAAGCAGAACAACCCGCAGCACGACGCTCCCGCCTCCGGCGGCGGCGCCTACCCGCCGCCGGGTTCCGGAGCCGGTGGCTACCCGCCGCCCTCGTCCGGCGCGGGCGGCTACCCGCCGCCCAGTTCCGGTGCGGGCGGCTACCCGCCCCCCGGCCAGGGCTACCCGCCGCCCGGTGGCGGTTACCCGCCCCAGGGCGGGGGCTATCCGCCCCAGGGTGGCGGCTACCCCCCGCAGGGTGGTGGCTACTACGGCGGCGGCCCGGCCCCGGCCGGCTACGCCAACAGCGACGAGAAGACGTGGGCGCTGATCGCCCACTTCGGCGGCGCGGTCGGCGCGCTGATCAGCGTGGGCCCGCTGGGCTTCGTCGGCCCGCTGATCTCCTACCTGGCCAAGGGCCAGCAGTCGCCGACGGTGCGCGCGCACGCGCTGGCCGCGCTCAACTTCCAGGTGCTCTGGTCGGGGATCGCCTTCCTGCTGCTCTTCGTGAGCTGGTGCCTGCTCTTCATCCCGAGCCTGATCGTCTTCGCGATCCAGATCATCTTCGGGATCCTGGGCGGCATGAAGGCCAACGAGGGACAGCTCTACAAGTACCCGATGTCGCCGAACTGGATCAAGTAACCCCGCACTCCCACGACGGGCCCGGCACGCGTGTGCCGGGCCCGTCGTCGTGCCGGCCCGCCGCCGTACCGGCAAGGTGACGGGCCGGCCCGGGTCGGGTCGGGTCCGTCGGCCTCCGCGTCCGCCCGGTGGCCGGCCGCCCTCAGGGCAGGACCGGCCGCCCTCAGGGCAGAAGGTCGCGTACGACCGCGTCGGCCAGCAACCGGCCGCGCAGGGTCAGCACCGCCCGGCCGGCGTCGTACGCGGCCCCGTCGAGCAGCCCGTCGGCGAGCGCCCGCCGCGCCGCGACCCGCCCGGCGTCGTCGAGCACCGGCAGCGGCAGGCCGGTCGCCAGCCGGAGCCGCAGCATCACGTCCTCGGTGTGCCGGTCGGTGCCGGAGAGCATCTCGCGCCCCTGGCCGGGCGAGGCACCGTCGGCCAGCCGGGCCGCGTACGCCGACGGGTGCTTGACGTTCCACCAGCGCACCCCGCCGACGTGGCTGTGCGCCCCCGGCCCGAGCCCCCACCAGTCGCCGCCGGTCCAGTAGAGCAGGTTGTGCCGGCAGCGGGCGTCCGGCGACGTCGCCCAGTTCGACACCTCGTACCAGGAGAAGCCGGCCGCGCCGAGGGCGGCCTCGGCGGCCAGGTAGCGGTCGGCCGCCACGTCGTCCGACGGGTACGGCAGTTCGCCGCGCCCCATCCGGGCGGCCAGCCGGGTGCCGTCCTCCACGATCAGCGCGTACGCGCTCACGTGGTCGACCCCGGCGGCCACCACGGCCGCCAGCGACGCGGCGAAGTCGTCGGCGCTCTCCCCCGGCGTGCCGTAGATCAGGTCGAGGTTGACGTGGTCGAAGCCGGCGTCGCGGGCCTCGGCGGCGGCGGCGGTGGCCCG
This sequence comes from Polymorphospora sp. NPDC050346, assembly GCF_040655695.1. Taxonomy (NCBI): domain Bacteria; kingdom Bacillati; phylum Actinomycetota; class Actinomycetes; order Micromonosporales; family Micromonosporaceae; genus Polymorphospora; species Polymorphospora sp. NPDC050346. Next base: position 7,807 of record NZ_JBFAKM010000040.1, on the reverse strand, counting down.
GCCGGCGGTGTGCCGACGGTCGAGCACCGCGAGCACGCCGGGGGCGGCCGACTGCATGCCCAGCGAGATCCGGGTGTAGCCGGCGGCCCGCAGTGTCTTGAGCGACTCCGGGGTCACCGACTCCGGGTTGGCCTCGGTGGTGACCTCGGCGTCCGGCGCGAGGCCCCAGGTGGCGTCGATCCGCTCCAGGATCCGGGCCAGGTCGTCGGCGGGCAGCAGGGTGGGGGTGCCGCCGCCGACGAAGACGGTGTCGATCCGGGGCGGCGGGTTGTCGCCGAGCACCCGGGCGGCGAGGTCCAGCTCGGCCAGCACGCTGTCGGCGTACGTCTCCCGGCGCACCCCGCCGCCCAGTTCCTGCGCCGTGTACGTGTTGAAGTCGCAGTAGCCGCACCGGCTGGCGCAGAAGGGGACGTGCACGTACACGCCGAACCGCTGGCGGCCGACCGCGGCGAGGGCGGCGGGCGGCAGCGACCCGTCGGCGGGCACGGGTTGTCCATCGGGAAGTTCGCCTGGCATGCGACTAGTGTGCCCGCATGCCTACTGCCGACGACGCCCTCGTCCGGGTCACCACCCGGGCCGGGGTGACGATGCTGACGCTGGACAGCCCGCCCAACCGCAACGCGCTGTCCACCCCGCTGATGACCGAACTGCTCCGGGCGCTCGACGCGGCCGTGGCCGACGACACGGTCCGGGTGGTGGTGCTCTCGCACACCGGCCCGGTCTTCTGTTCCGGCGCCGACCTGAAGGAGACCGCCGCCGCGTACGCCAGCGGCACGGTCCCGGCCGGGATGCTGGGTGACGTGCTGGCGGCGCTGTGGGAGTGCCCGAAGCCGGTGGTGGCCCGGGTCGGCGGCGCGGCACGGGCGGGCGGCCTGGGGCTGGTGGCGGCGGCCGACATCGCGGTCTGCGCGGACACGGCGACGTTCGCGTTCACCGAGGTGCGGATCGGGGTGGTCCCGGCGGTGATCTCGGCGACCGTGCTGCCCCGGCTGGCGCCGCGCGCGGCCGCCGAGCTGTACCTGACCGGTGAGACCTTCGACGGGCGACGGGCCGCCGAGGTGGGGCTGGTGACCGCGGCGGTGCCGGCGGACACCCTCGACGAGGTGGTCGGCGAGTACTGCGCGGCCCTGGTCCGCGGTGCGCCCCGGGCCCTCGCCGGTGCGAAAGAGCTGCTCCGGCGCCGCGAGGCGACTACCGTCCGTAATGAGGTTGCGGAACTTTCCGCACTGTCGACCGGCTATTTCCTGTCCGAAGAGGGGCGCGAGGGGGTGGCCGCCTTCCGGGAAAAGCGTCCGCCTTCCTGGCTTCCACAGACCTGAATGGGTTGCGCGGCACCAGCCGGCCGCTCGGCGGGACTCCCCGGATAGCGCCATACCGCTCACCGAACGCGGTATATCGCACAACCGGACGTACGCTTGGCGACGACTCAACAGGGGGTGACGGTGCGTACTCGGGCAGCGGTGGGCGGTTTCGTGGCACTGGCGGCGGTCGCCGGGCTTGGCGTGTACCTCGGCAGGACCGACTTCGGTATCGACATACCGCTGCCCCGGCCGGCCCGCAGTTGCACCGTCGCCGCGCCGGCCGACCAGTTGCCCGCCGGCGCGGCGACCGACCTGACCCTCAACCCGGAGCAGATGGCCAACGCGGCCACGATTTCGGCGGTCGGCGTGACGATGGGCATGTCGGAGGAGGCGGTCGTGGTGGCGCTGGCGACCGCGTTCCAGGAGTCGAAGCTGGAGAACCTGGCCGGCGGCGACCGCGACTCCATCGGGCTGTTCCAGCAGCGGCCGAGCCAGGGTTGGGGCACTCCGGAACAGATCCGTGACCCTCGTTACGCGGCGACGAAGTTCTACGCCGGGCTGAAGAAGGTGCGCGGCTGGGAGGAGATGCGGGTCACCGAGGCCGCTCAGGCGGTCCAGCGTTCGGCCTTCCCGGAGTTGTACGAGCAGTGGAAGGACGAGTCGCAGTTGCTGGCCAGTGCCCTGGTGGGCAACACCGTGGGCGCGGTGGCCTGCTCGGTCGCCCGGGAGCCGGTGGTTCGCGGCAACGCGGCGGCGGCGGGCCTGGTCAACGGCCTGGTGCTGGACTGGGGCGAGGTGCAGACGGCGAGCCCGGCGGAGCTTCTCGGGTTGACGGTGTCGGCCGCCGACAGCCGGGTCGGTTGGCGTTACGCGCACTGGCTGGTGTCGCACGCGGGCGACCACGGGGTGAAGCGGGTGCGCTTCGGTGACCGGGAGTGGACGGCCAACGAGGGCGAGTGGTCACGCATCGACGGAACGACCGGGGCGGGCGAGGTCGTCGCCGAGGTCTTCGGCGACTCCTGACCGGTCGAAAATCGTCGCCAGGGTCTTCGGCGACTCCTGACCGGTCAAAACAGGCGAGCCTTACTGACCTACAGTCACCGCACAATCCGGCAAATGGTCCTTTATCCCGAACCATCAACAGCACTCAGCGACACTAAGTAATCGCACGCTCTCTTCACGTAAGGGATTGGCCCGAGTCGGCGAAACAGTGCCATTCGGCCCGATGTCGGCGCTCGGCCCTGGGGTTACGATCGGCAGCCTGTGCCGAAAGGCTTCGCTAGGCGGAGGGAATGAACGCCGTGTTCGATTACGGTGGCCGGACCGGTTACGAACCGATCAGTGACGTCGACCGCAAGGAATTCCACGAGCAGGGTTTCCTGCTCCTGCGCAACGTGCTGACGGAGGATCACCGCGCCGCGCTCGAGGCGGCTGTCGACCGTGTCTACGCGGAGGAGAAGGCGGCCGGCAACACCACCAAGGACGGCACGCTGCACCTGCTGGGCTTCCTGGAGCGCGACGAACTCTTCGGCCAGCTCCTCACCCACCCGATCGCCTTCCCGTACATGTGGGGCCTGGCCGGGTGGAACATCTACACCCACCACAACCACCTCGACGTGACGCCGCCGGCGCTGGAGCCGGAGAAGCCGTACTGGGGCTGGCACCAGGACGGCTACCGGCAGAACTCGGACCCCGAGACCATGGACCCGAACCTGCCGCGGCCCATGTTCTCGCTCAAGGTCGCCTACGTCCTCTCCGACCTGTCGGAGAACGGCCGGGGCGCCACCAAGGTCATCCCGGGCAGCCACCTGTGGAACTCGCTGCCCCGGCCGACCGACCTGACGGTGCACAACCCGGACCCCGAGGGGACCGTGGAGATCACCGCCAACCCGGGTGACGCGTTCATCTTCGACCGCCGCCAGTGGCACTCGCGGTCGACGAACCTGTCGAACATCACCCGCAAGATGCTCTTCGTCGGCTACACCTACCGGTGGATCCGGCCGCTCGACGAACTGCACCCCGACCTGGCCGGCGAGTGGTACCAGAACCGCACCCCGGTCCAGCGGCAGCTGCTCGGCGAGGGCACCCACACCGCCAACTACTGGGGCATCAACTGGAACGGGTACGTCGACGACGAGATCCCGCTGCGCAAGGAGCTGAAGGAGCGCGGTCTGCTCGACCGCAGCATCCCCTGGCTGCGCTGATCCGTACGACGTCGAGAGGCCCCCGCCGCGTTCGCGGCGGGGGCCTCTCCGCGTACCCGGCCACCGAGGAAAGGACTTGCCCGCCGGGAAAGTGGACTGCTACTTTCCTATCAGGAAAGCACTAGCCCGACGGTGAAGTGGGAGACCGCCATGAAACCCGACCCGATCCCGGCCGGCGAGGCCGCCCGCGCCCTCCAGGAGGTCCGCCACCGACGCGACCAGGTGGCGGGCACCCAAGTCGTCCCCGACTGGTTCTGGGCCACCCTCGGCGTCCTGCTGGTCGCCTTCATCGGCAGCATCGAGAGCGAGATCCCCTGGCTGGTCGCCACCGGCTCGGTGGTCTACGCCGTCGGTCTCGCCACGCTGATCTTCGCGCTCCTGCGGCGCGGCGGCCCCCAGATCCGCAACAACCTGATCGGCGCCCGCGGCGGACTGGCCATCACCGGCCTGACGCTCGGCCTGGTGGCCGTCGGGCTCGGGGTCGCGTTCGGCGTGCACGCACTGGGCGTGCCGCTACCGGGGACGGTCGGCGCGGCGGCCGTCGCCCTGGCCATGGTCATCGGCGGTCCGCTGCTGATGCGCTACCTGCGGCGGGTGATGAGTTCACGGCCGGTCGGCGGGCTGCGGTGACCGCGCCCCGCTTCGACGAACTGATCCACGCCCCCACCCGGCTGTCCATCGTCAGCCTGCTCGGCGCCACCGAGTGGGCCGAGTTCAGATACGTCCGCGACAGCGTCGGCCTGTCCGACTCGGCGCTGTCCAAGCAGCTGACCACCCTGGAGGAGGCGGGCTACGTGCAGATCCGCAAGGCCTTCGTCGGCAAGCGGGCGCAGACCACCGTACGGCTCACCCCGGCCGGACGGGCCGCCTTCGCCGGGCACGTGGCGGCCCTGCAGGAGATCGTCGCCCGTGCCGGCGTCGACACCCGGCTCGTCCCGTGAGGGCCGGCGCGGACCCGACCGGCCGTTCGGGCGGGCGCGGCCCCGGCCGGTCGGCCCTTGGCGGACCCGGCCGGGTCAGCCCTTGACGGCGCCGGCCACCAGGCCGGAGACCATCCGCCGCTGCACCGCGATGAAGAAGATCATCACCGGCAGGGTGAGCAGCGTGGAGGCGGCCATGACCGATCCCCAGGCGGTGTCGTCGCGGCCGAAGAAGAACGTCATCGCCACCGGCAGGGTGTAACGGTTCTGGTCGTTGATGAAGGTCAACGCGAAGATCAGCTCGTTCCACGCGACGATGAACGAGAAGATGCTGGTCGCGACCAGGCCGGGGGCGACCAGCGGCAGCAGGATGCGCCAGAACGTCTGCGCCCGGTTGGCCCCGTCGATGGCGGCGGCCTCCTCCAGTTCCTTCGGTACGGCGGCCACGAACCCGCGCAGCATCCACACCGCGAACGGCAGCGAGAACCCGATGTACGTCAGGATCAGGCTCGGCAGGGTGTTGTAGAGCCCGAGCCGCTGGATCATGAAGAACAGCGGGATGACCAGCGCCTCCAGCGGGATCATCTGCACCACCAGCAGCATGATCAGGAACGAGGTGCGGAGCCGGAACCGGAAGCGCGCCACCGCCGTCGCGGCCAGCAGGGCGATCAGCCCGCTGACGAGCACGGTCGCGACCGCGACCAGCAGGCTGTTGACGAAGAAGTCGGTGAACGTGACGCCCGGGATCAGGTTGCCGGTGAGGATCTCCCGGTAGTGCTGCAGCGTCGGCTCGCGCGGCACCGGCTGCGGCGTCGACGAGAAGATCTCCCGGTTGGGCTTGAACGACGTCGAGATCATCCAGAAGACCGGGAAGACCGCGAACAGCGCGACCAGCAGACCGGTCGCGTTCAGGGCGGCGCGCTTCACAGCTCCTCCTGCTTGAGCAGGGCCCGGATGTAGAACCCGGTGACGACCAGCAGGATCAGCGTGAGGATGACGGCGGCCGCCGACCCCAGGCCGTACTTGGGCGGGGGCGAGAAGGCCGTGGCGTACGAGTAGATGCTCAGCATGTACGTCGACCGGTCCTGGGTGCCGCCGGCCAGCGCGTACTGCTGGGTGAAGACCTTGAAGTCCCAGATGGTCGACAGCACCACCAGGATGCCGAAGACCGGCCGCAGCAGCGGGAAGGTGATCGACCAGAAGACCTTCCAGGGGCCGGCGCCGTCGACCCGGGCCGCCTCGTGCAGTTCACTCGGCACGCTCTTCAGGCCGGCCAGCACGCTCACCGCGATGAACGGGAACGAGTGCCAGACCACGACCAGGGTCAGGATGGCGAAGAAGAGCAGCGGATCGTTGAACCAGCCGTAACCGGTCCAGTTGGCGCGGCCGAAGAGCGCCTCGGACAGCCCGTCGGGCAGTGCGTTGAAGAACCAGGTGACCAGGCCACTGGTGTCGTCGAAGATCCACTTCCAGACGATCGCGCCGGTCAGCGCCGGGGTGGCCCAGGCCAGCATCACGCAACTGCCGACGAAGGTCGCCATCCGCCGGCCGAGCCGGTTGAGCAGCAGGCCGACCAGGGTCCCCAGGATCATCGTGAGGACCACGTTCGCGGCCGCGAAGAGCACGGTGTTGCGCAGCACCGTACGGAAGAACGGGTCGCCGAGGATCTCGGCGTAGTTGCCCAGGCCGGCCCACGGCCACTCGCGCTCGCCGCGCACCTGGCGGACGCTGTCCAGGTCGTACAGCGACATCACCACGACCTGGCCGAGCGGCCAGAGCAGCAGTACGCCGATGACCAGCGCGCAGGGCAGCAGCAGCAGGTACGGCACGTGGTCCAGCCGGCGGCGCCGCCGGGCGGGGGTCGCCCGCCCGGCGGCGCTCTCGGGTGCCTTGGTCAGCGTCGTCACTGCGCGTTGAGGATGCTTTCCATCTCGGCGGCGGCATCGGCGGTGGCCTGTTCGACCGTCTTCTGCCCCTTCATGATCGAGCTGTTCATGGCCTGGGTGACCGTCCGGTTCCGGCTGACCTCGACCCACTTGGGCGTCATCGGGGTCAGCTTGGTGCTCTTCATCGTGGTCGCGAAGGCGGCCATGATCTTGTCACCGGCATACTTCTCGCTGCCCACGAGGTCCTGGTAGACCGGGAAGAAGCCCACGCTGTCGGCGAACTTCTGGGCGTTGGTCTTGTTGAGCAGGATGGTGGTGTAGTCCCAGGCCAGGTCCTTGACCTTGCTGTCCTCCCAGATCGCGACGTCCGAGCCGCCGGCGAAGGCCGGTGCCGGCTGGCCGTTCGGGCCGGGGATCGGGAAGGTGCCCCACACCTTCTCGATGTCGGGGTTGTCCTTCTTGATCGCACCCTGCTGCCAACTGCCGGCGAACGCCATCGCCGCCTTCCCGGTGGCGAACTGGGTACGGGCGTCGACCTCGTTCCACCCGGCGGCGGCCGGTGGGGCGATCTTGTGGACGGTGACCATCTCGGTCCAGAACTTCACCGCGGACTGCGCCTGCGGGCTGGTGTAGCCGGACTTCCAGTTGGTGCCGCTGCCGGTGGCGATCTCGCCGCCGGCGGCCCACAGGAACGAGTAGAAGGGCAACTCGGAATTGCCGGGCAGGGCGATGCCGTAGGCGTCGGGCCGCTTGGCCTGCACCGCCTTGCCGGCGGCGATCAACTCCTCCCAGGTCGTCGGCGGCTTGGTGACACCGGCCTCGGCGAACCAGTCGGTGCGGTAGTAGATGCCGCGGACGCCGGCGTACCACGGCACGCCGTACTGCTTGCCGTCGAGCTGGGCGTTCTTCACCAGGTCGGGCAGGATGTCCTTGCCCTCGGTCCAGCCGGCCATCCGGTCGCTGATGTCGGCCAGCGCCTCCTGCGCCGCCCAGCCCTGCGTCTCGGTGTTGCCGAGTTCGGTGACGTCCGGGCCCTCACCGCCGGCGAGCGCGGCCTGGAACTTCTTCGGCGCCTCCAGCCACGGGATGTACTGCACCACCACGTCGGTGTCGGGGTGCTTGCGCTGGAACTCCGCCTCGACCTCGGCGAGGAACGCGGTCTGCGTCTCGCTGCCCTCGCCCATCATCCAGACCGTGAGCTTGCTGGTGTCGGCCGCCTCGTCACCGCCGCCACACGCGGTGAGCAGCATCGCGGCCGAGGCCACCACGGCGGTGACCGGCGCTCTCCACTTCTTCACGACACCCTCCCCTACCCGGCATTTACCTTCCCCGCCGCACCCTAGTAGGAAAATTTCCTTTACGACAGGGGGTGGTCCGGGTCACTTCACGGCGGGCACCGGGCAGCAACGTAGAGGAAATTTTCCTACTAGGGTGCGGCGGGGAAGGTAAATGCCGGGTAGGGGAGGGTGTCGTGAAGAAGTGGAGAGCGCCGGTCA
>NZ_JBFAKM010000039.1:67365-84221 GCF_040655695.1 Polymorphospora sp. NPDC050346 | reverse complement strand
GAGACCTGTACGGTCTGGGCGGCGACGGTCAGGGGCATGTCTTCCCAGCCGTCGACCTGCGTGAGGCCCTTGTAGAACGCCTTGGCGGAGTAGTCCGGGTCGGTGATCTGTTCCACGCTGCCCCAGCCGCTGGACGGGCGCTGCTGGAACAGGCCCTGCGAGTCGTGGTCGTTACGGTCGCCGAGGTGGCCGAGGTTCTCCAGCTTCGACTCCTGCAACGCGGTCGCGATCGCGATCGTCCAGGCGCGCGGCGGCAGGTTCATGTCCTTACCCGCGTCGATGATCTTGCGGGCGTTGTCGAGCTGCTCGTCGTTCGGGGTGAAGCTCGACTGGTTGCCCGGGACGCCGTTCGGCATCAGCTGTTCGGTGGTCGGCTTGTCCGCCTGCTCTGCCACGGCCTGCGCGACCGTAACGGCCTGCACGGCGGTGGGGGTGGGGTCGGCGGCCAGGGCGGCGCTGGTCGGGCCGGCCAGACCGGCGGCCATGGCGATGCCGGCGGTGGCGAGCAGGGCCTTGCGGGTGTACGTGGCGAAGACAGTCATGATCGGGGGTGTCCTTTGTTCGAGGGGGATGGTGGCAACCGAACGGGGGGTGTTCGGGCTGCCGCCCTCACGCATGCCTCTCACGCGGGGCAAAACTGTGGCGGACGCGACGCGGCGGGGGTGCTGCTCACGTCCGGACCGGGTGTAACGCACCGCCGGCCCGGGCCATTCCGGCCCGCACTTCCAGGCACGTCCGGACCGGGTGTAACGCACCGGCGACCCGGGCCATTCCGGCCCGCACTTCCAGCCGGGGCGTCGGATGGCCGGCGGGGTGCTGCCACCTCGGCCGCGGTCATGCACAACGCCCCCGACCCGTCGGCCATTCCACCCGGCAGCCGGCCAACAGGCGTCACCATATGCCGGACAATGCCCAGATGTCCGGATGCGGATGCCGGGCTCGGGCCCGGGTATCACCGGGCTACCTTGTCGATCTGGGCGTCAGGGACCTTATCCGCGACGTATAAGGTCCCTGACGCCCAGATCAACACTTTCGTCGCGACCCGGCGGCGGTGCCCCGATCCTTCCGGCAGCAGATTGCGTGCGAATCGGCGCGCGTCATGTCCCCGGTGCCGGCATCCTGGATAGGTGACCACCCCGCCCGGAAACCCCCGTACCGACCTCGAACACAAGGTCACCGAGCGACGCGGCCGCCCCGACGGGCTCGACGCGTTGCACCTCGTCGAGGTGCCGCTCGTACCCGAGATCCGGCTGCACCTGGCCGAGGACGCCATCGTGTGGTGGGCCAGGATGGAGGCCGAGGCGGGCCGGAGCCTGGCGGCGCCGTACTGGGCCTCGGCCTGGGCGGGTGGCCAGGCCGTCGCGAGGTATGTGCTGGATCATCCGGAGACGGCCGCCGGGTGCCGCGTACTCGATCTGGCCTCGGGGTCCGGTCTGGTCGCCATCGCGGCGGCCCTGGCCGGGGCGAGCGCGGTGACGGCGACCGACATCGACCCGTACGCGATCGCCGTGATCGCCCTCAACGCGGCGGCCAACGGGGTCGCCGTCGACGTGAGCGGACGCGACGTGCTCGACACCGACGGAGACGGCGCCGACCTGGTGCTCGCCGGTGACGTCTTCTACGACCCGTCGATGGCCGACCGCATGCTGCCGTTCCTCGACCGGGTCGTGGCGCGCGGCGGCCGGGTGCTCGTCGGTGACCCGGGGCGCGGCACCCTGCCGTGGGAGAGCCTGGAGGTGGTCGCGAGCTATCCGGCGCCGACCGAGGCCGCGTTCGCCGACGCCGAGCTGGCCCGGACGTACGTCCTGCGGCTGTCGCGGTCCTGACCGGTCAGGACCGGACCGGGTCGCCGACGCGTATGGCACCCAGTTCAACGACCGACGCGTACCGGCCGAAACAGGTGGCCCGGCCGTTCGACGCGACCGGCATGCGGTGGTGCCGGGCGAGGGTGCGCAGCAGTCCGGGGTCGGCCGGCACGCCGCCCGGCTGGGCGAGCGACGGTACGACACAGCGTGGCGTCGGCACCAGCACCGAGAGGACCAGGTCCGGGCCGATTCGCAGCCGCTGTCCCGGTTCCGGATCGTGGTCGAGCGACAGCACGAGGTTGGGGCGGAACCGGGCGGCGGCCACCGGTGCGCCGTGCTGCCCGGCGAGCGCCGCGAGCGCCCCGGTGGTGACCAGGTGGACCGGGCCGAAGTCGAAGAACCGCCCGCCGGGTTCGAGGCCGACCGGGGTGGTGGTGTCGGTGCCGGGCCGGGCGTCGGCCATCCACTCCGGGATCAGCCCGGGTTCGTCGGGCCACCACCGGTGCACCCGGCCGCCGGCCGGGGCGGTACGGGTCAGCCGTACCGGAGTGGCGAGCCAGGTCGACAGGGCGGCGTCGGCCGTACCGTCGCTTGTGGACGCCGGGGCGGCACCGGGCACCGTGACGGTCAGCCCGTCGGTGCCGGTGTCGCGGGCGGTGACGTCGAGCAGCCGCCCGAAGCGGCCCGGCTTCTTGGCGCTGGCCAGGACGTCGTCGGCGTCGACGCAGGCCCAGACCCGGTCACCGGCGAGCCCGTCCCGATCGACAGCCACATCGGACAGTGCTTCGCCGGCACCGGACTTGAGGGGATAGCGGTGCAGCGACACGAGCCGCCCGCCGCCGTGGGAGAGGGTCACCCGGCCGACGCTAGCCGATCGGTGGGGTCCGGTCCGGGACGGCGGAGCCGGCCGCCGGGTCCACCGGACCGGCGCGCCCGGCCCCGGCCGGCACCACGGTCGGCAAGTCGTCGAGCACTCCGGCGAGCAGGTCGGTGGCGATCTGTTCCGGGTCGGGGTGCGGCCCCCAACGGGCCACCGACTCGCGGTGCGCCTCGGCCACCTGTCCGGGCAGCGCGGCGAGGAACGCGTCGAGCCGGCGGCGGGCCGGTCGGCGCAGGAACACCCACAGCAGACCCACGGCCGGCCGCATCAGCCCCCGGCCACCGGCGGTGACCGAACCGGCGACAGTCCACGATCGGCCGCCGGTGACGCCCAGTTCGGCCCGGCCGCGTCCGCGCGGATGCTCGACGGTGGCCACCAACTGCGGCTCCTGTCCACCGTGCGGCGGCAGCCGGTCGGTCGCCAGCCGGACCCGGACCAGGGCCGCCCCACGGGTGAACCGGTTGCCGCCGGACGGGTCGCGTACCTCGGCCACGACCTCGACCGGCCCGGGCCGGTCCGGCCGTTCGACCGTCACCCGTACGTCGGCGGCGCCGGCCTCGTCGCGTACGGCGAACGCGGCCCGGTGGTGCTCGTCGGCGAGCAACTCCAGCCGGACCGGCCGGTACTTCACGGCCGTGCCCAGGTCGTGACCGGGCTGGCCGGTCTGTTCCTCGGGCACGAGCAGCCGGTAGACGGTGCCGGGGTACGGATGCGAACCCCGCACCACCGCGAGCCCGGCGTGCGGCTCCCCGGTGCGTGGATGGATCGCCACGCCGTCGTCGAAACGCAGGGCCCGCCAGCCGGTCAGCAGGGCGGGCAGCGCCGCCAGGTAGGGGCGCGGGTCGACGGCGTCGACGGTGACGCGGCCGCTGAGCTTCGGCATTCCAAGATCGTATCTTGGGGTCGCACCCGCCCGGCCCGTCTGCGGCGGGCCGGGCGGCTCAGAACTGGCAGTACATGCGGCTCAGAACTGGCAGTACATGACGTGCAGGCCGACCCGGCCGAGGCGCGGGTGGGCGAAGGCGCCCGGAACCGTGCCGACCACCTCGAACCCGTGCCGGCGGTAGAGCTCGACCGCCCGGTGGTTCGACTCGGCCACCGCGTTGAACTGCATCCCGGCGTAGCCCCGGTCGCGGGCCCAGTCCAGCGCGTACCGGCACAGCGCGCCGCCCACGCCCCGGCCGCGCGCCCCGGCGGCGACCATGAAACTCGCGGTCGCCACGTGCGAGCCCGGTCCGGGCCGGTTGGTGCCCATCTTCGCGGTGCCCAGCACCCGGTCGCCGTCGACCGCCACGACCGTCCGACCGGGCGGGGCCTCGACCCAGATCCGGTACGCCTGCTCGGCGGTCATCGCCGGGTCGTAGGTGAAGGTGTCCGCGGCGCGGACGACCTCGTCTACGATCGGCCCCACCTGCGCCCAGTCGGCTTCGACGAACTCCCTGATCAGCACGCGGCCGAGGGTAGTCTCGCCGTCGCCCGGACCGCGATCGGGTTTGGCGTCCCGAACGGCCGCCGCATACGAGAGATCCCAAGATCCAGCTATCGATTCCATTACATATGCAGATCGGTCAACGATGAAAGCTTTCCTGTCGGCGGGCCGGCTGGGCTGCGGATTTCGGCCGTTGGGTCGTTTGTCCGATCTAGACCGACTGGTGGCGATGGTGGCGGTAACGATGTTCACCGAGCATGTTGACACTCGTAACATTCGATCTTTTTTCGTGAACAGGGCTCTGTTACGGTCAGCTCTCAATCGACGCCGATGAGCGTTTGGGTTGTCCGGGCGTCCGTGCCCGCGAGGGAAGGTGTGCGCTCATGCTGAGCTTCTCCGGCCAGGTATCGACCACCGCGACCGGCGGTCTGACCGTCACGGTCGCCCCCGGTGCCTCCACGACGTGCGGCGGCGGCAACTGCTGCTGCACGAGCTGCTGCTCCTGGTAGTCCCGGAAGCCGCAGCTCCGGCTAGTGCCCGCAAGTAACCGTCCAGAAGGGAGACCCCGTCCATGCTGAGCTTCTCCGGCCAGGTATCGACCACCGCGACCGGCGGTCTGACCGTCACGGTCGCCCCCGGTGCCTCCACGACCTGCGGCGGCGGCAACTGCTGCTGCTCCAGCTGCTGCTCCTGGTAGTACCGCACGTGTGATCCGGTGGCGGCGCGCCCTGCGACGCCACCGTTTCCCTGGAAAGGGCCGGAGAAAACCCACATGCCGTACGAGAGAACCAAAGAGGAAGTCGAGGAGGCGCTGTCGCGCCACGACTACCTTCGCCAGACCGGCGGCTTCGCCATGCAGCACACGATCGTCTCCATGTACTCCTCCTCGACCGTCGTCAACCCGCCCGACGTGGTGGTGCGCGGCCGGTGGGCTGTGGGTGACGACGACTTCGCCGGTGAGCAACTGCTGTTGAACTACCGCACCGACAACGCGCGTCTCGGATTCCAGTTGGGCATCGGGCGGTTCTACGAACCCGACGCCATCCTTTCCTCGTGTCACGCCGACCTGGAAGAGGATCTGCGCGACTCGATCGGGCTGCCGAAGCCGAAGACGCTCAAGACCGGCCTGACCGCGACGGTCACCATGCGCCGCAGCACCCGCGAGTTCAGCGGCAAGCCGGTCAGCCTGGCCGACCTGTCGACGATGCTGTTCCACTGCCAGGGCAACTCCGGCGAGCTGCCGTACGGCAATCCGGCCGACCCGCACGGCGTGATCAAGCTACGCAACGCGCCCTCCGGGGGCGGCCTCTACCCGGTGTCGATCTTCGTGCACGTCTTCAACGTGACCGGACTGACCGCCGGGGTCTACGAATACCAGCCATACGCGCACGCGCTGGCCCGGGTGGCGGACGAGAGTGCGAACGCGATCCTGTCTTCGCCCGACCTGGACGTCAACAAGTCCGGATTCGTGCTGACCTTTGCCTACAACCTCTACCACAACTCCCGCAAGTACGGCGACGGCGGCGTGGTGTTCGGGCTCATCGAGGTCGGCGCGATCCTGCAGAACCTGCACCTGGCCCGGACCGCGCTCGCGCTGGCCGGCAGCGACCAGGGCAGCTACGACAAGCAGACCATCGAACAGGCGCTGGGGCTGGACGGGCACACCCGCCACGTCGTCCACCTCACCGTAGTCGGACAGGGGGAGTAGACCGGTGTCGTATGTGCTGGCCAGCACCGCACGGCTGATCGAGGACGGCACCGGGCGGATGCGGATCCGCACCGGGGTGTGGAACTTCGAGGAAGCCGTCGTCGACGTGAGCGCCGAGTCCCCGGCCGTGGCCCGGTCCGTACGCGGGGCACTGCGGGCGCTGCGTACCGGCGCCGTCGAGGTGGCCGACCACCTCGACCCCGAGTTGCTGCCGATCGAGCGGGCCAACATCGAGCGCCTTTTCGCCGACCTCGCCCAGGCCGGGATGCTGATCGACGAGAGCCAGGGGGCGATTCAGGACGCGGTCACCGCGGCGCTGCTCGGCCGGCTGGTCACGCCGTACCCGACGGGGGGCGGGGCGCCGGAGGGCGAGGTGCTCTTCCTGACCGACTGCGGCGCGTCCGCCACCCAGGCCCGGCAACTCGCCGAGGGCATGCGGCTGCGGCTGACCGTCGCCGACGGGGAGCTGCTCGACCGGCTCGGCGCCGCCGACCTCACCTCGCGGATCGACGGCCTGGCCACCGAGCGCGGCATCGCCGAACTGAGGCCGGCGGTCACTGCGGCGGCCGCCGTGGTGAGCTGCTTCCAGCGGCCGTCGCTGCCGCTGCTGCGCAACCTCAACCGGCTGCTGGAATACACCGACGTGCCGTGGGTCAGCGCGTTCATCGACGGGCCGTTCATCTCGGTCGTCGGCGTCAGATCGCCGCACACCGGCTGTTTCGAATGCTTCGAGCAGCGGGCCCTGGCCCGGCTCGAAGACCACGTGACCTACCACGACTTCGCCCGCTCGCCGATGGGCGCGCAGGTGGAACGGCCGACCGACGCGCCGATGATGAGCATGCTGACCGTGATGGCGCTGACCGAGGGCTACCTGCACGCCGCCGTCGGCTCGTCGCGGTTCTCCGGCCGGGCGCTGAGCATCCACCTGCCGACCTGGGAGATCCAGGCCCAGGACCTGCTGCGGATGCCGAACTGCCCGGCGTGCGGCAAGGTCTCCCGGCAGCGGCTCAAGGAGATCAACTTCAACAGTCGGGCCGCCGTCGACCGGATCGTCGCCGAGGTGCTGCGGTGACTGGACTGACGCACTACCCGCCGATGCCGCACCTGTTGCGGCGCTACCGGCACCTGGGCGGCAACCAGACCGGCATCATGCCCGGCTTCCTCGTCTCGGTCGCAGACATCCCCGGCGAGCCGCAGATGCGGGCGATGACGGCGACGATGCCCCACTACCACCGCTCGATCATGAACGACCCGCACCTCCAGGTGCAGTACCACCTCAGCGGATACGGGCTTTACAACGAGGAAGCCCTGATCAAGCTGATGGGGGAGAGCGTCGAGCGGTACGGCGCGATGACCGCCATCCGCATGTTCGACCAGGAGTTCCGCTACGCCACCCGGCGCGAGCTGAGCCAGGAGGGGGCCTGCATGCCTCTCGACCTGCTCGGCATTCTCGACCCGGCGCAGCAGGAGGCACTGAGCAAGCGGCTGCACCGCTACACCGGTCGCCCGCCGACCGAGGACGACAAGATCGCCTGGGTACGTTGCCCGTCACTGGTCCGCCCCGGTGAGGACGTCTGGGTCCCGGCCCAGCTCTTCTTCCTCGGCTTCACCAGCAGCGAGGAGCACGGCGACCTGCTCTTCACCCCGTCGTTCTCCACCGGCACCGCGGCCCACGTCAGCCTCGACCGGGCGCTGCGCAACGCGCTGATCGAGGCCGTACAGATCGACTCGTTCATCCTGAACTGGTACACGCCGACCCCCGCGCCGTCGGTGGTCATCGACGACGAGGACGTCCTGCGGGTGCTGGCCAGCATGAAGCTCGGCCCGGACTCCGAATACCGGATCAAGGCCGGCTACCTGACCCGGCCAGAGCTGCCGCTGCCAACCGTCGGGGTCTTCCTCGACCGCAAGACCGACGCGCTGCCGCTGATCAGCTTCGGCGTGCAGGGCGACGGCGACCCGCGCTCGGCGGTCCTGCGCGGCACGATGGAGAGCGCCGCGATCACCGGCCTCGGCATGTACTCGGCCATCTTCGACACCACCTCGGTGCACGCGGCCGTCAACACCTCGCCCTACCTCGACCTGGACACCAACGTCCTGTTCTACGCCAGCCCGCAGGACGCCCGGCGCAAGCGGGAGATCGTCGCGGGGCGGTTCTCCGGCACCTCGGTGAAGCTCAGCGAGATCCCGGCGCTCGGCGACCACGAGGAGACCCTGAGCGCGCTGATCAAGATGGTCGGCGGGGTCAGCGAGTGGGCCTGCTACCTCGACATCACCCCACCGGAACTGGCCGAGACCAACTGGAAGGTGGTCCGGGTTCTCATCCCGGAACTGCTCAGCATGTGCCTGCCCGGAATGCCGCCCAAGGCCCATCCACGGATGCTCAGCTACGGCGGAGTGACCAATGAGCACCCCCATCCTCTCCCTTAGCCTGCTGGTGCTGGTCAGTGTGGCGTTCCCCGGTCAGGCGTTCCGGCTGCTGCTGACCGGGGCCGGCGGGCCGGCCCGGCCGGGCGTACCGGTCGCCGCCCGCCGGTTCCCGCCCGAGGCCGGCTTCGCCGTCGCGCTGCTCGCCGTCGCCGCCCTCGCGGTGGCGGTGGCACCGGCCGGCCTGGTCGTCCTCACCACCGGCAACCCCCTCTGGTACGTCGTCGCGGTCGTCCTCGGGCTGGCCGCCCCGTTCCTGGAATACCTGCTCGGTGCCGGGGTGCTGCTGGCCCGGCGGCAGCGGGTCGGCGGCATCGGGGTGCACGAGCGGGTCGGGCTCGGCCCGCTGCGGGTGCTGGCCGCCCTCGGGATCGCCGTCGCCGAGGAGATCCTCTTCCGCAGCGTCGCCCTCGGCCTGCTGCTCGACCCGTTCGGCCTGCTCAGCCCAATCGCGGTCGGTCTGACCGCGCTCGTGTACGGCCTCAACCACCTCTACTACGGCTGGCTGACCGTGGCCCAGAAGACCCTCACCGGGCTCTGGCTCGGCGCGCTTTTCATCCTGAGTGGACATAGTCTGCTCGTACCACTGATCGCCCACGTCGTGCAGAACCTGGTGGTGCTCGTGCTGCTGCCACGCTGGAGTCGCCCGTGACCGGGCAGGTCTGGCTGTTCGCCGGGCTGTCGGTCGTCGTGACCGCGGCCTGGCTGGCGCTCTACCGGCTGCCGTTCGCCGACCCGCGCCGCCGTCAGCGGATCCGGCTCGCGGTCGCCTCCCGCACCAACCTGCCCGCGAAGTACGTCTTCCCCATCCTGGGCACCGTCATCTACCTCGCCCTCGGCCTGCTCGCCGCGGCGGTGCTGGCCCGGCTCGGCGACGTCGACGTGGTGGGCGTACTGAGCTGGGACGTCAGCTGGGCGGGCATCGGGCGTACCCTGCTCGCGGTCGTCGGGGCGAGCGCGCTCACCTCGTTCGCCATGTCGATGCTCTACGCCTTCGCGCCCCGCGTCGACGTACCGGGAGCGGTCTCCGGGGTGCGCTGGGTGCAGGAGATCCTGGTCCTGCCCCGCCGCTGGCGGTGGAGCGTGCCGATGGTCAGCGCGGCCGTGGAGGAGTTCGTCTTCCGTGGTGTGCTGCTCGCCGGGCTGCTCGTCGCCGGTGCCCCGGCGTGGCTGGCGGTCGTGGTCAGCGGCCTGATCTTCACCACCGCCCAGGTGCTGCTGACCGAGCAGCGCCTCCAGGCCTTCGTGCTCGCCGTGTCCAGCATCGTGCTGTCGCTGGTGTGCGGGCTGCTGACCATCGTGGAGGCGAGCGTGCTGCCGGCCCTGCTCGTGCACGCCTCGTTCGCCGGTTACTACACCAACACCAGCGCCCAGCGGGCCACCGTCCCGGCCGGCCCGCCGCAGATGAGGAGGCCCGGGTGATCGAGGCCAGAGGTGTCACCGTCCGCTACGGCGAGGTGGTGGCCGTCGACCGCGTCGACCTGACCGTCGACAAGGGAGAGATCGTCGGGGTGATCGGCCCCAACGGGGCGGGCAAGACCACCCTGCTCGAATGCCTCGAAGGGCTGCGTCGCCCCGACGCCGGCGAGATCCGGGTCGGCGGCATCGACCCGCGCGTCGACCGGGACCGGATGGCCCGCATCGCCGGCGTGCAGTTGCAGCACTCCGCCTACCCGCCCCGGGCGTCGGTCGACGACGTGTGCCGGCTGTTCGCGGGCTTCTATCCGGACGGGGCCGGCTATCCCGAGCTGCTCGAACAGTTCGGTCTGACCAGCCACCGCAAGAAGCAGGTCGCCAAGCTCTCCGGCGGCCAGCAGCAGCGGCTGTCGCTCGCGCTGGCCCTGCTCGGCCGCCCCGACGTGGTCTTCCTCGACGAGCTGACCACCGGCCTCGACCCGGCCGCCCGCCGGGTCATCTGGGAGGAGCTGCGGCGGCGCAACAACGATGGGCTGACCATCCTGCTGACCTCGCATCACATGGAGGAGATCGAATACCTCTGTGACCGGGTCGGCATCCTGGTCAAGGGTCGCTTCGTCGCGACGGGCTCGCCGGCCGAACTGGTCCGTGAGCACGCCGGCGGCGGCGACCGGTTGATGCTCGAAGGCGTCGCCGCCGACACCGCCCTGCGCGCCGAACTCACCGCCCTGGCCGGGGTCAGCGTCACCCCGGCCGGCAACCGGCTGCTCGTCCGGGCCGAGGACGCCGGCTCCCGCGAGCGTGTCGACGGGGTGCTCGCCGACCGGGGCATCGCCGCCCGGCCGCTGGCCGCCTCGCTGGAAGACGTCTACCTCACCCTGTCGGAAGAGCAGACCCATGTTCACTAACGTGCTCGCCTTCGAGACCAAGCGCATGCTGCGCAACTTCCCGCCGCTCTTCTTCGGCCTCGCCTTCCCGGTCATGGTGCTGGCCATCTTCGGCGGCATCTACGGCAACGACCCCAGCGAGCAGTTCGACGGGCTCGGCACCGTCGACGTCTCGGTGCCGGCGTACGTCGGGCTCGTCATCGCGGTCGCCGGGCTGATGAGCTTCCCGCTCGGCATGGTGGAATACCGCTCCCGCGGCTTCCTGCGCCGGCTGCGCGCCACCCCGGCCCGGCCCGGCCAGTTCCTGACCGCCCAGGTGCTGATCAACGCCGCGATCTGCGCCGTCGGCACGGTCCTGCTCATCGTCGTCGGCATGCTCGCGTACGGGCTCAACCCGCCCGCCCACCTGGCCGCGTTCGTCGGGATCGCGCTGCTGGCGGCGGCCGCCATGTTCGGCATCGGCATGGTCATCGCGTCCCTCGCCCCCAGCGAGCAGACCGCGATCGTCATCGCCAACATCGTCTACTTCCCGATGATCTTCCTGACCGGGGCCACCGTGCCGCTGGAGATCATGCCCGACGGGATGCAGCGGATCGCCGACGCGCTACCGCTGACGTACGCCATCGACGCGTTGAAGTGGGCCTGGCTCGACCGGGGCGGCGACTCCCTCGGCCTGGGCATCGGTGTGCTCGCCGGCACGCTGGCCGTCTGCGCGGCGGTGTCGGCCTGGCTCTTCCGCTGGGAGTGACGCGGTGAGGAGGGGAATGACGCGGGTGGGAGGGGAATGACGCGGTGGGAGTAGCCGGAGAGATCCAGGCGACCGCCCTCGTCGCCGCGGCGTGCCGGGCCGAGGAGACCCGCCAGCCCGCACCCCGGCTCACCGACCCGTACGCCGAACTGTTCCTGGACGCGCTCGACACGGCCGGCCGGGCCCTGCTCGCCGCTGGCCGGGACGAGGTCGTGCACCGGACCACGCTTATCGACGGGCTGCTGCTGGAGGAGGTACGCCGCCACCCGGGCACCACGGTGGTCAACCTCGGCGCCGGGCTGTGCACCCGGCCGTACCGGCTGGATCTCTCCGGCTGCCGGGAGTACGTCGAGGTCGACGCGCCCGAGATCCTGGCCCGCAAGGCGACCGTGCTCGGCGGGGCGGAACCGAGCTGCCCGGTGCGCCGGATTCCCGGCGACGTACGCGGGCTGCCGGCGCTGGGCGTCGACGGTCCGGCCGTCCTGGTGACCGAAGGGCTGCTGGTCTACCTGCCGCCGGCCGAGCTGGCCGGGCTCGCCGCCACGCTCGGCGGCCTGCCGGCGGTGACCGGCTGGCTGGCCGACGTGGTGTCGGCCGACTCGGCGCGGGCAATGGCGGCAGTCGCCGGCCGGGCCCGGGCCGGCCTCGCCCTCCACGGTCTGGAGTCGATGGACACCGTCGAGCGGGCCGGCTGGGCGGTCGCCGACTACCGGCTGCTGCCGGTACGGCGTCCGGCCGCGCGGCCGATGGGCCGACCGCCCGGCCCGCCGGTCCCGGCCAGCCGCCGCGTCCTCGACGGCGTCGTCCTGCTGCGCCCGGCCGCACCACCGCGAACCGCTACCGGCCAGGCGGCGTCATGAACGCGGCATCCGCGAGCGGGCGGGAACCGTGCCATCATCGGCGCCATGACCAGGATCGAAGTGGTGCTCGGTGACATCACCGAGGAGGACGTGGACGCGGTCGTGACGGCCGCCAACGAGTCGCTGCTCGGCGGTGGCGGCGTCGACGGCGCGATCCACCGGGCGGCCGGGCCCCGGCTCGCCGAGGCCGGTGCCGCCCTCGCCCCGTGCCTGCCCGGCGAGGCCGTCGCCACGCCCGCGTTCGACCTCGGGCCGCGGATCCGGCACGTCATCCACACCGTCGGGCCGGTCTGGGAGGGCGGCGACCACGGCGAGGCGGAGCTGCTGGCCTCCTGCTACCGGCGCGGTCTCGCGGTGGCCGACGAGATCGGCGCCCGCAGCGTGGCCTTTCCCGCGATCGCCACCGGCGTCTACGGCTTCCCACCGGACCGGGCGGCCCGGATCGCCGTGGCGACGATCCGGGAAACCGCCACCGAGGTCGAGCAGGTCCGGTTGGTCGCCTTCGACGCGGCGACCCGGGACCTCCTCGCCGCCGCGCTGCGGGACTGAGCACCACCCGACAATCCCGCCGCCCCGGGCGGTTCACTTCGCCGGGACAGGCGGCCGGTCAGCCGCCCGTGCCGAGGTCGGCCCGGTCGGCGGCGGCGCGGCCGGACTCCCAGCCCTCCCGGCTGTCGACCCGGCTGCCCCGGGCCCGGACCGTACGCGGGAAGACCCGGTCCATCGTCTCCCGCACCTGCTCGTCACGGGCGGCGAGCACCGGCAGCAGGTCGGTCGCCGCCACGGGACCGGGCTCCGCGACGGGGCCGGTGGGCCGGATCGCCTCCTCCAGCGCCGCCTTCGCGGCACCGGCCAGCCGCTCGCCGATCCGAACCGCGAACGCGACCAGGAACGACTGCCGGAACGCCTTCAGCCGGGCCCGGCCGGCCTTGCCGCCCGGCGGCTCGGCCCGCGCCATCGCCCGGTGCGCCTGCACCAGCAGCGACGCGTGGAGCAGGTCGACCGCGTCGATGTCGGCGTCGAAGCCGAAGACGGTCGCGAACCCGAACTCCGGTGACCACACCAGGTGGCAGCGGTTGGCCCGGGCCACCGCGTCCAGCAGCGACGCCTTCTCGCTCTCGTACGGGTGGTCGACGCCGATCCGCCGCGCGAACGGCACCACCGTCGCGGCGTCGTCCCGCGCCGCCGACAGCGCCTCGTCCAGGCTGTGCCGGGCGATCAGTTCCTGGGCCTTGGCCGTGTACGCCTCCGCCTCGGCCGGATAGGCGGTCGACTCCGCCTTGGCCAGCAGGGCGCGTACCCGGTCCAGCAGCCGGTGGTCGACCCGGCCGCGCGGGCCGGCGGTCCGCGCGGCGGTGCCGGGCGGCGGGATCAGTACCTCGACCGGCGGCAGTTCGGCCAGGATTCCGAGCAGGGTCAACACCAGATCGAGTACGGCCACCCGGTCGAGCTTCCACCGGCCGGCCAGGTCGCCGAGGTAGCCGCCGGGGTCCCGCCACCAGACGTGCGCGCCCAGCGCATCGGCCTGGCTCAGCCACCGCTCGTCGACGCTCTCGCGCGGGAACCGGCGAAGCTGGGCGGCGACCGCGTCGGTCACCAGGTGGGCGTGCGTCACGGTGCCGTTGCGGGCCACGACCCGGTGCAGTTCGACCGGCTGCCAGCCGCCCCGCCACAGCCGCGTGAACGCGTCGTGCAGGACGTCGACGAGTATCGGGTCGACCTCGGCGGCCGGGACGACGGTCAGCGCGTCCAGCCCGGCCTCGTAGCCCACGCCGCCGCGGACCACCGCCTCGATCCTGTCCCGCACCGTAGTCACCCGGACCAGGGTACGGCGACCGTGGCGGCCCCCGCCGGCCACCGGCGTACGTCGCCTACTGCGATTGGCTCGCAACTGCATACGATAGGCAACCGTGGAGACGCGTTCCGGTACCCCGAGGCCGATCACCCGCTACGGCGCCCCGGTCCTGCACCGGCGTTGCGCGCCGGTCACCGAGTTCGACGACGCCCTCGCGGCGCTGATCGACGACATGTTCGCCAGCATGTACGCCGCCGAAGGGGTGGGCCTGGCGGCCAACCAGATCGGCGTCGACGCCCGGATCTTCGTCGTCGACTGCCCCGACGCCACCGGCGTCCACACCGTCGCCCACGTGGTCAATCCCGTGCTGCACCTGCCCGACCAGCGGGAACTCGTGCTCGACTCCGAGGGCTGTCTGTCCGTACCGGGGGAGCGGGCCGACCTGGCCCGGGCCGCGACCGCCTCGGTCACCGGATTCGACCGGCACGGGGCGCCGATCCGCCTCGACGGCACCGGTACGCTCGCCCGCTGTTTCCAGCACGAGGTCGACCACCTCGACGGCCTTGCGTATGTCGACCGGCTGCCGGCCCGGCGGCGCAAGAAGATCCTCGCCGCCAGCGAAGGGCACCCCGGCGTCGGTGCCGGGGTCGACCCGGACCGGTGAGGGTGACGGCGGTCCGGCTGGTCGGGGGACGGCCCGGGCGGGTCAGTGGACCGATTTCGCCCGCAGGTGTGCGCGTTCGCCCTGCCGGCCGAAGAGGCTGAGCACCTCGACGGGGCCGGGCTCGGCGCTGCCGAACCAGTGCGGCACCCGGGTGTCGAACTCGGCGGCCTCGCCCTCGCTGAGCACAAGATCCTTGTCGCCGAGGACCAGCCGCAACCGGCCGTTCAGCACGTACATCCACTCGTAGCCCTCGTGGGTCTGCGGGTCGGGGTCCGGGCGGGCCGGAATGAGCAGCTTGTACGCCTGCACCCCGCCCGCGCGGCGGGTCAGCGGGATCATCGTCATCCCGTTGCGGGTGACCGGGCGCAGATGGACCCGGGGGTCGCCGGTCGGCGGCGCGCCGACGAGTTCGTCGATCTGCACGCCGTACGCCCGGGCGAGCGGCAGGAGCAGTTCGAGGGTGGGGCGGCGCTGACCGGATTCCAGCCGGGACAGGGTCGACACCGAGATGCCGGTCGTCGCGGCCAGGTTGGCCAGGGTGATCTCCCGCTGCCGGCGGAGCGTACGCAGGCGGGGGCCGACCGCGGCGAGCACGCTGTCCAGGTTGTCGTCCATCACCCCAGGTTGCCACGACAGCAAGCCCGTTTGCCTCCTGATTTCGTGCCCCAAGATCCCCTGCCCCAAGATCTGCATGATCAGGGATCAAGTCGCGCGTGTCGTCGGCGCGTCCAGGCTCCAGCTCCCTGATCACCGGGATCTTGGGCGCCGGAAGGGCTTGCGCTGACCGCGAACAGGTCGGCGGGAAACGGCCGACGTGGGAGCCAATGGATGCTGCGCGGCGGACCGCCGCGCGCGAACCCGGGGAGGATCGCATGGTGCGGCTGGCGGCGTACGACGGGATAGCGGACTGGTACGAGACCGAGTTCCTGGGCGAGCAGGGTGATTCCGACCCGATCGGCGTCCGGCGCCTTCTCGCCGGCCTGTTGGGTCCAGGCACCGGCCGGTGCCTGGAGATCGGCTGCGGCACCGGCACCCACGCCGGGCAGATCCGTGACCTGGGCTGGACCCCGCTCGGCGTGGACCTCTCCGCCGGCATGCTGCGCCACGCCCGGGGCCGGTTGCCGATCGCCCGGGCCGACGCGCGACGGATCCCGGTACGCGACGACGCCGTACCCGCCGCGGTCGCGGTGATGGTGCACACCGACATGCCCGACTACCCCGACGTCGTACGCGAGGCGGCCCGGATCCTGCGGCCCGGTGGCGTGTTCGTCCACATCGGAGTGCACCCGTGCTTCTGCGGCGGGTTCGCCGACCGCGCCGACAGCACCGCGATCGTGATCCGGCCCGGCTACCTGGACACGTACTGGACCCACGAGTCCTGGACCGACCAGGGCGTACGCGACAAGGTCGGCGCCATGCACCGGCCGCTGCCCGAACTGCTGCACGCGTTCCTCGACGCCGGGCTGGTGCTCGAACGGTTCGACGAGGGCGGCGCCCCCTGCCCGACCACGTTCGCGGTCAGGGCCCGCAAACCGGCGTAGGAATCGCTTCGGGTTCCTGGCGGCCGATGGGAGAATGACCTGTAGAAACCGCGATGTCGCTGGCGATCGGGGCGTGGACATGAGGGCGTACTGGCTGGAGATGCTGGCGACCGCGACCACCACCGCCCTGGTCATGGCGCTGGTCGTCCTGCTCCGGGGCGACGGATGGGCTCCGTACGCCATCTCCTACGCGATTTTCATGCTCGCCTGCCTCGCGGTCCGGTGGCCCGGGCGGGCGCACCGGAGTGCGTGGGGGCGCTGACCGGAAGTAGTGGACGGTGGTCGCTCCGGCGTCAGGCGGCACCGCCGGAGTCGCTTGTCACCGCTGACGTGTGACTGCTGTCGCCGCCCTGTCCCTGACCACGGATCGTGGTCCGGCCGCCGCGGCGCCGCTGGTCGCGCGAACTCTGCCGGATGGCGCGCCGGGCGGCCGCGAGCGGGTCGGCGTTGCGGGCCCTGCGCCGGCGTACGGCCAGCACCGTGACCATCGCGGCGGCCAGAACCACCGCGGCACCGCCGACGATCCAGACCCAATCGCTCATGGCGTAGATCGTAGGGACGCCCGGATGCGCAGCGCCACCGGTCGATCACATGATGCCGATTGTGGACATGGAAGGCGGGCACCTTCACCGCCGCCCACCGCACCCGCGACAACGCCCTGCTCATCGCCGGCGGCAGCGGCATCGCCCCGGTCCG